>CAYNNN010000008.1:17744-57544 GCA_964398665.1 uncultured Gammaproteobacteria bacterium | reverse complement strand
TTGCCAGTCACCCGCCGCAGTCATTGCACACGCCACCGTTGCGAACCCTGAAAGGGAGTTACGCTCAATGAGCGAGGTAAATGCAATTGTTCTGCTGCCGGGATTATCCCTCGCCATCCGTAATGCGACCCGCTGCACCGGCTTGCAAATGATGCAGCACCCGGCGCAGACTGCGCAGGTCAAACCCCCCGCCGGGGTTGTCATGGGTGACAAACAGGGTGATGCCGGGCTTGAGGCCACGACTCAGGTAATACTGCAACCGGTTAGGCCAATCAGCCCCAGCATGTTCCCAGACCCGCACCTGGCGCCGCACCCCCCAGACCACAAAACCACCGAGCGGTTCCACGGCGTCAGCGACCGGATATTCATAAGCATATTCCAGCCCGGCCTGAACCAGCAACTGGGCAATCAGCAGTTCCGCCGGACTGCGTACTGCCAGTTGCGCATCCACCTGGTACTGCGCGGGCGGGCGCGCAGCGGGCTTGCGCTTGCGGCGCCTGGGCACCGGGGCCGCCGTGCCCAGCCAGCGGGCCAGCAGGCGCCGGGCCAGTTGGACCCGCAGGCGGAGATCGCCTGCTATCTTGCGCCAGGTATGCGCCTGTTCATCCGCATTGATGGGCATCTGCTGCATCAGCCGGCACAGAGCTTCGGCTTCCAGCGCCTGCCGTTCTGCGGCCAACGCCTGCTGCTGCTGCTGGACATGGGCTATCTGGCGTTCCAGCTGGGCCAATTGTTCCTGAAAACTACCCTCCGCTCGGGCGGGGCTGCGCACGGCATACTCCGCAAGCAGTTGTGCCAACCGGGTCGAGTCGCCCGCTTCCAGGGCTTTGTTGGCCAGAGCGACCAGATGGTTACGCAACTCGGCATCGGCAGCATCGCTGGCCCGATCAGGATGCAGAGAGGAAATAACCTTGCGGTACAATTGCTTCAATGCTGGTCCCGGCGGCGAAGGGGCGGGAGGCTGATCAGGCGGGGAGGGTGGATTGGGCGTTTCCGGCAGAGGCTGGGCTGTCCCGCGTGCCAGCGCGGTTTCCAATTGCTCCAGTTCCAGCAGCAACCTGCCCAGCCGGGCAAAATAAACGGCACGAAAGCGGGCCAATTCAGCACGCAACTGGGCCAAGGCCAGGCTGGCCTCGGCGACCTGTTCAATCAGGGCGTCACGCCGGGCGCGTGCCTGCGCCAGCTGCTCTGCCAGCGGGGTGAGCTGAACCTGGGTCATCCGCGTTCAGCTATCCCGGAAGATTTATTTCTTTTTATCCAGATCGGCAACCGCCTGTTGCACCAGACGCTGCACCAGGGTATCCAGGGTCACGCCGGATTTTTCGCTTTGGTACTGCCCCAGGGCGGCTTGAGAACTGGCACCCAACTCCATCTTTTGTTCAAAATAACCGGTCGTGACCTGTTCTGTGGTGTTGGCATCCAGCACCTTGTAGCGTAACCCCACGATCCAGATTTGCGCGCTTTCGTCCTGCTGGATGGAGCCAAACAGCGATTCCACCGCGCCCCCTTTGCGGGAGTCCTTCACCAAGCCCCCAAACAACTGACCCACGGCATTACCGTCAAAACCTTCGCGGGCCTGAGCCACCGGTTCGGCCTTGAGGATATCGAACTTGATGAACCACTGAGTAGATTTGAACTTGCCACGTTTGAATTTTTTCAGCGCGCCCGGATCACCCATGTTCACTGCCAGACCGATTTCCTGAAGCATCGGGCCAAGGTCACTGCGTTCCAGCACCTTGAAGTTGGCTCGGCCCAATTCCAGTTCAGCATAATCGGCAATGTTGTTGGGCGAGATTTTTTCTTCAAAACTGGCGTTATTGCTTTTGATTTGCCCCGGCAGGACGATGAGGGCCGGCCCGGAACGGTGCGCATTGCGATATTCCACCGGACGGTACAGGGCTTCATCAGCCTGCCGGTTGGCCCGTTCCGAAGCGCTGGACCGACGGCGCTCCTCCCGGGGTTCCTCCGAATCATCAAACTGGGCCAGGCTGATTGTACTGACGCCCAACAGGCCAATGGCCAGCAGCCAACGTGCATGCAACATGATTTTCCTCATCAGTTCAAAAATTCCGGGCCGCGTCCAGGGCACTGTTGGCAGCCGGATTGCCGCCCTTGCTCAGGGCACTGACCGCTTCAGGATTTACCTTGGCCACCTGCGTCATGGTTTCCTTGCTTTGCACCACTTGCTGAATGCGCTCCGGCGTGGCCAGAGCCAAGGAGGCGGGAGGCTGGCGATCAAAACGCTGCATCAGCTCATCCACGTCCATGCTGGAATTATAAGTCAGTTCGACGACCTTGCCGTTGACGGAATCCAGCTTGAAAACCTTCTCCCCAAACTTGGCATTGAGGGGCTTGATGATCACACCATCTACCAAAGCGGCAAAATTATCGCTGCGGCCCGTGAATTCGACCTCAAACAGGGAAAAACCCTTGGCGTTGAAATTGCGAAACTCCACATTCAGCACCGGACGCAAACCGACAAACTCCTTTTTCAGCAAGGTACCCGCATCATAGCTGGGTAAACCGCTGACTTGCACCTGATAAATGCTGCTGGGCTGCATCAGGTGCTGTTCAAAAAAATCTTTGCTGAATTCACCGCCGATCATGCGCCCGACATCACCCAGCGCCTGATCTTCACTTTCCCAGCTTTGCTTGCGTGGAATTTTGTTATTGAAATAGATTTCTTCCCCGGTGTGGTTATCCACACATTTGACCGTCCAGGAGGTCAGAATGTATTTGCTGACGGTAATCCCGGAAGCTGCCAGCTTGATGCTGCGCTTCTCAAATTTGGCTTCACCCACGATGGTGAAATCCGAAGCTTTCATCTGCGATACCGAAACTGTGGTCTCGGTCTGATTGGCCAGCTGACTGCGTTCAATCTGCTCCAGACGCAGGGTGCGGGTGACATCTTCCGACCAGACCCGATAGCCAAACTTGCTGATGTGCTCCTTGAGAATGTTCTCGGCCACTGGAGAACGCTCTGCTGCCGCATCGCCGCCGCGTTCGGCATCGCGGATGATGACGGCAACGGAAATCTTCGGACTACCCTGCTCCTTGATCAGGGCCACCCGACTTTCCCGCGACATTTCCTTCAGGGCAGTCTGCAAATCCGTCAAGTACACTTCGGCCTTGATCAGCATGTGGGCAAAGCCGTCCTTGCCTATCCAGTGTGGACTTTCCTTGATGACCTGCTTGATCAGCCCCTGAGAGCGGGTCAGCACCTTGTCGCTGATGAGGGTATAGTTGGCCACCAGCGTTGAGCTATCCACAAAAGTTCCGACAGCTTTTTCAATCGCCTGCTTGCGGGCATCCTGGCGCAGGGCATCAATCAGCAAACCCTGATCCCGCTTGTAGGTATCGGCATTCGGGTCAGCCAGCCCTTCGGCGGTGACGATGATCGTTTCGGCTGCCTGCGCCAGACCCAGGCTGCATAGCCAGAGTGCCAACCATAAATACTTCATGCCTTACCTCGTGCTGCACAAATCATGATAAAGCTGCCCCACCAGCACATCAGCCTGCTGTTCTACCAGATCCAGGGCCACCGTCAGGGTATCGGCCCCGGCATAGGAATCACCTCGGGCCGCAGTCCGGGAGATGAGCCGCCCTTGGCTATCAGTCAGATTGAGTTCGAGATTGATAAAGACTTCGTTGACCCCGATGACGGGGTTGACCTGGCTGCGGGATTGAATGCGTGCCCGCAGCAGATAACCGGCAGCCAGGCGACTGGCGGCCTGAATCGCACCATCGGTGTCACCATTGACGTAAGCTACCGCCTCGGCCCGCGCAATCTGCGCCTGAATCTCGGCCTGGGTAAAGGTGCGTAACCCCAGCGCTCTGAGCTTGACATTGATGGCCTCAAACAGCGGGCCAAAGTCCTTGTAGGTTTTCTGCTTGCCGCTGCTGATGCGTTCCTCGGCCACCAGCAGGGCAATTTTACGTTTTTTGACCTCAGACTTGCAGGGCGTCGCCTGCAAGTCGTCGGCGAGCCGTTCCTGGGCGCGCACCTGCGCCCGTTCCTCAGCCCGTTCGTCAGCCGCGTGTTCGGAAAAGCTGAACGCCCAGGCCGCCGGCAAACCCAGGCTCCCCAGCAGGAGGCTGGTCCACAGGATGCGCTGCACGCTCAGGGCCGCAATTGCGCGCCACCGCCCACCGGCACATCCGGCGTCTCGGTGCGTACACCCTGACCCGTCAGGGGTTGGCCTACCGGGACATCCAGCGAACCTTCCCGAATCCGGGTGCCGATCTGACGCTGGTCTTCACCCGCAGCAGGCTGCTGGGCCGCACTGAAATCATCGCGTTGGGCACCATTACCCTCAACTTCGATCACTGCACCGTCGTAATCCAGCCGCTGCCCCAGCACATCCTCAATCAGACCCACCCGCATGGAGAGTTTGACATAGGCATCCCCGGCTTCATCCCAGCGATAACCGACCAGTTCTGCACCATACAGCGCCACCATGAACTTGGCCTGGACATCATCGGACTTGAGGATGAAGTTTTCCACCGAACTTTCGCCCTTAATCTTGAAGCCAATGATCTTTTTTGCCAACTGCTTGTAGGCGTCCAGCTCGGCAGCCCGCAGCGCTTGCAACGGCCCGGCATTTTCCGGAGTGGAGGTAGCAAATGCGACCCGGCGGATGGTCAGGTTGCCGTAGTTGATCCGGCGCCCGATGATGTTACTGATCCGCCCCACCTTGATTTCAGCCGTCACCTTGGCAATATCCTTGGCAGCATCGTAAACAATGTCCACAAATTCAATGCCTTTAATTTCGGCAGCGGTTTTGGCTTCGATGGTGACGCTGGCCGCAATCATGTCCTCGACCCGCTCATGACCGCGCACCTTCAGCCCAATGACGCTTTCGACAATGGCCCGTTCTGCCAGCACCTTGGCTGCATTGATGGTCATGAACTTCTTGTTGCCGGCCCAGACCGGCTGAGCACCCAACAAGGCCAGGACCAGGATCAGAAAACCCAGAAATCCAAATTGTTTGCGCATATAACCCCCTAATGGTTACCAAGATACCCAGAAACTGCGTCCGGAGCCGGTCCCGCTGCCTTGCAGCTCGTAGGCCTTGGCCTCGGGATGCTGAGCCAGCAGACCGGGAAAATCGTTCACTTCAGCCAGCGCTGCCCCACCCCCGACCAGCCCGGCGGGCCGGGGGGCCGATGCGTCCGGGGCAGATAGCAAGGGTGCGTAACGGATGGCTGGGTGGTATTCGGCAGTCGAAGCCGGTACCGATTGCGGCTGCGTGGCAGGCACCTGCACGGCGTGCGCCTGGGGAGGCTGGACCTGCGGGGCCGCAGTCACGCTGACCCGCTCCAGATGAATCACCCGCTGGCCGCCCCGTTCCACCACGCGGGCTTCAAAGCGCAATTGTTCTTCGGGCTTGACCCCCTGGACCTGACTGGCCACGGCATCGGCCATCTCAATCAATTCCCGGGCGTTTTGCTCCATCATCCAGCGATTGCCTGCACTTGTGGGCAGGGCAACCAGCAGCAGACCCCCGGTACACAGCAGGCGGAACATGGTATTACCACTCACCGGGCTTCAGGGCACGGCCCCCGCCCCGAAATTCGTCTTCCACCTTTGGCTTGACCGGGGTGCGCTTGACCGGAGCCTTCTGCTCCTTGACCACCGGGCGGCAGTTCTCCCGCTCCGTCACGCGCAAGGCGTCCTGGGCATCGTAGAAATCCGCCTTGATGGCCAGCGCCTTCTGGTAGTGCTTTTTGGGCGGCTGACACTGCCCCTGCATCCGGCCAATTTCACCCAGATAGAAATAAGCGTAGTGGTTGCCTGGGTCAGTATCCACGGCACGCTGAAAGTGCGCTTCGGCCTGAGTATACTGGGCGGCCTGGAAATACAATACCGCCAGATGGTAATTGGCTTTGGCATGGCCGGGCTGAATGTTCAGGCAATCCCGGTAGGCGTCCTGAGCGCGTTCCAGGGCACCCAGTTTCTCATGGCTGCGGCCCAAACCATAGAAGGCCTCGGCAAAATTGGGATTACGCCGCACGGCCAGGCTGAATTCTTCTGCGGCGGCCTGGAAATCGCCTTCGTCAAAGTAGCGGCGGCCCCGGTTATAGGCCTCTTCGGCGTTGGGTTCCCGAATGATGACCGTTTCAGTACTGACAACCGGCTCGGACTCACAGGCCGTCAGGCCCAGCAGGGCCACCAAGGGCAACAACAGCAAACGGGTGCGCATCGATCGTCTCCTCCACAATCAGGGTACAGCCATCGGACGACACGATCATAACACAGCTTGATGGCGGTCTCTTGATGCAGCGCAAGTGTCTGCGGAGCACAGCAGCAACCCTGGGGATTCGGGGCAGGACGGGTTGGGAACCATGCTAAAATCCGGCTATCTTGTCCCGCTTCCCAGGAGCTGTTTTGCGCGTTTTGCCCTCCCCCGCACCTGCCACCCTGCAGCGTGCTTACCACCGTTGGCATAGCCGGTTTTTACAGCGCGAAATGGAATTGCTGGTTTTTGGCCATGCCGGCGCACGGGTCATCGTGTTTCCCGACCGGGAGGGCCGGTTTTTTGATTATGAGGACTGGGGGCTGGTACGGGCCCTGCAGCCTTCCATCGAGGCGGGCAATCTCCAGCTTTATTGCCTGGATAGCGTGGATGCCGACACACTATACTGCAAGACCTGCGTCCCCCGGCAGCGAATTTTGCGCCACCTGGCCTATGAACGTTATGTGGTACGTGAGGTGCTGCCCTACGGAGCTGCGCGCAATCCCAATCCGTTCACCATTGCGCATGGCTGCGGCCTGGGGGCGTTCCATGCCGTGAACGTCACCTTTCGCCATCCACAGTTGTTCGGCAAGGTTGTGGCATTTGGCGGGCGTTACGATCTGACCGAGCCGGCGGGCGCGGAGCCGGGGCTGTTTGGCACCTATTTTGATGATGATGTCTACTTCAACATTCCGCCCCGATTCCTGGCCAATCTGGATGATGTGCAGCTGTTGCAGTGCATGCGGCGTCTGGAAATCACCCTGGTGATTGGCGAGGCGGACCCGTGCTACGAAGACAACCAGAATTTTAGCCGGATACTCTGGGGCAAGCATATCTGGCACGCCCTGCATGTCTGGGGTGGCGAAGCTCACGGCCCGGCATTCTGGCGCCAGATGGCACCGTTGTATCTTTGACCACCGGACACACCAGACCCGCCCCGAATCTGGCCCGCACCTGGGCCGGCGGGGTTCATGCCGCACAGGTGTCGCGCCCGAGTTGTGACGCCGCTAGCAGATTTGTGCCGCTGAACCACGCTTGCCGGTTATCGAATGCTAACCTAGACTGCGAGTCACTGGCTTCGAGGAATGCCCATGAATGCTCATTCGCTATCTACCGCCACTTCTGTTTCAGCCTTTGCCTTGTGGAGCCTGCTGGCTGCAATGCCCCAGTCAGCACTGGGGGTTGGGGCAACGCCCTCCATCCGCGGCACTGCGAACCTGGATGTGGCCATTGGCAATGCCGTACGGGAAATTCGCTGTATGAACAATGGTTCAGGTGGGTTTCCGGCTGGAAACTGCGCCAGCTTCAACGATTTTGATACCAGCACCGGGATCGCCTTGGGCGATGTCAATGGGGATGGCAAGCTGGATGCCGTGATCGCCAATTACAACGATGAGGCCGTCCGCTGCTTGAACGATGGCGTGGGCAACCTGGCCAGTTGCGTCAGTTTCAATAGCGCGGTTTACAGTTTCGGTGTTGCGCTGGGCGATCTGAATGGGGATGGCGCCCTGGATACGGTCATTGCCAACACCAAGGGCCAACCGGAATATCGTTGTCTGAACAACGGCAGCGGCGGGTTCACCGACTGTGCGAGCTTCAACACCCTGGACGCCAGCTTTGGCATCGCGCTGGGTGATGTGGACGGTGATGGCGATCTGGATGCGGTGATAGCCAATAGCGGTGAGTCGGAGCAAGTATGCTGGAACAACGGTAGTGGCAATTTCAATAGTTGTACGGCCTTTAACGCCATCAACGATGACAGCCGGGCCATTGCGCTGGCGGATCTTGATCAGGACGGTGACCTGGACGCGGTGGTCGCCAATGGCACCAGTCAGCAGGAACGCAGTTGCCTGAATGACGGCAGCGGGGGCTTTACCGCATGTAGTTTTTTTAACGGGCTGGATACCAGCTTTGCCCTGGCCCTGGGTGATGTGAATGGTGATGGGCTGATTGATGCGCTGATTGGCAACAGTGGTCAGGAAGAGCGTTACTGCCCCAATAATGGCAGTGGCGGCTTTGCCAGCTGCGTTGGGTTCAGCGGCACCGACAGCACCGAAGGCATTGCGCTGGGCGACCTGAATCGGGATGGTCATCTGGATGTGGTGACGGCAAACAACCTTCAGCAGGAGCGCCGGTGCCTGAATGATGGCAGCGGCGGGTTCACCGATTGCGCCACCTTCAATGCGACTGAAATCAGCCGCAGCATTGCGCTGGGCAAGCTGGATAACGACGGCCTGGCCGATGTCACACCCAGCTTTGCCAGCGGCGTCACGACCAGCAACTTTGGCCTGACCCTGGCTTCGCTGGCCACAGGCTATCAGCCTTCGGGTCTGGTCGCCCTGTACGCCTTCGACACCGAGTATTGCAATCGGGTAGGGGGCAATACCCTGACCGAACTGCGCACTCGCACGGTACGCCTCAGCCAGGGCAATGCCTTGCGTTTTGACACATTGAGCACCTCTCAATATCTGACCGCTCCGGAATGGCGAGAGGGCGGTGTTGGCGCGGAGTTGGTTGTGCCCCTTGCCGGTGCTTATGGCGATGGTGAACTGGCCCCCAACGAATGCATGACGCTCCGCTACGACTTCAATCTGTTCAGCCTGAGCCGTTACCGTTTTGCGGTGCGCCTGTATGGGAAGATTGTGTCGCTACCGGAAGACGACCCGTTACCTTCAGGTTTGAGCGTCAGCCGGGCACAGGTAGCCGATGATGGCGCAGCCATCGAGCTGGATCTGGGGCCTCTGAGTGCAACGGTGCCAGCCCCACCCCCCACCCCCCTGCCGGGGGGGACGGCCCCGGCGCCCATCACCCCCGTGCTGAGTTTTCCAGCCGGTGTCAGCAATCTGCCGAGTCGGCGCTGAACGATAATGGCGGTCTTGCCCACCCTGACCCCGCACCTGCGCCTGGGCATCGTCGGCCTGGGTTATGTCGGGCTGCCCCTGGCGGTGGCTTTCGCCCGCCATTTTGCCGTCACGGGCTTTGACCTTTCGGCCCACAGGATTGCCGAGCTGCGTCAAGGCCATGACTGTGCCCTGGAAGTTTCGGCTGCCGAATTGCAGGCCGCAACCCGCCTGCACCTGAGCGCCGATCCGGCGGCCCTGGCCGGATGTCAGGTCTTCATCATCACGGTCCCAACGCCCGTGGATGCACATAAGCGCCCGGATCTGCGGGCGTTACAAGCTGCGAGCCTGACGGTGGGGCAGGTGCTGGGCGTCGGCGGGGTGGTCATCTATGAATCCACCGTCTATCCGGGGGCTACCGAAGAAGTCTGTGCCCCGGTGCTGGCCGCCGCTTCGGGGCTGGCACTCAATACCGGGTTTTATCTGGGCTACAGCCCGGAGCGGATCAACCCCGGCGATCCGACCCATCGTTTGGCCAACATCATCAAGATTACCGCCGGTTCCACGCCTGCGGCGGCGGCCTTTGTGGATGCCTTGTACCAGACCATCATCCCGGCAGGCACCCATCGGGCTTCGAGCCTGCGAGTTGCCGAGGCCGCCAAGGCCATCGAAAACACCCAGCGGGACGTGAATATTGCCCTGATCAACGAACTGGCGCTGTTTTGTCACCGGCTGGGCCTGGATACCCTGGAAGTGCTGGAGGCAGCGGGTACCAAATGGAATTTTCTGCCTTTTCGACCGGGGCTGGTCGGTGGGCATTGTATTGGCGTAGATCCGTATTACCTCACCCACAAGGCGGCTGCCGTCGGCCTGCATCCTGAAATGATGCTGGCCGGACGCCGGGTCAATGATGCAATGGGCCATCACCTTGCCCGTGAAGTGCTGCAAAAACTGGCCCAGCGGGGCGTCTGCCTGAACCAGGCCCAGGTACTGGTGCTGGGGCTGACCTTCAAGGAAAACTGCCCGGATATCCGCAACACCCGGGTCATTGACATCATTCAGGAGCTGAGTGCGTATGGGGTACGCTGTCGCGTGTACGACCCCTGGGCAGATGCTGCGGCGGCCCACGTCGAGTATGGCCTGGAGTTGCTGCCAACCCTGGAGCCAGGGGCTTATGATGCCCTGATTGTTGCCGTGGCCCACCGACAATTTCGGGACTTGGGCGCCGCAAGCCTGCGCCGGCTGGGCAAACCGGGGGCGATCCTGTACGATGTGAAATCCATTTTCCCTCTGGCCGAAGTTGATGGCCGCTTATAACATTCTGAAACGATGAAAATCCTGATCACCGGCAGCGCCGGCTTTATTGGCAGCGCCCTGGCCCTGCGGCTGCTGGCGCGGGGCGATACGGTTGTCGGCGTGGATAATTTCAATGCGTACTACGAGGTGCGCCTGAAACAGGCCCGCTGGGCGCGTACGCTGGCCCATCCACACTTTCAGGCAGTAACCCTGAATATTGAAGACCGTACCGGTGTCGCGGATCTGTTTGCCCAAACCCGACCCCAGCGGGTGGTCAATCTGGCTGCTCAGGCCGGGGTACGTTATTCCATCATCAATCCGGCGGCTTATATTGATACCAACCTGGTCGGGTTTGGCAATATTCTGGAGGGGTGCAGACATAACGCGGTGGAACATCTGGTCTACGCATCCAGCAGCTCGGTCTACGGTGCCAATCAGGTCATGCCGTTTTCAGTCCACCACAATGTGGATCATCCGCTCAGTCTGTATGCGGCCACCAAAAAGGCCAACGAATTGATGGCGCATACCTATAGCCACCTTTACGGCCTTCCGGTCACGGGCTTGCGATTTTTCACCGTCTATGGCCCCTGGGGTCGTCCGGACATGGCCTTGTTCAAGTTCACCCAGGCCATTCTGGCCGATCAACCCATCGACGTGTACAACCACGGCGCGCACCGACGTGATTTCACTTACATTGATGATATCGTCGAGGGCATCATCCGGGTGCTTGACCAGCCAGCGCAGCCTGACCCGACCTGGACGGGGCTGCAACCTGACGCAGCCACTTCGGCTGCGCCGTATCGGCTTTACAACATCGGCAATCATGAGCCGGTGGAACTGATGGATTACATTCGCTATCTGGAACAGGCCCTGGGGCGCAAGGCCCGTTTGAACCTGCTGCCCCTGCAACCGGGGGATGTCCCCGATACGTACGCCGACATTGAAGATCTGGCTACCGCCACCGGCTATCGGCCTGCAACGCCGGTCGCCACCGGGGTAGCCCGTTTTGTGGATTGGTATTTAACCACTTACATCCCATTGGGAGTGACCGCATGACCCGTTATGTCCCCCTGCTGGCCCTGACCGCGCTGCTGAGTGCCTGTCAGGAAGCCACGTCGCCCCCGGCCCAGTCGCCCCAGCAGGGCGGTACGGTGGTACGTCCTGACAGTACCGTCCAGACCCGCCCCGCAACCACGCTGGAAATTCTGGCCCCTGTCCCGGATGCGGTGCTGGCCGTCAGTGAGCCTGTCAGCCTGCGCTATCGCGTCAGTCAGTTGCCCCAGGGCGCTCACGTCAATGCCTATCTGAATGGCACCCTGCTGGCCATGCTGGAGCAAACCGAGGGTGAACATCGCATTGGCAAGCTCGCTGCCGGGAGTTATACCCTGAGCCTGGATTTGCGCGATGCCAAGGACAAACCGCTGGGGGTCAGCCGCAGTAGCAGTTTTAGCGTCGGCGCTGCGGCCAAGGCGGTGCGGATTTTGTCCCCCAGTGATGGCGCCATTCACAAAAGTGACGTGCCGCTGAGCTTCAGCTATGAGTTCACCCCGCGCACCACCGGCGACCACATCCACGCGTTTCTGGATGACAAATTACTCATCATGCTCAAGGAACCCAAAGGCACTTATACCCTGCCTGGCGTCACGCCCGGCAAACATACGGTCAAGATAGACCTGCGCAACACCGACCACGAAGCCCTTGGCCCGGTGGACAGCATTCAGATCACGGTCGTCAGCCCGCTCTAGGTGATCTGCGTTCCCATAACCGCTTGCTGCACCCCCGCAAGGGGTGGCGGCAGGCCCTGCGCTACTTAGCGTCTCCCCAGTAACCCCACCCCCGCCACGACCAGCAGCATACCCGCCAGATGAGACCAGCCAAACGGCTCACCCAGTAATCCCACTGCCAACAGAATCGTGACTATCGGCCCGGCGGTCCCCACGATGCTGGTTCTTGCCGCACCGATGCGCGCAATCGCTTCACTGACCATGTAACTGGGTAACAGCGTACTGAAAATCGCCAATAACACTGCATAACCCCATGCCTGCGTCGTAATGGCAAATGCACTCAGTTCGTGCGTCATCCTAAAGTGGATAAACACAAACAGCGTCGATGCCAACATCACGAGGCTGGTGAATAACCGACTGCCCAGCTTGCTGATCAGCCGTTTGCTGAGCACCACGTAACACGCAAACGTCAACGCCGACAGCGCCACCAGTACCACGCCGAGGCTGGTATGGCTACCGCCGAGTTTGGCTTCGTATCCATACAGCAACATCACCCCGCTGTAGGTCAAGACCAACGCCAGCAAAATCCGTGCGGTAATGACTTCACGCAGCCATAACCAGCCCAGCACGGTCGTCATGATCGGGTAGGTGTACAGGGTGAGGCGCTCCAGTTGCGCCGAAATATAGTGCAGCCCCTGCATATCCAGCCATGACGACAGGTAATAGCCGATGAACCCCAGGCCAAACAGCGCGGCAATTTCCTGCGGCATGGGCTTGACCATTTGTGGTTCACGTAACAGCCAGACCAGGATCGCTAAATAAAATGGCAGTGAAATCAGCATCCTCAGCGTCAGCAAAGTGGTTGCATCCACCCCGTGTGCGTACGCCAGCTTGATAAAAATGGATTTGAGCGCAAATAAGGCCGTGCCGCCCACCGCCAGCCATAAGCCCGACCGGAAAGCGTGCTGGGTTGCGTCGTCTGAGGTTATTTCCCGCATGATGGACTCCGAAAAAGGCACTGCGGGATGAAGCATCAATAAGCTGCCAGGAAAATCCCGCAGCTAATCAAAAGGCAAAAACTAGCTGCTACGCGGATGGTTGCGCAGTCGTAGCCAGCGATGGGCGGAGGTGATGTGGAAGGCGTTCATATTCATGGGCGACACTATACCAGTTGGGGTACAGGGGTGCAAAAGACGCAAAACGCCTTCAGGGTAACGCTAAAAACCCCGGCTCATTGTCTCGATGCGACATGGATGACAACCCTGGGTATTCCGGGCACAGTGATAACGTTGACATAATGGGGGTTGCATCGTGACGACACCTTTAATATTCCACCTGGCGCCGAAAGCAGGCCAGCATGTGATCATTCACCATCCCCGTCGCCTGCATGTGCGCGTAGCACACGGTTGACCCCATGAATTTGAAGCCACGCTTTTTCAAGTCCCTGCTCATGGCATCCGATTCCGGCGTGGTGGAAGGGTACTCTGCCAAGGTTTTCCAGTGATTGACCATGGGTTTCCCGCCAACGAACTGCCAGATATAAGCATCAAAACTGCCAACTTCCCTCTGCACTGTCAGAAAACATTGCGCATTGGTGATGGTTGCCAATATTTTCAGGCGATTGCGGATAATACCCGCATTGCCCAGTAATGCCTCGACTTTGGCGGCATCGTAACGTGCAATCTTTTCGGGGTCGAAACCATCAAAGGCTTCACGGTAATTTTCGCGCTTGCGCAGGATGGTGTACCAGCTCAAGCCTGCTTGCGCGGATTCCAGCACCATAAACTCGAACAACTTGCGATCATCATGGACGGGGACACCCCATTCCTCATCATGGTAGGCGACATAATCGGGTTTACTCAGGTCCACCCAGGCACAACGGCAGGGGTTCTGGAGGGTATTTTGCATCGGATATTCAAGAAGCTTTCGTAAACTGTCCGGCCCGGTTTTCCGCCTGCCAGGCTGTGGCGAGGGCCAGGGTCACCGGGAGCCAGAAATAGAGCCAGAACGGCAAGGGGTGATGCACCAGCCCGGCCCCATCCGTCAGGCCGCACAGAACCGCAAAACTCAGTTGCAAGGTCAGGCTGGCGTCCCCATGCTGATGTCGCAATCGTTCACCCTGCCACAGTGCCGTACCCAGCATCCCCAGCAGGAGCAGCAGTTCAACCAGCCCGCCGGTCACCCAGGCATTCAGAAAGATGTTGTGCGGATGCGGCTCAATGCGGCCACTGCTGACCGGGTAGGCCAACGGCGTCAGGCTGCCCTGACCCCACAGAGGCGCGGTCAGAATGTCCTGCCAGACCTGGGGCCAGATTTCCAGCCGGTAGGAATCCCAGCCATGCCGGTGCCAGAATGTCGGCACTTCCAGGCTGCCCTGTGCCAGAAGCACGCCATAACCCAAACCCGCCGCCGCCGCCAGCAGCAGCCAGGACCAGCGCCGCGCCAGCAGCCCGCCCAGCAAGATGCAGCCACCCAGGGCCAGCATCGGCCCCCGGCTTTGGGTCAGCAGGATCACGCCTCCCAGCAACAGCAGCATGCCACCCTGCACCGGCAGCGTGCTGCGCCGCAGCGGCTGGGCAAACCACCAGAGCCAGAGCGTGCCGTACAGGGTTGCCGCCATACCGGGATGTCCCAGCATCTCCCAGCCACTCAGGCGGCCTGCCAGCGCGTCCAGCCCAGTTGTCATCAGCAAAATCAGTCCGGCCAGCAAGGCTGCTGCACTCAGCCACTGCCAGAGCTGGCGGCCATCCTGCCGGGTACGTAACACCCACAGGCCCATCAGGATGAAACCCAGCACGTACAGGCTATGCAGGCTTTGCTGACGCAACTGCGCCAGGACAAATGAGTCCGACCAGGTAACCGTCACCAGATGCCAGGCCAGGTAGGCCAGCACCCACTGCCCCAAAGGCAGGCGGGCCATGACCCGCAGCAGCGCCAGGAACGGCCCGAACAAAAATACCAGCAGGGCCAGATAAAACAGGTTATTGGTAAACTTGTCGTGCGGACTGAGAAAAAAACTGGCCAAAAAAATGGGGTAAGCCAGCAGGACACCTGCCCACACCCGGCCCTGAGCTACCTTCACATATCTACACCTGCCACCCGGTTCGACCTGTTGTAGCACATGTTATGATCATTGCACCATCAAGGGCAGTTAGCAGGGTGTCAGTAGGTTCATGCGATATTTGCCAGAATTTGGCCAGGCACGGGTACTGGTGGTCGGTGACGTGATGCTGGACCGCTACTGGCAGGGCGCCACGGCACGGATTTCCCCGGAAGCGCCGGTGCCGGTGGTGCGGGTGGACACCCGACAGGAGCGCCCTGGCGGGGCCGCAAACGTGGCCCTGAATCTGGCTGCCCTGGGTGCGCACTGCACCCTGCTGGGTCTGGTGGGCGATGATGAAGCGGCCGAAGTTCTAAGTGCGGCCCTGCACCAGGCCGGGGTCACAACCTGCCTGCAAACCGTGCCCGGCTGGCCGACGATTACCAAACTACGTGTGGTCAGTCGGCATCAGCAATTGCTGCGGCTGGATTTTGAACAGGCCTTTCCGTGCTGGCCCGCGCTCAAGGCTGCTTATGCCGCTGCGCTGGCCGAATGCCAGCTGGTCATCCTGTCTGATTACGCCAAGGGAGCCTTGCAGGAGGCTGCCGAACTGATCCGCCTGGCTCAGGCCGCAGGCAAGCCAGTGCTGGTAGACCCCAAACATGCGGATTTTGGCCATTATCGCGGTGCCAGCGTCATCACGCCCAATCTGGGCGAATTTGAGCAGGCTGCCGGGCGGGCCAGCGATTCTGCCGATTTTACCCGGCGCGCTCAGGCACTGCTGCAGCAACACGCCCTGGGACATCTGCTGGTCACGCAGGGTGAGGCGGGCATGACCCTGATCCCGCCCGCCCCGGATGAACCTCAACACTGGCCGGCGGTAGCGCGGGAAGTGTATGACGTGACCGGCGCCGGGGATACCGTGATCGCGGTGCTGGGGGCCAGTCTGGCCATCGGCGTACCCTTGCCGACGGCAGTACACTGGGCCAATACGGCAGCGGGCCTGGTCGTGGGCAAACTGGGCGCCGCCTGCGTCAGCCCTGCCGAGCTGCTGCACGAGCTTCATGGCCGGGAAGCGACCGGGTTTGGGGTGCTGACGGAACCGGCCCTGCTGGGCGCCGTGGCAGCCGCCCGGACCCGAGGGGAGCGGCTGGTGATGACCAACGGCTGCTTTGACCTGCTGCATGTTGGCCACGCACGCTATCTGCGTGCTGCCCGCCAGCTGGGCGACCGGCTGATCGTGGCCGTCAACACGGATGCCTCGGTGCGAGCACTCAAGGGCGCCAGCCGTCCGATCACGCCCCTGGCCGCCCGCATGGAATTACTGGCTGCCCTGACCTGCGTGGATTGGGTCGTGGCCTTTGAGGAACCAACGCCTGCCCGGTTGATCTGCCAGGTGCAACCCGATATTTTGGTCAAGGGCGGCGATTATCGCCCGGAAACCATCGCCGGCGCCGATTGCGTCCTGGCCCAGGGTGGCCAGGTGCGCGTGCTGGATTATCATCATGGCCATTCCACCACCGCACTGGTGCAGCGCCTTCAACAACCGGAATAACTCATCATGCTGCTCATCACTGGCGGCGCCGGCTTCATCGGTGCCAACCTCGTCACTGCGCTGAACGCTCAGGGCCGCAGCGACCTGCTGGTCGTGGATCACCTGAAAAATGGCCACAAGTTTAAGAACCTGCTCCAGTGTGAACTGGCCGACCTCTGGGATAAGGGCGAGCTATGGCAACGCCTGGAAGCCGGGGCCGATCTGGGTGCCATCGAGGCCGTCATTCACCTGGGCGCCTGCTCGGATACCACGGAATGGGATGGGCGCTACATGATGCAGAACAACTATGCCTATTCCAAGGCCGTACTCCATTACTGCCTGGCCCGGCGCATCCCCTTCCTCTATGCCTCCAGCGCTTCGGTATATGGCAGCGGCAACGTGTTTGTTGAGGACCGGGCCCACGAAGCGCCCCTGAATGTCTACGGCTATTCCAAATTCCTGTTTGATCAGTATGTGCGCCGTCTCCTGCCCCAGGCCGAAAGCCCGATAGTCGGCCTGCGCTATTTCAATGTCTATGGCCCGCATGAACAGCACAAGGGCAAGATGGCCAGCGTGGCCTATCAACTGCATCAGCAACTGTTGGCTCATGGGGTGGTGCGCCTGTTTGCGGGCTGTGACGGCTACGCGGATGGGGAACAGCGCCGGGATTTCATCCATGTTGCCGATGCAGTCGCCGTCAAGCTCTGGCTGCTGGACCACCCGGAAGTCAGTGGCATTTTCAATCTGGGCACCGGGCATGCCGAACCATTCAATGCGGTAGCCCAGGCAGTACTGAACTTTCATCAGCGGGGGCAACTGGAATACATCCCCTTCCCCGATACCCTGCGGGGCCACTACCAAAGCTTCACCCAGGCCGACATCAGCGCCTTGCGCGCTGCTGGCTACACGGCACCCTTCCGGGATGTGGCCACCGGGGTCCGGGATTATCTGACCTGGCTCAGGCACCAGCCGTGAGCCTGCCGCGCTGGTACCCGCTCCTGACCTACCTGCTTCTGCCTTATGTACTGCTGCATCTGATCGGGCGGGGCTGGCGGGCACCGGATTACTGGCAACGTTGGCGTGAACGTTTCGGCTACCCACGACATAGCCGACCCGGCGTGATCTGGTTGCACGCAGTTTCGGTCGGCGAAGTCCAGGCCGCCCGGCCTTTGGTGCGCGCCCTGCGCGAGCGTTATCCCCAGCATCCGCTGCTGATCACCACCACAACCCCGACCGGCTCCCAGCGCGTGCGGGCGCTGTTTGGGGAAACCGTGCTGCACTGTTATCTGCCCTATGATCTGCCCGGCGCCGTGGCCCGATTTTATCGCCGGTTCCAGCCGGTGCTGGGCCTGATTCTGGAAACGGAATTATGGCCGCAACTGCTGGCTGCCGGGGCGCAGCGCCAAGTACCCCTCCTGTTGCTCAACGCCCGGCTCTCGCCGCGTTCGGCCCGGCGCTATGCCTGGGCACCGCGTCTGACCGCCGCCACCCTGGCCCAACTGCGCCTGATCGCAGCCCAAAGCAGCGCCGATGCACGCCGCTTTGCCGCCCTTGGTGCCCCGAAAGAACGGCTGCACACCACGGGCAACATCAAATTTGCCATCGCCCCCTACGCCAGCCTCAAGGAACAGGCCGAGGCCCTGCGCCATCAATGGGGCAACAATCGCCCTGCCTGGATTGCCGCCAGCACTCACGAAGGCGAGGAGGAAGTGGTGCTCGAAGCCTTTGCCCGGATTCGTCAGCAACTGCCCCAGACCCTGCTGCTGCTGGCCCCGCGCCACCCGGAGCGCTTTGCCAAGATTCAGCAATTATGCCGGCGCAAGGGGCTGGAAACCGTCACCCGTTCCAGCCAGCAGCCGCTGACCCCCAGCACCGCTGTTTTCCTGGGCGATACCCTGGGTGAACTGATGCTGTTTTATGCTGCTGCCGATGTGGCGTTTGTGGCCGGCAGTCTGGTGCCCGTGGGCGGACATAACCCGTTGGAACCCGCCTCGCTGGGTTTACCGATCCTGCTGGGACCACATACCTTCAATTTTGAAGAAATCAGCCAGATGCTTCAGGACTGCGGGGCTGCCCAAACGGTTCACGATGCGGCCAGCCTGGCCACCGCCGTGACCCAACTCCTGACCGATGCGCCGTTACGCGCCCAATGGGGCGAGCGCGGCCAGACCCTGGTACAACAAAACCGGGATGCCCTCACCCGCACCCTGAAACTGATTTATCCCTATCTGGACGCTTCATCAGCATGAATTTATTAACCCCAATACGCTGGACATCTGCCGGCCTGGAATTACTGGATCAACGCCTGTTGCCACTGGAAACCCGTTACCTGCCATGCCCGGACAGCCAGGCGGTTGCTGACGCCATCCGGCACATGGTGGTGCGGGGCGCTCCGGCCATCGGCATTGCCGCTGCCTACGGTGCAGCCCTGGCGGCCCGCGCCAGCCATGCCCGATACGGGAACCACTGGCAAACCGCCTGGCTGGAAGCGTGTGCCGTGTTGCACGCCGCCCGGCCTACGGCAGTCAATCTGGCCTGGGCACTAGCCCGGCTGCGCGAAAAAATCCACGGCTGCGTGGGTGATCCGTTTCCGCACCTCCTGGCCGAAGCGCAGGCCATTGCAGATGAAGACTTGGCGGCCAATCAACGCATGGGCGAACTGGGCGCCGCCTTGCTGCCTGACGGGGCCGTAGTCATGACGCATTGCAATACCGGCGCCCTGGCCACCGCAGGCTGGGGCACAGCGTTGGGCGTGATCCGCAGTGCGCACGCTCTGGGTAAATTGCGCCAAGTGTATGCCGGCGAGACCCGACCCTGGTTGCAAGGGAGTCGGCTCACGGCCTGGGAGCTTCAGCAGGAAGCAATTCCCTATCAGCTTTATGTAGACTCAGCCGCCGCTTTTCTGATGACCCGGCTCAAGCCCGACTGGGTGATCGTCGGGGCTGACCGCATTGCTGCCAACGGTGATACAGCCAATAAAATCGGCACCTACGCCCTGGCCCTGGCCGCCCGGCAACACGGGGTCAAATTCATGGTGGTGGCCCCCTGCTCGACACTGGATTACCGCATTCCCGACGGCCAGGCCATTCCCATTGAACAGCGCGGCGCCGAAGAGCTGCTCCAATGGGGTGGGCAACAGGTCGGTACCCCCGGCAGTGCGGTCTGGAATCCGGTGTTCGACATCACCCCAGCCGCCCTGATCGATGCCATCGTGACGGAACGGGGTGTGGCTGCCCTACCCAATGCCCAACGTCTGGCAGCCTTCCGCTGAAGCAGGTGACCGAACCTGTGCTATGGTTATGAGACATATCCTGTATGACAGGTCGCTCTGTCGGTAGCGCTGGGCACAGCATGGGAACGGGCATGTGGCTTAAAAGTGGTGGATGGGTAGCCGCGAATCTGGCCGTCATGCTGGCCTATGTCGTGGCAGCCAATCTGAGCTATTTCCTGTTTGATCAGTTTGTCGTGCTGTTCTACCCGGCAGCGGGTGTCGCTTTGGCCGCCGTGTTTTATTGGGGCCATCGTGCCCTGCCCGGCATCGTGCTGGGTAGCCTGCTGGCCGATAGTCTGCGCCTTCAGCTAGGGGGCCTGGATCCAGGGGGCACCCAACTGCTGATGAATGTGGCCATCGCACTGGGCGCTGCTGCGCAGGCCGCACTCGGCGTAGCCCTGGCCCGACGCTGGTTTGGCGCCGAATGGCTGCTGGACGAAGCCCGCCAGGCCGTCGGGCTGCTGCTGGCCATCGGCCCCCTGAGTTGCTGGCTGAACGCCGGCGTGGGCACGGCGGGTTTGCTACTGACCAGCCAGATTGGACCCGCCGAGCTGGGTGAGACCTGGCTGCGCTGGTGGCTGGGAGACAGCAATGGCGTGTTCAGCGTCGGCATCCTGCTGCTGGCGCCCCGGCTCCTGGGCAGCCTGCGCATTCAACTGGTAATAGCCATCATCTCGGTGGTCACCGTCCTGATTGTGGGTTTGCAGGCCCTGACGGAATATTACCTCAACCGATTGATGCGTGAAGATTTTTCCCAACGTTTCATCCAGTTGGGCGCAGCGTTCGACGATCAGGTCGCCCGCCATCAGAACCAGCTCCTGGCCCTGGCGGCCTTCATGAGCAGCAGCGATTCGGTCAATCCCGATACCTTCTATCGCTTTATCAACACGATCGGTGCCGATCACAAACAACAGCCCATCCTGCTCTGGGCCGAACGGGTCGCGGCAGTGCAACGCGCTCATTTCGAGCAACAGTTGCGCTTGGAATACTGGCCTGATTTCACCATCACCGAGGTCAACGCGGCGGGCAAGACCCAGCCCGCAAGCGTCCGTGCCGAGTATCTGCCCATTCTGTACCAAAGCCGCCCCTCCGCTGCCGACCGCCTGTTTGGGGTAGATATGCTGGCGACTCCGGCGGACGTGACCCGCATCCGGCATATTGCGGCCGAAGCCAGTCTGGTCGCCGAGGCGGATGAGGGTTTGCTGGCGCCCCTGCTGGCTGCCGAATCCGCCACCGGACACCGGGTGATTGCGCTTTACTATCCTGTTTATGAAGGTGATGTCAGCTTTACCGATGAAGAAACCCGCTGGGCAGCCCTGCGCGGGATTGCCATCAGCCTGATTCCGACTGATGCCTTTTTAACTCGCCTGCAGGCCGTGACCGATAGCCAATATCTCTGGTTTTGCTGGCGCGATATCACTAACCCCCAGGAAGTCCTGACGTACGCGGCCAGTCCCGAATGTACCCATGGGCACACGCCCAATGCCCCGGATCGGTTTTATGCCCTGAACCGGCAGCACCTGACCCAGGTCGGCGGGCGCACCTGGCAGTTGGGTGCGATCTTCAATCCACACAACGCGTTGCTCCCCTACCGACCCATCCTGATCGGCCTCTGGATGTTGGTCACTTCGTTTTTGGGTGGTTTCAGCGCCCTGGTACTGCTCTATGCCCGGCGTTCGTTTTATCTGGAGCAGGTCAACGACGCCTTGCAGAGCCGGATTCAGGTGGTTGACCACCTGAATAACCAGCTTCAGACCCGGGAACGGCGGCTGCGCGACATGATGGATACTGCTCCGGCCCCGATTGCGGTCCTGGGACCCAGTCACCGGCCCGAGTATCTGAACCCGGAATTCACCACCCTGCTGGGCTACACCGTGGAAGATTTTCCGGATGCTGCAACCTGGTGGCACAGGCTGTTGCCGGACCCCGGCTATCGGGATACCGTGCGGGCCTTCTGGGCCGAGATGGAAGCCGCAGCCCAGCACGGCCATGCGGCCGGCAGTTATCAGGCCATCGTCAGTTGTAGCTGGGGTGAAGACAAGCTGGTGGCCATCAACATGAGCCACAGCGGCGAATCCACCACTCTGGTCCTGACCGACCTGAGCGAACGCCAGCGCCGGGAGGCCGAGCTGCAACAGGCCAAGGATATGGCCGAGCAGGCCAGCCTGGAAAAATCCCAGTTCCTGGCCATGATGAGCCATGAGATTCGCACCCCGCTGCACGGCCTGCTGGGCCTGCTGGCCCTGGTTGAGGACGGCGGGATTGTGCCCACTTCCCGCATGTACCTGCAACTGGCACGCAATGCCGCTGAAAGCCTGCAACTGCTGCTGGACGACATTCTGGATTTTTCCAAGCTGGAAAGCGGGCGCCTGGCTTTGGACAACGGTGTATTCCTGGTCCAGGAACTGGTGGAAAATGTCGTCACCCTGCAAGCCCTGAATGCCGAGCAAAAAGGCCTGGACTTGAGCTGGCATCTTGCAGCGGAAGTGCCCCGGTATCTGCGCGGTGATGCCCTGCGCTTACGCCAGATTTTGCAAAATCTGCTCAGCAATGCCATCAAATTCACCCAGACCGGGGTGGTACGGGTGGAAGTCAATGCCGAACCTCAATCCGGCGCCAGCGTCCGCCTGCTGCTGTGCATCCAGGATAGCGGTATCGGCATGACGCCAGAACAACAGCAAAAATTATTCCGGCCCTTTACCCAGGCTGATGCCTCCATCACCCGGCGCTTTGGCGGCAGCGGGCTGGGACTGGCCATCGTGGCCCAGCTGGTGGCCTTGATGCGGGGCCAGGTCTGGTGTGAAAGTCGGGTCGGTTATGGCAGCCGGTTTTACGTCAGTCTGCATCTGCAAGTACCCTCGGAAGCGGCGATCGCGCTCCAGACTACTGAGCAAAGCGAAACTCCCACCAGCAGCGGCTTGCGCCTGCTGCTCGCTGAAGATAACGAGATCAACCAGATTCTGGCTGTCGGCGTATTACGGCGCCAGGGCCATGTCGTCGAAGTGGCGCCCAATGGACGCCTGGCCGTGGAGCGCTGGCAGGAAACTCACTTTGATGCCATCCTGATGGATGTACGGATGCCGGAAATGGATGGCTTGTCGGCCACTCAGGAAATCCGCCGGCTGGAACAGGCCGCAGGTCAGGGTATCCATACCCCCATCATCGCCATGACTGCCGATGCCATGCCTGAAGACCGGGTGCGCTGTTTGCAGGCCGGGATGGATGATTACCTGGCCAAGCCGCTGCGCTGGCCGGAACTGGCCCAGCTGCTGAGCCGGCACTGTCGCAAGACAGATGCGTCAGCGCCAACAGGGAATCCGGCACCGCCCAGACCAATCCCCCCTGCAGAACCCGCTCCGGCTGACCCGCTGGCCCATCTGCGCAATCCGGTGGAAGCCAAACAGCTCTTTTTTGATGACGATGAACTGCTGTATGAAACCACGCACAGCTTTGTCGCCCAGGTGCCCAATTTTCTGGAGCGTCTGAACATCGCTGTCGAACAGCAGGACTTGCGGCGCCTGCGAGAAGAAGCCCATGCCATCAAGGGCGTGGTCAGCATTTTCAATGCGCAGGAGGCCAAGGCGGCTGCTTACGCGCTGGAATGTATCGCCCGGCAGGCTGAAACGGCCAAAATCCCGGAAGCGCTTACGAATCTGACGGCACAACTGGAAGCGATGCGGCTGGCCCTGCAGGACTTGCTGGCCCAGCGTCCTGCATCGGGAGCCTGAAACGTTCCGCTGCTGCCAGCAAAGCCTGGGTATAAGGGTGCCGGGGCTGGGCCAGCACCCTGGCAGTTTCCCCTGCTTCGACAATGACGCCGGCCTGCATCACCATGACATGCACACACAGGGCGCGCACCACACTCAGATCATGGCTAATCAGCAGATAGCTCAGGTGATGCCTGGTCTGTAATTCACGCAATAAATCGATCACCTGAGCCTGAACCGAGCGATCCAGCGCCGAAGTCGGTTCATCCAGAATCAACAGCCGGGGCTGCAATACCAATGCCCTGGCAATGGCGATACGTTGACGCTGGCCACCAGAAAACTCATGTGGATAGCGCAGCAAGGCCTGTTCATCCAGACCCACTTCCGCCAGCGCGGTACAGACCTTGCGCCGCCGATCAGCGGCGCTCAAACCTGGGGCATGTACCCGTAGACCCTCGCCCACAATATCCAGGATGGTCAGACGCGGGCTGAGACTGCCGTACGGGTCCTGAAACACCACCTGCAAATCTTTGCGCAAGGCGCGCAGTTGACGCCCACGCAGGGCGTGGAGGGCCTGATTTTGAAAGTGGATGGTGCCCTGACTGGGTAGCAGGCGCAGCAAGGCCAGCCCCAGGGTGCTTTTTCCAGAGCCGCTTTCCCCAACCAAGCCCAGGGCAGTGCCAGCGTGTAGACTGAAACAGGCATTTTTGACTGCCACATGGTAATGGGTGGGTGCCAACCAGTGGTTTTTGGGATGCTGGAACCGGACATGCAGCTTATCCACCTGTAACAGCGGCACCGCCGGGACGGGCATGGGTAATGCCTGACCGCCGGGCTGGGCCGCCAGCAATTTTTGGGTATAGGGATGCTGAGGCCGTGCGTAAACTTCTGCCACTGGCCCAGTCTCCACCAACTCCCCCCGGCACATGACCCCGACTTTGCGGGCCAGATGGCGCACGATACCCAAATCATGAGTGATGAACAACAGGGCCAGACCTTGGGTTTTCTGTAATTCAATCAATAAATCAATTATTTGTGCTTGCAAGGTGACATCCAGCGCCGTGGTCGGCTCATCGGCAATCAACAACTCAGGCCGATTGGCCAAAGCCATTGCAATCAGCACCCGCTGGCGCTGACCGCCGGACAGCTGATGGGGATAAGCTTGCAGGCGCTGCTGAGCATCCGGAAATCCGACCTGATCCAGTAATTCGATGATCCGGCCCCGCGCCCGACGCAAGCTCAAACCCTGATGGATCAGCAGCGCCTCACCGATCTGGCGCTCCAGGGTATGCAACGGATTCAGCGCAGTCATGGGTTCTTGAAAAATCATGCCGATGCGCCGGCCCCGCACCTGGCGCAGCACGGCATCTGGCGCCTGACTGAGCACCGTTTCCTGCAAGCGGATGGTGCCCTGAATCCGGGCCTGCGGCGGCAGCAGGCGCAGGATTGCGTGCGCAGTGACTGACTTGCCGGACCCACTTTCACCCACCAGAGCCAGCGTCTCACCCGCTGCCAGGGTCAGATTCAGATTGCGCACCGCCTGCAACGGACCACTGGGCGTCGGGAAGCTGACACTCAGATTTTCAATATGTAACAAATTCATGGGGCTTAAAAACTTTTACGCGGATCGAAGGCGTCGCGCACTGCTTCGCCGATAAAAATCAGCAAACTCAGCATCAGCGCCAGGATGCAGAAACCGGTAAGACCTAGCCAGGGTGCGCCCGGATTATTTTTGCCCTGGGTGAGCAATTCCCCCAGCGACGCAGAACCCGGTGGCAGGCCGAAACCCAAAAAATCGAGTGCAGTGAGCGAAGTAATTGCGCCGTTGAGGATAAAGGGCAGATAGGTCAGGGTCGCAACCATCGCATTGGGCAGTACATGGCGATACATGATCACCCATGGCCCCACGCCCAAGGCGCGGGCCGCCCGGACATAATCAAAATTCCGGGCCCGCAGGAATTCCGCACGCACCACACCCACCAGCCCCATCCAGCCGAACAACAGCAGAATTCCCAACAACCACCAGAAATTCGGCTCCACCAGACTGGAAAGAATGATCAGCAGATACAACACCGGCAAGCCGGACCAGATCTCAATCAAACGTTGCAAGGATAAATCCACCCAGCCCCCCAGATAACCCTGAATGGCCCCCATGAACACCCCGATCACGGCACTACCCAGGGTCAGGAGCAGGCCAAACAGCACAGAAATCCGGAACCCGTAAATCACCCGCGCCAGCACATCCCGGCCCTGATCATCGGTACCCAGCCAGTGCTCAACGCTCGGCGGAGCCGGATGGGGATGGTCCAGTTGCCGATCGATGGTGTCATGACGGTAGGGGATCGGCGCCCACAGGATCCAGCCCTGGGCCAGAATCAGACGTTGGACTTCAGGGTCATGGTAAGCCGCTTCGGTTTCAAAACTGCCGCCAAATTCGGTTTCGGCATAGCTGTGCCAAAGGGGGAAATACCAGCGTTCTTGAAACGCCACCAGTAATGGTTTGTCATTAGCCAGCAGCTCGGCGCCCAGACTGAGTCCAAACAGCAGGAGAAACAGCCAGAGCGACCAGTAGCCGCGTCGATTGGCGCAAAAATTCTGCAAACGGCGGCGGGTCAGTGGGGTCATCAGGTTTCCTGCCGGGCAAAGTCAATCCGGGGATCTACCAGGCGGTACGTCAGATCGCTGAGCAAATTCACCAGCAATCCCAACAGGCTGAAAATGTACAAGGTGCCAAAGACCACCGGATAATCCCGCTTCACGATGGCCTCGAAACTGAGCAGGCCAAAACCGTCCAGGGAAAAAATCACTTCGATGAGCAGCGAGCTGGTAAACAGGATGCCCAGCAATGCCGCCGGAAACCCGGCAATCACCAGCAACAGGGCGTTGCGAAAGATATGCCGGTAGCGGATCTGGCCCTCACTGAGGCCCTTGGCGCGCGCAGTCGTGACGTATGCCTTGTGGATTTCATCCAGAAAGGCATTTTTGGTCAGCAGGGTCAGGCTGGCAAAGCCGCCGATCACCATGGCCAGCACCGGCAAGGTGATATGCCAGAAATAATCGCCAATCCGGGCTGGCCAGCTCAGGCTTTGCCAGCCGTCCGAGGTCAATCCGCGCAACGGAAACACATCCCAGAAACTGCCTCCGGCAAACAGCACGATGAGCAGGATGGCAAACAAAAATCCGGGGATGGCATAACCGATGATAATCACCAGACTGGTCCAGGCATCAAAGGCACTGCCATCACGCACCGCCTTGGCGATACCCAGGGGAATGGAAATGGCATAAACCAGCAAGGTCGTCCACAATCCCAGGGAGATTGAAACCGGCAACTTGGCCCAAATCAGACTGATGACTGTCTGGTCACTGTAAAAACTCTTGCCAAAATCCAGGCGCAGATAATTGCCCAACATGCGCCAGAAGCGCACGCTGGCCGGCTGGTCAAACCCGTAATAGGCTTCCAGATCCTTGATGAATTGCGGGTCCAGTCCCTGCGCACCCCGGTAGTTGTTGTTCAGGGTATCGCGTTGCTGCATCTTGCCTGGCAAGGCCAGATCCCCATGCTGCTTGAGCTGGGCCAGGGTCTGCTGCACCGGACCACCGGGTGCTGCCTGCACAATCAGAAAATTGACCAGCAAGATGCCCAGCAAGGTCGGGATAATCAGCAGCAGGCGTCGGAGGATGTATCCGGTCACGGCAGGGCAGTGCCTGCCTGCCGGGCAGCCTGTAGGGCCGCAGCCCTGGCTGGGTCCAACCACCAGATATCGGTACTGAACTCATAGGGCGGGGGATTGGCCGGAAAGCCAAATTTGTTCCAGTAGGCAAGACGATGGACGCCGATATGCCAGTGCGGTACCACATAAAACTGCCACAGCAACACCCGATCCAGGGCACGGGTGGCCGTCACCAGCTGGGCTCGATCCGCCGCCCCGATGACAGCATCCACCAAAGCATCCACAGCAGCATTCTGAATCCCGATCAGATTGCGGCTCCCGTCCAGTTGGGCACTGGCACTGCCCCAGTAATCCCGTTGTTCATTACCCGGCGAGAGCGACTGGCCAAAACTGCCAACCGTCATGTCAAAATCAAATTTTTCCAGGCGATTTTCGTATTGGGCACTATCCACCACCCGAACCCGGACATTAATCCCCAGGCGTTTCAGGCTGTCCACATAGGGCAGGCAGATACGCTCGAATTCCGGTTGCACCAACAGAATTTCAAATTCAAACGGCCGGTTTTCCGCATTGACCAGCTGCTTGTCCGGGCCAACCCGCCAGCCGGCGGCTTTCAGCAAGGCCGCCGCCTGGGTCAGATTGGCACGCTGATTGCCGCTGCCATCCGTAACCGGCGCCTGGAACGCGGTCGTAAAAACACGCTCCGGCAGGGCGGCCCGGTGTGGTTCCAGCAAGCGTAATTCCGCTGCGTCCGGCACCCCGCTGGCGGCCAGGTCGGCATTGGCAAAGTAGCTGTTGCTGCGGGTATAGGCCCCATGAAACAGGGTGCGGTTGGACCATTCAAAATCAAAAGCCAGGTTCAGGGCTTCCCGCACCCGGATATCCTGAAACAGCGGGCGGCGCAGATTGAACAAGAAGCCCTGCATTCCCTGTGGATTGCCGTTGGTGACCGTCTGCCTGAGCAGCCAGTTGCGGCTCAAGGCCGGGGAGGCATAGCCAGTCGCCCAGTTTTTGGCACTGTTCTCCAGCCGGATATCATACTCACCGGCCTTGAATGCCTCCAGGGTAACCGTGGTATCACGGTAATAATCATAGCGAATCTGGTCAAAATTGTACCGTCCCCGGTTTACTGGCAAATCCTTGGCCCAATAATCAGCTACCCGTTCATAGTGGATGAAACGTCCTGGCTCCAGCGCGGCGACCCGATAGGGGCCACTGCCCACCGGCGGCTCCAGGGTGGTTTTGCCAAAGTTGCGGCCTTGCCAGTAATGCTTGGGCAACACCGGCAACTGGCCCAGAATCAGCGGCAATTCCCGATTGGTGCGATCCGCCAGCATGAAGCGCACGGTTTGGGCATCCGGTGCCAGCACTTCGGCCACATCACGGTAATAACTGCGATAACTGGGATGACCCTGGGTGCGCAAGGTTTCCAGACTGAATACCACATCGGCGCTGGTAATCGGCTTGCCATCGTGAAAGCGTGCCTCAGGCCGGAGCTTGAACTCCACCCAGGCCCGCTCCGGACCCAGCGTGATGCTGGCAGCGATCAGACCATACTCGGAAAAAGGCTCATCAGCCGATTTGCTGGTCAGGGTGTCATAGACCAGGCCCAGGCCATCGGCACTGCTGCCTTGCAGAATGAAGGGGTTGAGATTATCAAAGCTGCCGATGGCCGCAAACTTGACACTACCGCCTTTGGGTGCTTGCGGGTTTACATAAGCAAACTGCTTGAAGTCGGCAGGATATTTCAAATCGCCATACAGGGAAATTCCATGCAGGGGCACGCCCTCGGGTACCGCCGCTCCCAGATTCAGGCTGACCGCCCATAGCGCCAACCAGGACCAAAACCGCCGCATCTTCCCCTCCCGCCACAACAACCCAGGGCAACCATTGTAACGGCAAGCTGACCAAACCGGCAGGGGTGCGCATGGCGTAGCGGGCCCCGTTCCCGGCGGTTCAAGGCCGCCGCGCTAGCGTGATTGCGGCAAATTCACCTTGAGGCCAGAACCAACTGCCTGCATAATCCCGCTCAAACTCAGGTTATAATGGCGGCCGCATTTGGCTTGTGTCTGGAGTTGTCATGCTACATCACATTCGGGTAATCAGCTGGGTTCTGGTCAGTCTGGCGGTATTGGGCCTGAGCGGCTGCAATACGGTGCAGGGTTTGGGCGAAGATATCCAGAAGGGCGGCAAGGCGATTGAAAAATCGGCCAAATAATCATGGGTCAGCTGCTGCGCATTCATCCGGACAATCCCCAGCCCCGGCTACTCAATCTGGCCGTGGATGCGCTGCGCAAGGACGGCGTTTTGGTGTATCCCACCGATTCAACCTATGCCCTGGGCTGTCATCCGGGCAGCAAATCTGGCCTGGAACGCATCCGCCAGCTGCGTCAGCTGGATGAACGGCACCACCTGACCCTCCTGTGTCGGGATTTATCCGAACTGGCCACATATGCCATGGTGGACAATCGGACGTTCCGGCTCCTGAAAACCACGACGCCGGGGCCTTATACCTTCTTGCTCAAGGCATCTGCCGAAGTGCCCCGGCGGCTGGCGCATCCCAGACGTAAAACCATCGGCCTGCGCCTGCCCCAGCACACCATCACCCAAGCCTTGCTGGAGGCCCTGGATGCACCCCTGCTCAGCACTACCCTGCTGCTCCCGGGCGACGAGTGGCCCTTGAACGAAGCTGAAGAAATTCAGGCGCGTATTGGCAAGCAGGTAGACTTGATTCTGGATGGCGGGGCCTGTGGCCTGGAGCCAACCACCGTGGTTGATCTGGCCAGTGCCGAAGCCCCGCTGCTGGTACGCCACGGCAAGGGTGCCCTGCGGCCTTTGGGCCTGGATTGAACCTAACTCGCAGCCTTGCTGCATTCTGCTGGATTATCTATGAATACTGCGAACACGCGGGTCGTTTCGGGTATGCGGCCTACCGGGCGTCTGCACTTGGGCCATTATCACGGCGTTTTGAAAAACTGGGTGCGGCTGCAAACTGAGCATCCGTGCTTTTTCTTCGTGGCCGACTGGCATGCCCTGACGACACACTATGCCGAACCGCTGGACTTGCCCGGTCATACCCTGGAGATGCTCAGCGACTGGCTGGCTGCCGGAATAGACCCGGCCCAGGCGTGTGTCTTTGTCCAGTCGCAGGTTCCGGAACACGCCGAACTGCACGTACTGCTGTCCATGCTCACGCCACTGGGCTGGCTGGAGCGTGTCCCCAGTTACAAGGATCAACAGGAAAAACTGCGTGATAAAGACCTGGCTACTTACGGCTTTCTGGGCTATCCCCTCTTGCAGTCGGCGGATATCCTGATCTACCGGGCCGGGCTGGTACCTGTCGGAGAAGACCAGGTGGCCCATGTTGAGCTGACCCGTGAAGTTGCCAGACGCTTCAATCACCTATACGGTCGCCGAGGCGCTTTTGCACAATTGCTGGCTACGGCCCATGCCAAGCTGGGTACCCGGACCGTCAAGCAGCTGGCTGCCTGGCAGCGACAACATGCCCAAAACGGTGACAGCCAGGCGCTGATCCGTGCCCAGCAACTGCTGGCCCAAGCACCGCTGACGGTACCAGAACGGGAAACGTGTCTGGGCGATTTGCAACACGGTGGGCGACAAGTGCTGCCTGAACCCCAGCCGCTGCTCACCCCGGCGGCCAAGGTGCCGGGTCTGGACGGGCAGAAGATGTCGAAATCCTACAATAATACCTTGAGTTTACGTGAAGAACCCGCGCAAATCACCAAAAAGCTGCGCGCCATGCCGACCGACCCGGCCCGTGTCCGGCGCACCGACCCCGGCAACCCCGAGCAATGCCCGGTGTGGCGTTTTCACCAGGTTTACAGCGACGTGACCACCCGAAACTGGGTTGAAACCGGCTGTCGCAGTGCTGGCATCGGCTGCCTGGACTGCAAACAACCCGTCATTGATGCGGTGATCCAGGAACTGGCCCCCCTGCGCGCCCGCGCCGCTGAACTGGACGCCCAGCCCCGGCGTCTGCAGGAAATCATCGCTGCGGGCAGTGCCCGTGCCCGTCATGAGGCTCAGACCACGCTGGCCGAAGTCCGGGCCGTCATCGGCCTGACGGCATGCTGATCGCAGAAAAACCCCTGGCCCGGCTGGGGGCGCAATGGCTGCACCACTGTCCCAAAGATCTGTATATCCCCCCGGATGCGCTGGAAGTCTTTCTGGAGCAGTTTGAAGGCCCGCTGGATTTGCTGCTCTATCTCATTCGTCGGCAGAATCTGGACATCCTCAATATCCCCATCCTGCGGATTACCGAGCAATACCTGCATTACGTCGAACAACTCCAGGCCCACCGGCTGGAACTGGCTGCCGATTATCTGGTCATGGCCGCCACCCTGGCCGAAATCAAGGCCCGCTGCCTGTTACCCAAACCCGCTGCGGCGCCTGCCGAAGAAACCGACCCCCGCCTGAGCCTGGCCCAGCGCCTGCTGGATTATGAACGTTACCGCACGGTCGCCCAGATTCTGGGCAGCCTGCCTCAGGCGGGGGTGGATTTTTACCCCGGTGCCCTGCCGGCCCCACCGATACCCCGCCCGCTACCTGCTGTCAGTGCTACGCAGCTGGCTGAAACCTGGCGGGCGCTCTGTCGCCAGCAAGACTGGATGATGCACCATCATATCCACCGGGAAGCCCTGTCGGTACGAGCGCGCATGGTGGAATTGCTGGACCATCTGGGGCCAGAGTTTGCCGCCCTGACCCAATTGCTGCTGCCCATCCAGGGTCGGGCCGGCGTGGTGGTTACCCTGCTGGCGTTACTGGAACTGGCCAAGGCTGCGGCGCTGGAATTGTTGCAGCAGGCACCTTATGAACCCCTGTATATCAAACGGGCCACCTGCTCATGATACCCTTCGACGCCAAGGCCCTGCTGGAGGCCGCCTTGTTCAGCAGCAATCAGCCGCTGTCCCTGACGACACTGGCGCGCCTGTTTGCCAGCCATGTCCCGGCCCCTGAAAGCCATGTTCAGCACCTGCTGGCCGAACTGACCCAGGATTATCAGGGCCGGGGGCTGGAACTGCGCCAGGTGGCCGGGGGCTGGCGCCTGCAAACCCGGCTGGAACTTGCGCCCTGGCTCGCAGCCCTGCACCCGGAAAAACCCCCGCGCTACAGCCGGGCCACCCTGGAAACCCTGGCCATCATCGCCTATCGCCAGCCAGTCACGCGGGGAGACATCGAGCAACTGCGCGGGGTGAGTGTCAATCCCCAAGTAATCCAGACGTTGCAGGAACGTGGCTGGGTCACGGTGATCGGACGGCGCGAGACACCGGGCCGCCCGGAGTTACTGGCCACAACCACACAGTTCCTGACCGACCTGGGCCTCAATCACCTGACCGACCTGCCCATACTGCCGGACCCGGCAAGCCCGGCCCATTCATACCCAGATTCAGCGATAACCGGATTAACTTGATTGTCAGCGCAGGTCCAGCACGTCCTGCATGTCATACAGGCCCGCCGCATGCGAGTGCAGCCACAGAGCCGCCCGCAACGCGCCATTGGCAAAGGTCAGACGGCTGGAGGCACGGTGGGTCAGTTCCACCCGTTCGCCGTCCAGGGCATATAGCACGGTATGATCGCCGACAATATCGCCCCCACGTACCGTGGCAAAGCCAATCGTTTCCCGGCTACGCGCCCCGGTATCGCCCTCGCGGCCATAAACGGCGCAGACATCCAGATCCCGGCCCAAAGCTTCAGCCACCACAGCACCCAGGCGCAGCGAAGTCCCGGAAGGGGCATCCCGCTTATGGCGGTGATGCGCCTCGATAATTTCGATATCTGCCTCTTCACCCAGCACCCGGGCGGCAATCTGAGCCAGCTTGAAGCATAAATTCACGCCCACACTCATGTTGGGCGCCCAGACGATGGGAATGTGCGCACTGGCAGCGTTGATCTGGGCCTTCTGATGCGCTGTGAAACCGGTGGTACCGATCACCATCGCCCGCTTGGCCGCTACAGCCGCCGCCAGATGTTCCAGAGTAGCCTGCGGAGTGGTAAAGTCGATCAGGACTTCACTACAGGCCAGAGCTGCATCCAGGTCACTACTGAGCAGTAGATTTTTCCCGGCTTCAGCCCGAATGCAGGCACTACTGCCCAGACGCGGATGCCCGGCCCGCTCCAGCGCTGCACCCAGGCATACGTGCGGATGGGCCAGGCATGCCTGAATCAGGGCTTCCCCCATCCGCCCGGCGGCCCCGGCAATTGCAACCACCACAGTTGTCATGTCAACCTCACAAGAACCCGAAAGATTTCTTATAGCCCAAAAGCGGTTCAGTCTTGCGCCCCTGCAATAGGTGATACAACGCGCCCAGACTCATTTCTTCGCCTACATTCACCGTGCCTGCCCCGAGTCGCTGGGCCAGCTGGGTGGCCTCGGCAGCGCTGAGCGGACGGGTTTGCCACACCGCGTAACAACGGCCCGGACGCAGCAGGGCATCGTCTATGCCCCGCTGGGCCAGATTGGTGGAAATCAGGATTTTTCGGCCCTGGTTGCGCAAAAATCCGTCCGAAGCGCCGAGCAGACGCACCATGAACGGGTTGTTATCCAGGCGACTGGCCAGATTGAAATCCAGATCTTCCACCACCAGCGCATCGTTTTCATTGGCAAGAAAGTCAATAAACAGTTTGCTGTCGTTCAGGACTTTATCGTCCGTGGTGTAACACACGCTCAGGTTACGGTCACTCAGGCCACGCAAGCTGGCCAGCCGCCCCAGGATATGCCGAATCAGCCGGGTTTTCCCGGTACCCGGTGGCCCCAGCAGGATCAGCACCTGTTCACCGCTATTCAAGTAATCATCCACCTGATTGTTCAAATCATGCAGGTACGGGTAGGCCTCCGGTAACACCGTATCGCTCAGGATTTCGGTCAACGGTTCATAATCAATGCTGTTGCCATCCAGGTAGTACCACTTCACATCGATCAGGGTGGCCTCGCCGATCAGCATCGGCTTGAGAATACGGCCAAACCGACGTTCTGCCAAGCGCAGGTCTGCTTCGGTACGGGCATGAAAGTGCAAGTCCAGGGAGATGAAGTTGGCCCGGTTCAGCACATAGAGTTCCACTGCTACAGCCGGGCTGTCCATAACCAGCAGATAGCCATTTTCCTCCACCCAGAATAGCTGCGCATAACGGGCCAGGCGGCGCAACAGCCGGCGCTCGCTGACTCGAATGATGGTATAGCTTTTACGCCGGGCCAGGCACGGTTCCAGTGCAGCCAGGGCATTGCGCAGCAGGGTCACCCGGCGCTCGCCCAGCAGAACCTGGGCCAGGCCATAATTTTTGAAACCGCTATGAACCTGGATGGGAGGCGTATGTGGGCTTGAATCGGAGGACATGGCATCAACTGCGCCGGAGGGCGTTGCGAGAGTGCGCAGCATAGCGGGTTTGGCCCAAGCTGGGAAGCCTTGGCGATAAACTGCCCCAGGAATGTGGATAATTTCGCTTTCCACAGCCCGCTTGGCTAAAATGGCTGTCTCTTTGCAACTTCGAGGGCAACCCGTTGGCCATCCGTATGAAAACCAGTTGGCACCAGTCTCAACGCAATGCCGGTGCCGACAAATCACTCCAGGACGCCGCCGGCGCCCTGGCCTTCAACCTCTGGCGTCTGGCAGTGGATAAGGCCAAGAATCTACACGGTGAGGATTACTTTTATCGCACTGACGGCCAGCGCATCGCGATCATCTGCGAATTCCTGGCCTATATGATTCAGGTCGCGGATCGTCTGGCCCATGAACGACTCAACGACGCCGAACGCGCTGAATTTATGAACACGCTTGGTCAGCGGGTAGCTGACCATGTGCAGGATAACGCCGTTGATTTGTTCGGACCCGGTGATTACCGCAGTGGCTTTATCCGTACCTTGAACCAACGGGGTCAGGCTTATGCCGAATTCGGTTTTGGCGCTGATGGCCCCAGCCATCACTTCATGCAATTTTTAGGGGTGCGAACCCAGGGCATCATGGGCGAAAGCCAGTTGAATCGCTGGGTGATCAATCAGGTCATGGAGGTGGACGCTCCGGAACTCTACCGCAAGACCTACAAGGCCCTGGACGACTTGCTGGCCCTGTAAGCCGGAGTCCCGGCCTGAAAATCAGCCTGGTACTGGGAATGCTGGTCTGGATGCGGGGCTTGCAGTATGATCGGCCCCTGGGCGCCTTCTTTTATTACGTCCTAAAAGACGCTGGCAGGTCGAATGGTTATCAATGCAAAATCGGGTGCTGAACGCCGGAGTTATCGCCGCTATCCCCTGAGCGTCCGGGTCAGTGTGCAGCTGGCGGATGGCCGTGAGGTACAGGGGCGTTCCCTGGATATCTGCCTGGGTGGCCTGCTGTTTCAGCCCGATACCAGTGGGGTTGCCTTGCTGGCCACACTCCCGGCACACAGTACTGTCGGGTTGAGCTTGCGAACTCCGGAACACGGCAATCTGATGCTGACTGCCACCCTGGCCCGGCGCACGCCCAGTGGCACTGGCTTTGCCTTTGCAGCCGCGAATACGGCACAGCTTCAGCAATTGCATCATCTGCTGGTCAACCCCCAGACAACCCGCAGCCGTAATACAGCACCGGATCCGGCGCCTGTCCAACGCTGTGAGGCAATATTCAAACATCAGTTGGCCATCCTGGCCCAGGTATTGTCCAGCGAGCTACAGAAGCTGGAACAGATCCCGAATGCGCAGGTGCTGTTGAACACCTGGCAGGCCGAGGCCCAGATTCAGCTGCAACAATTCTGGGCCAAGCAGGCAGATGAACACGCGGAGGATGAGGGTAACCAATTGACAGCAGGCAGTTTGCGGCTGCTGGATGAAGGCGAGTTGACGCTCTGGCTAGTACAGGTTTCCCTGAGTCAGCAGATTGAGCAGCGCCATCAGGCTGCCCTGTTTCCGCTGGAACGGCGCTTGAGCCAGTTGTTGGGAATCCGGGTGGCCGCCAATAATAATCCATTTGCACCCACCGCATTGCTGGGTGCGCTGGTGCGGGCGCTCAAAACGCATGACTGGCCATCGGAGCAACACCAGCCGGTGCTGACCCTGCTCATGCAGCGCAGCCAGGACAGCCTTGCCACGCTGTACGCCGCATTGAATGAGGTTCTGGAAGCGTCCGGCCTGAGTGCAGCGCCACTGGCACGCAAAGCCTCTCCCCGCAAAGCACTCCCGACGCCTGCATCATCGGCGCCGGTACCGGACGGGCAGACACCTGTCAGCCCGCATGGCTATCAGCATTTCAGCAACCTGATGGCTATTCAGGAACAATTGCATGCGCCAAAATCTGCGCAACGGGCCGTTCCGGTGTATACCCAGGAACAACTGATAGCCCAGCTGCGTCATTGGGAGCCTGCCGACCCGATGACCAATGCGCACACCCTGCAGGAAGGCTTGCTTGAGTATCTTCAACAAACCAGCCCATCCGGTGCGATGCCGGCGCCAGCCGACAGCGAAACGCTGGACTTGACCCTGACTGCCTTTCAGGAGTTGTTTGCTGACCCTGGATTTGCGCCGGAATTACGCCACCTGAGCCGACGCCTGATAGCGCCTTTGGCCCAGATTGCACTGACTGATAAAAGTTTTTTTACCTCATCCAGTCATCCGGCCCGGCGGATGCTCAATACCCTGGCTCAGGTGGGGCGGGGCTGGAGTCACCATGAAGGGCTGGGTGCCAATACCCTGTATGGCCAGCTTACGCGCCTGACTGAGCAACTTGGAAATCTTCAGGCCACCGATCCCGAAGGCCTGGAACGTGCCGTGGGCGATTTTCTCCAGTATCTGGATCGTGAACAGCAACAGCGTGAGCTGAATCAGCAGCGGTTGCTGGCGACCCAAAAGGGGCAGGAACGCCTGAGCCGTGCCCAACAAGCCGTATTACAGGCCCTGAACCCGCTGATAGGCCATCGGGGTATCCCTGTACCCGTCTGGCAATTGCTGCAATACGCCTGGAAGGATGTGCTGGTTCTGGTGCAGCTCCAGCGCGGGAACGAGCAGGAGCGCTGGACTCAGGGGCTGGGGGTGGTGCGTCAGTTGCTGCGGGCGGAACCTGCCACGCTGGCTGCTCTGCAAACAGCGCTGAAGGCAGGGCTTCAGACAATTGCCTTTGATGCCCACCGCAGCGAACAGCTTATCGCCCAGGCCTGTGCTGCCTGGGCCACTCCCAAGGATTATCCCCTGGAAACGAACCCCATCAGCTTTCCCAATGCCCAGTGTACACGCGAGGGCGATGGTGCCTGCCGGGTAGCCAGTCAGCTTCAGGTCGGTGACTGGTTGGAGTTCCTAGCCCCCAACGGCCAGTGGGTGCAAATCCGGCTGGCCTGGAAAAATAGTTTTAATCTTAGCTATTTATTTGTTAATCGCCTGGGGATGAAAGCACGGGAATGCAGCTTGGCGGACCTGACGGAGTTATTGCGCCAGCCGGGCACCCGTATCCTGGAGCGCGAAGCACTCCCTCTGGTTGAGCAGGCCATGTACACCCGGATGGATGCCATTGCCACCGATGTCAGCATCAGCGCCCGCCATGATGCCCTGACCGGCCTGGCCAACCGCAAAGAGCTGGAATTGCGGCTGGAAAACCTTATCCACCATGCCAAGACCCGTGATGAAACCCATGCGCTGGCTTACCTGGACCTGGATCAATTTCGGATCATCAATGATCTGTGTGGCCATACCGCCGGGGATAACTTGCTGACCGAGATAGGTAACATTCTCAGTGACCGGGCAGGCCGGACCGGGTTGTTGGCCCGGATTGGCGGTGACGAATTTGCCTTGCTCCTGACTGACCTCAATCTGGCTCAGGCGACAGAAGCGGTCGAAGCCCAGCGTCAGACAGTAGCGGACTATCGCTTCACCTGGGAAGGCCAGCACTACCCACTCCACACCAGTGCCGGGCTGGTCATGATTGATGCCGGCAGTCAATCGGCGCAAAGCGTGCTGAGTGCTGCGGATGCGGCCTGTTACGCAGCCAAGCAGGCTGGGCGCAACCGCCTGCACATCCACGATATCCAGAGCGCAGCCTCGCAACAGGCGCAGATGCAGTGGGTACCCATCATCGCAGCCGCGCTGGAGCATAAACGCCTGCATCTGGAATGTCAGCCCATCGTGCCGCTGGGGATCAATGGCCACGGTGAGCATTTTGAAGTCCTGCTGCGCATGTCCGACAGTGAGGGACGCAAGCTCAATCCTGGTGATTTTCTCCCTGCTGCCGAACGCTTTCAGCGTATGCCGGAGATTGATCGCTGGGTCGTGCAAACCGTCCTGGAATGGATGCAGCAGCAAGATTCTCTTGATTGGCTCGAAGGTTTCTCGATAAACCTATCCGGTCAATCCATCAACGACCCGCGTTTTCTGGATTTTCTGCTGGCCGAAATTCGCAATGCCAGTCGGATCAATCCAGAAAAGCTTTGTTTTGAAGCCACTGAAACTGTAGCCATTGCCGACTTGAACAATGCTGCCCAGGCCATTCGCCTGATCAAGGAACTTGGCTGCCGATTTTCCCTGGATGATTTTGGCAGCGGCATGTCCTCATTTGCCTATCTGCGCAAGCTGCCTGTGGATTATCTAAAGATTGATGGCATGTTCATCAAGCAGATAGACCGTGATGACACGGATTTTGCCTTTGTCAGGTCCATTCACGAAATTGCCCAGTTCATGGGCAAAAAGACCATTGCGGAGTACGTGGAACATGAGGCTATCGCAACGCGCCTGCGCCAGATCGGTGTCCATTATGCCCAGGGCTACTACGTGGGGCGTCCCAAAAACTTGCAGACACTGACACGCAATTGACCAGTGGTTGCCGCTGATGTTTGCCTCCACGCGCATCGCCACGACGCTGACCCTGCTGATCCTGCTTACCAGTACCCTGGTGACGCTGCTTGGCAGTTTTCTGTTTGTCCTCAACGACCAGCGCCTGTTGCGGCAGCGGTTTCAGGTAACGGCGGCAGAGCAGGCTCATCTGCTGGCCCTGGCAGTTGCCGCACCGCTGGCCAGCAAGGACCTTGCAGAGGTTGGCAGCTTATTGAATGTAGCGGGCCAACAAGCCGGAGTGGCTGGCATCGTGGTGTACGACGAACCAGCCCAGCGCGTGATTGCCTGGAGCCAGTTCAATGGTAACACCCTGGGCCTGATTCCTCCGCAGCCCGGCCCCGAAGGCGCACGTTGGTATCCCAATTATTTCAGTCAGGTTGAGCCGATACGCTGGCAAGGCAATCGTATTGGCACCCTGTATCTGGGCTATCACCGTACCCATATGGCGGTCAACACCAGCGAATATATTACCCTGGTCGGTCTGATTGTCTTGCTGACCCTGGGCCTTGCCTTGCTGTTGGCCCTGAGGATGCAGCGTGTTGTGTCCCAGCCCATACTGGAAGTGGCAGAATTTCTGACCCGGGTCAGCCAGCGCCAGAACTACAGCTTGCGTCTGCAGCATCAGCGTCAGGATGAGATCGGCCAGCTGATTGATAATCTCAATGCCACCCTGGCCGT
>CAYNNN010000008.1:0-17644 GCA_964398665.1 uncultured Gammaproteobacteria bacterium | reverse complement strand
TGCGCAACTGGCTCAACAGGCCTATTACGATGCCCTGACCGAATTACCCAATCGACGCTTGCTGCAAGACCGGATGCGCCAGGCATTCCGGCGCTTGCGCGGCAGTGACCACCGTCAGGTGGGCGCCCTGTTTCTGGATCTGGACGGTTTCAAGCCAATCAATGATGCCCACGGTCACAACATTGGTGACGAAGTCTTGCGAACGGTGGCGGCGCGCATTTGTGCCGCAGTACGCCTGCAGGATACAGTGGCGCGCCTGGGGGGCGACGAATTTTTTGTTCTGCTGGAAGATCTTGAAAATTTGCAGGAAGCTGCGCAAGTAGCCGAGCGGGTATTAAAGACACTGCACGAACCCGTCATCATTCAGGGGATACGGCTGCAAGTGGGTGCCAGCATCGGGATGGCCTTTTACCCGCAAGATGCTCAGAACGCCGAGGATCTGATTCAGCATGCCGATCATGCCATGTACCAGGCCAAGACGGCCGGCAAGGGGCAATATGCGCTGTATCAGCCTGCGTTATCACCGCATCAGCCACTGATTGACCGACCCCCATCCACGGCCAGCACCTGACCCGTGACGTAAGGCGCTTGCGCCAGGTACAACACCGCGCCGGCGATATCCGTCGGGTCGCCACAGCGGCGCAGGGGAATGCGTTTCAGCAGGGCTTCTTCGTAGTCTGGCCCGACACCTTCCGGCCACAGGATGGCGCCCGGCGCGATGGCGTTGACCCGCACCGCTGGTGCCAGCTCACGGGCCAGGGTTTTGGTCAACATCACCAGACCCGCCTTGGCGATGCTGTATGCCGGATAGCGGGGTAATGGCCGCTCGGTATAGATATCCGCGATGTTGATGATGCAGCCCTGCGTAGCCTGCAAACAGGGCGCCAGCGCCTGCGCCAGGAAAAAGGGCGCCTTGAGGTTGCTACCCAACAAATCTTCCCACTGTGCTTCGGTGACCTGCGCAACCGGGGTGGGATAGAAAGTCGAGGCATTATTCAACAGCAAATCCACCCGGCCCCAGGCAGCGCTGGCCTGGGCTGCCAGGGCGGGCAACTGGGCAATCTGTAGCAAATCACCCTGCACCAGCACCACCGAATTGGCACGTTCGGCCTGCAACTCTTTCTGCAGAGCCTGGGCCTGAAGCTGACTGTGACGGTAGTGGATAACCAGATTGTACCCTGCCTGGTGCAGATGCCGGGCTACCACGGCGCCCACGCGCACCGCAGCACCGGTCAGAAAGGCGACCGGGGCCATATCAGCTCAATCCCGGCAGGGTCTTGCTGATGGCCAGATACACCGCGCCTCCTGCCAGACTCAGGGCTGACAGCCCCAAACCCAGGCGCCCTGACCAAGCCGTACACTTGAGTGCGCCATAACCAATGCCGATGTAGGCGATGACCAGCACCAGTTTGACTGCCAACCAGGTCGCTATCCACGGGTACTGGGCTGAAACCACCATCAGGGCAATACCGCTGGCCAGGAGCAGGGTATCGTTGATATGCGGGATAATCCTGACGGGTTTCCAGCGGACCCAGTTTGCCTGCGCCAGGCTACCTAGCCAGCGGGCTGAAAACAAGCCCAGACTGAGTGCAACAGTGAACAGATGCAGATGTTTAAGTGTTAGATACATGGGCAGACTCCACCAGTTCGCGCGTATGAGTTTCAATCCAGGCCTGAGCTTCGGCGTTGATTTGGGCAGCAGTCTTGCCCTGGGTCGGGATGAGCGGGCCGATGCGCACCCGGATGACACCTGGATATTTGCGCAGGCTTTGCCGGGGCCAGAACAGCCCGGCATTATGAGCAATAGGCAATACGGGTACGCCAGTCAATTCCGCTAGTTTGGCACCACCGCTGTGGTAGCGGGCGGTGGCGCCGACTGGCGTGCGCGTGCCTTCCGGGAAAATGATGACCCAGCGCCCGGCAGCCAGGCGGTTTTTGCCTTCGGCCAGCAAGTGGTTCAGCGAGGATTTGCGCGCCGCCCGGTCAATGGCAATGGGCTTGAGCATGCTCAAGGCCCAGCCGAACAACGGAATCCAGAGTAACTCCCGTTTCAGTACCCAGGAGACCTGTTTGAACATCGGTTGCAGGGCAATGGTTTCCCAAGCCGATTGGTGTTTGGCAAATACCAGGCAGCTTTGGGCCGGGATGTGCTCCAGGCCCTCCACTTCACTGCGCAACTGGCAGATCCAGGCCAGGAAGATGAGGATATTTCTATTCCAGAAATTGGCCAGCGCATCCCGATAATGCAAAGGCAACGGCGCCGAACACAACATGACAGGCGCGTAGATCAGCACGCTGATGACCAGCACGATATTGAAGATCAGGGCGCGGAAGCTAATCATGCCGGGTGGTCAGCAAATCATCCACAGCCTGAGCCAGGCTGGCATAAACCGGCACGGTCCAATCCTGCAGCTGTTGTTGGGTCCGGGCACCTTTGCCGGTCAAGACCAGAATGGGCCGGGCACCGATGCGCCGGGCCGCTTCCAGGTCGCGGGCTGCATCGCCAATGACCCAGGTCTGATCTGCCGGGGCCTGATAATGGGTCAGCAGCCTCTGGAGCAGGCCCGGTCTGGGCTTACGACACGGGCAGTCATCTCCAGGACCATGCGGGCAGTGGACAACGGTGACAGGCTGCCCGCCACAAGCTGCCAAGGCTGTCTGGAACTTGGCATGGATCCTGGCCAGGGTGGCTTCGGTCAGCAAGCCTCGGGCAATACCGGACTGATTGGTCGCTACGGCTACGGTATGGCCTTGGCGCTGCAGGGCAACAATGGCAGCCAGGCTGCCGGGCAGGGGCAACCACTCCTCCGGCGATTTGATGAAGGCGTCCGAGTCGTGGTTGATGACCCCATCGCGATCCAGAATGACCAGCTTATTCACGGAATTCCGAAACGCGTACCCGACCGGCTATCATGCGGGATTCCCGCTGCATCAGGATATCCATCTTGGCCCAGAAGGCGGCGTTGAGATCAAATTCCTGGGCCAGGGCCGTGCCCATCAGCAAGATGAGCAGGTCGGCACATTCTTCGGCCAGCAGGGCCTGATTTTTGCCCTTGCTGGCACAGGCGGAAATCTCACCCAGTTCTTCAACCATCAGGGCAATGCGATAAAACAGTTCTTCGCCACCGCGTTCCCGCAAGGCGTGTTTGTGATGGAAAGCCTGCACTGCAGCCAGCATGGCCTGGTAGGAGTCCGGATCGGCTGAGGGCAGACTACTGGGTGACGGTATAGGCATGGGAAAAATCTGCAACCTGACTGAAGGTTTGGTAAATCATATGCAGCAAGGCCAGCCGGCTGGCCCGCAATTGCGGGTCTTCAACCATCACCATGACCTCGACAAAGAACGTATCCAGGGGTTGAGCCAGCTCGGCCAGCAGACTCAGGGCCTGATCATAGTCTTGTGCCTGCAGGGCATGCTGGACTGATGCCTGACGTAGTGCGTAGGCGCCCGCCAGCGCCTGTTCTGCGGGTTCCATCCGCACAACGGGATGCTGCGCCTGGGTCGGCAGGGCCGTTTGTCTGAGTAGGTTGTGCATGCGTTTATAGGCACTGATCAGCAGGCGGGCTTCAGGGCGACGCGCAAAACCATCCACAGCACCAAGCCGCAGGCTGGCATCGTAGGGACGTACCGCTGCCTGCGCCAGAACACAGGCAATGACGTCGCCACGCAACCCGCGTTCCTGGAAGTAAACCCGGAAGCGTTCCTGCAAAAAGCCGGTTATGGTTTCGGTCAGCGCCGGGCTGGGGGTGAATACCCCGGCATAAGCCTGCTGGGCCACGGTGCAGAGCTGGACCAGATCCAGATCCAGGCGTTGTTCGATACTGATGCGCAACAAGCCGATGGCAGCCCGGCGCAGCCCGTAAGGGTCTTTGTCGCCGCTGGGTTTGATGCCGATCCCGAATGCACCCACCAGTGTGTCCAGCTTGTCGGCCAGGGCCAGGATCTGCCCTTGGCCGGATTGCGGGAGCTGGGCACCACCACCGCGTGGATAATATTGTTCTTCCAGGGCAATTGCCACTGCTTCCGGTTCACCGGCCAAGCGGGCGTAGTATTTGCCCAACGTCCCTTGCAGCTCAGGAAATTCACCGACCAAATCCGTGGTCAGATCGGTTTTGGCCAGCCAGGCGGCCCGCTGCGCCAGGACCGGGTCCAGCCCCAACAGTTGGGCCAGGGTATCACCCAGCATGGCCAGACGGGCCGCCTTGGCATGGAGCGTGCCTAATCTGGATTGATAAATGATTGTTTTCAGGCGTTCGATGCGTGCCTGTAGCGGCTGGCGCTGGTCTTGTTGCCAAAAGAATGCCGCATCAGCCAGGCGAGGTTTGATGACCCGTTCGTTGCCTGCTTGAACAATTGCAGGGTTCCGGCTCTGGATATTGCTGACCGTGATGAATGCCGGCAGCAAATGACCCTGGGTATCCTGGAGTGGGAAATAACGCTGATGGCCTTGCATGACGGCGATCAGGACTTCGCTGGGCAGGGCCAGATATTCAGGGGAAAATCGACCGGCGACTACAACTGGCCATTCGACCAAGGCTGTGATTTCATCCAGTAATTCGGTGTCGTACAGGGGGATTCCGCCCAGTTCGGTGGCCTGGGTGCTGACCTGTTCCAGAATGTAGGCCTGGCGGGCGTTGAAGTCGGCCACGACGTGACCGGTTTTGTTCAATACCTCGGGGTAGGCATCAGCACTGGCTAGTTCCAGGGCTGCAGGGTGATGGAACCGATGGCCATAGGTCTGACGTCCAGCTGTTACACCATAGAGGTCCAACGGGATGATTTCGCTGCCGTACAGGGCCAGTAACCAATGCACCGGGCGGATGAATTCGTGGGTGCCATCGTGCCAGCGCATCCGTTTGGCTACCGGTAGTTCGGCATAGCTTGTGCGGATGATTTCCGGTAGCAGGGCCAGCGTCGTCTGACCAGGGCTGCTGCGTCGGTGAACCAGCCAGCTCCCCTGAGGTGTCTCCAGGCGCTCCAGTTCCGGCACGCTTACACCACAACTGCGGGCAAAGCCGGTTGCCGCAGGTCTGGGCTGCCCATGCGCATCAAAGGCAGCACTCAAGGCTGGCCCACGCCGTTCCAGTATCTGGGGTGGCTGCCGGGCAACCAGCCCGGTCACAACAAGGCCCAGGCGGCGTGGACTGGCGTAGCTTTGGCATCCGGTGTAGTCCAGGCCCAGGCGTTTGAGCGCCAGGGTGAGATTTTGTGCCAGGGCCGTGCCGAGATTGCGGAGGTTGCGGGGCGGCAGTTCCTCGGTTCCAAGTTCCAGGGCAAGGGTGTGTGCGGTCTGCATGCTGCTAGCGGCCTCCCAGAACGTCTGTAGCGCGTTCAGACGGCCAGGGTGCAGTCTGAGTCCATCCAGGTGTCATTGAGCGTCTCCTGAGGCGTTTTAAGCGGGTTTGTCGAGTAGGGGAAAACCGAGGGCCTCGCGGCGGGCATGGTAGCCTTCGGCCACTGCGCGGGCCAGGGTGCGTACCCGGAGGATGTAACGCTGGCGTTCTGCTACTGATAGCGCCCGGCGGGCATCCAGGACATTGAAGCTGTGCGAACAGCGCAGGACCTGTTCGTAGGCAGGCAGGGGCAGTTGTGCGGCCAGCAGCCGGGTACATTCTGCCTCGCAGGCATCGAACCAGTGGGTTAGATTGGCCACATTGGCCTGTTCGAAGTTGTAACTGGACTGTTCTGCCTCATTCTGATGGAACAAGTTGCCATAACTGATGGTTCCCGAGCGGCTGCCACCCCAGCGCAGGTCGTATACGCTTTCAACACCCTGCAAATACATGGCCAGTCGTTCCAGCCCATAGGTGATTTCGCCTGTCACCGGCTTGCAGTCCAGGCCGCCAACCTGTTGAAAATAGGTAAACTGGCTGACCTCCATACCATCGAGCCAGACTTCCCAGCCCAAACCCCAGGCCCCCAGGGTCGGAGATTCCCAGTTATCCTCGACGAAGCGGATATCATGCACCTGAGGGTCAAAGCCCAAGGTTGCCAGCGAGCCGAGGTAAAGCGCCTGGATATCCAGGGGCGCAGGCTTCATGACCACCTGAAATTGATAATAATGTTGCAGCCTGTTGGGATTTTCGCCGTAGCGCCCGTCAGCGGGGCGGCGCGACGGCTGGACATAAGCTGCATTCCACGGCTCCGGGCCGATGGCCCGCAGGAAGGTGCCCATGTGGAAGGTGCCAGCCCCCATTTCCATGTCGTAGGGCTGGAGCAGGATGCAGCCCTGCTTGGCCCAGTAGCCCTGCAGCTTCAGGATGATTTCCTGAAAGCCAATTACTGAATCATCATTATGATAAATTGACATTATCTGTGTTTTTAACCGGATTTTTTATTCATATCAAACACAATAGAATCTGGTTCCTCTGAAAATGACCCTAGGAGACATAATATCATTTTCTGCTTATATTCATTTTTAAACAATGACATGAACGACAATTTTTTATTCATTGTTTTTGAACAGAAAAAAAATAGCTGTTCAAATTTTGAGCACGTAACAACAACAAATAGTACGTACATTGTACAGTACTTGGTACTGAGTACCAAGATTTAAGTACTGTTGTTGTACGACGATTTTTTTGTGGATAACTTTTTTTTGTGGTTTTTATTTTTTTTAATTTCAATTAGTTATAAGTTTTATACCCTGTGGATAAGTATGTGGATAACTTGTGGATAACTTTTTTCTGCAGGGGGTGCCCAAAAAGTTATCCACAGGTTGGGGCGAGTTATCCACATACTTATCCACAATGACCTTGATCACTTACGCTCATTTTTTTGCCGGTCCGGAACCCGGATTGCAGCGGCGCGAAACCCGCCGAAAGGTGCTATACAGCGCTGGTCTTCTCGGCCATAATCCCGGCTGGCCCCATTGGTGGAACCATAGACCACGAAGCCCCATGACCCATACACAATATCCTGATGATTTGAAAAGCTATATGGCCCGTCTGGGTGCAGATGCCCGGCAGGCGGGGCGCGCCTTGGCACGGGCGACGACCGCAGCCAGGAATCATGCCCTGAATGCAGTGGCGCGCCTGTTGATTCAGGACCCGGCAGCCATCCTGGCGGCCAATGCTCGGGATCTGGAATCCGGAAGGCAGCGGGGATTGACGCCGGCCCTGCTGGATCGGCTGGCCTTGAATCCGGCCCGTCTGCAGGCGATGGCCGAGGGTCTGCAGCAGGTTGCGGCTCTGCCTGACCTGGTGGGCGAGGTCACTGATCTGCGTTATCAGCCCAGCGGCATTCAAGTGGGGCGGATGCGGGTTCCCCTGGGCGTCATCGGGATCATCTACGAATCCCGGCCCAATGTGACGGTTGATGCCGCAGGCTTGTGTCTGAAATCCGGTAATGCCGTGATTTTGCGTGGGGGGTCGGAGGCCTTTCATTCCAATCAGGCTCTGGTCGCGCTGATCCGTCAGGGTCTGGTGGCGGCCGACCTTCCATCGGCAGCCGTGCAGATGGTAGCCACACCTGACCGGGCGGCTGTGGGTGAATTGCTGAAGCTCAAGGGCCTGGTGGACGTCATCGTGCCACGCGGAGGCAAGGATCTGATCACACGGGTTAGCGCCGAGTCGCTGATCCCGGTGCTCAAGCATCTGGATGGCAATTGCCATGTCTACCTGGATGCAGCCGCCGATCTGGCCAAGGCGTTTCCAGTGGCGGTCAATGCCAAGACGCAGCGTTATGCAGTATGCAATGCCATGGAAACCTTGCTGGTGCATCAGGCGGTTGCTCCACACATCCTGCCTCGGCTGGCCGAGGAATACTGGGCGCGCGGCGTGGAACTGCGGGGCTGTGCCCGCACGCAGGCCCTGCTGGGTGAACGGGTGGTGGCGGCTACGGAGGACGACTGGTATGCCGAATATCTGGGGCCTTGCCTGGCCATCCGGTGGGTAGATAGCCTGGATGAGGCGATCAACCATATCGAGCGCTATGGCTCCCACCATACCGATGCCATTGTCAGCGAAGATTACACGGCCATTAACCGGTTTTTGCGCGAGGTGGATTCCAGCTCCGTGATGGTGAATGCTTCAACGCGCTTTGCGGACGGCTTCGAATATGGTTTGGGTGCTGAAATCGGCATCAGCACCGACAAGCTGCACGCACGGGGACCCGTGGGCCTGGAAGGGCTGACGACCCAGAAATTCATCGTCCTGGGTGCCGGGCATATCCGTACCTGAGGCATCCCCATGCAAGTGCAAAATCTGGTGGAACTGACCTGTAGGGTGCTGGACGATTTCAAGGCTGTGGATGTGCAGGTCATTGATGTCAGCCAGGTCAGCAGCTACGCCGATGCACTGGTGGTGGCTTCGGGCACCTCCAATCGCCATGTGCGGGCACTGGCACAGTCGCTGATGGATGCGGTGCGGGCCGCCGGGGTGCGTCCAGTAGGCCTGGAAGGTGAACAGTTTGGTGAATGGGTGCTGGCTGATCTGGGTGATGTGGTCGTGCATGTGATGCAGCCGCAGATCCGCGATTTTTACCAACTGGAAAAGCTCTGGCGGGTGCCGGGGGTCAACGCCTGATCGGGGAGACTTGATGGCGGCCCTGGTGTTGTTGGCAGTGGGTGAGCGTTTGCCTGCCTGGGCCAATGCGGCTGTGGCCGACTACCAGCAACGCCTGCACCGGGAATATCCCTTGACCTTGCGTGAAATACCGGCGGCCCGGCGTAGCAAGCAGGGTAGCGCCGGGCATTATGGTCAGGATGAAGGTGGCCGTTTGCTGGCCTTGTTGCCCCCCCAGGCCTGGGTCGTGGCCCTGCATGGGGCGGGCGTGGGCTGGAGTAGCCGGCAGCTGGCCACGGAATTGGCGGCCTGGCGTCAGCGTGGGCTGCCGGTGTATCTGCTGATCGGTGGCCCGGATGGTCTGGCGCCGGCTGTTTTGGCCCGGGCCAACCAGCAGTGGTCACTCTCGGCCCTGACCTTGCCTCATGCGCTGGCACGGGTGATTGTAGTCGAGCAATTGTACCGGGCCGCCAGCTTGCTCCAGGGTCATCCCTATCACCGTGAATAAACCCGCGTCCCTGTATCTGGCTTCGGCCTCGCCCCGGCGGCGTGCCCTGCTGGCCCAACTGGGCGTTGCCTTCACGCCCCTGAGCATTGCACTGGACGAAACCCCGCATCCTGGCGAAGCCCCGAGCGCCTATGTCAGCCGTCTGGCGCAGGCCAAGGCGGCGGCTGGGGCACACCTGCAGCCAGACGGCCTGGTATTGGGCGCAGATACCACGGTGGTGGCGCCCGAGGGCATCCTGCTGGGCAAACCGGTCGATCCGGTCGATGCAACCCGGATGCTGACCCGGCTTCAGGGCCATACGCACCAGGTCCTGACCGCCGTGGCATTGGCCGGCAGGACGCGGGCGCATGTGCAGGTCAGCACCGCAGTCACCCTGGCTTCCCTGACGGCCGGGCAGATTGCGGCCTATGTGGCCAGCGGCGAATGGCAGGACAAGGCCGGTGGCTATGCCATCCAGGGCTTGGCCGCCAGTTTTGTGGTCATGCTACACGGCAGTTATACCGGCGTGGTAGGCTTGCCCCTTTACGAAACCGCGCAGCTTTTGCGGCGGGCAGGCGTGAGGATTCCGGTATGAGTGATGAATTGCTGATCAACGTCACCCCTCGGGAAACCCGGGTTGCCCTGATCGAAGGCGGCTTGCTGCATGAGATTTTCATTGAGCGGGAGAGCAAGCGGGGTTGGGTCGGCAATATCTACAAGGGTAAGGTTTGCCGGGTATTGCCGGGGATGCAGGCGGCTTTTGTGGATATCGGCCTGGATAAGGCAGCCTTTTTGCACCTGAACGATGCGGCCCGGCTCCATGATGAAGAAAATGGCACCCGGCGCAATGTGGATATTGCCGAAGTGCTGCATGAAGGTCAGGAAGTCATCGTTCAGGTAGTCAAGGATCCCCTGGGCAGCAAGGGCGCCCGGCTGACCATGCACATTTCCATTCCCTCCCGTTATCTGGTTTTCATGCCTGCGGCTAACACGATAGGCGTATCGCAGAAAATCGAACCCGAAGAAGAGCGTCAGCGCTTGCGTGCCCTGCTGCATGATTACGTCGAGCAACGCACGGAAGCGCAACGGCCCCACTGCGGCTTTATCGCCCGCACCGCTGCCGAAGGCATTGCCGAAGAACACTTGCGTAATGACCTGCGTTTTCTGTGCCGCCTGTGGGAACTGATTACCGAACGTGCCCGTGGAGTCACCGCGCCCAGCGTGATTCACGAGGATTTGCCCTTGGCCTTGCGTGCCCTGCGGGATCTGGCCGATGGCCGGATTGACAAAGTGCGTATCGACTCCCGCACCATCTATCAGCAGGTTTCTGAATTTGCGGAGCGCTTTGTCCCGGAACTGTTGCCCCGGCTGGAGCCTTATGTGGGTGAACGACCCATGTTTGAGCTATATGGCATTGAAGATGAAATCCAGAAGGCTCTGGATCGCAAGGTACCCCTGAAATCGGGCGGGCATCTGGTCATTGACCAGACCGAGGCCATGACCACCATTGACGTCAACACCGGGGCTTTTGTCGGGCGTACCACCCTGGAAGAGACCATTTTCAAAACCAATCTTGAAGCGGCTCAGGCCATTGCCCGGCAGATTCGGCTGCGCAATCTGGGCGGGATCATCATCATCGATTTTATCGACATGCTGGAAGAGGAGCACAAGCGGCAGGTGTTGCGTACCCTGGATCGCTGTCTGGAAAAGGATCATGCCAAGACCTACATCAGCGAAGTTTCCTCCCTTGGCCTGGTGCAGATGACCCGGAAACGTACCCGCGAAAGCCTGGCCCATGTGTTGTGCGAGCCGTGTCCAACCTGTAGCGGTCGGGGTATGGTCAAGACCCCGGAAACCATCTGTTACGAAATCTTTCGGGAAATTCTCCGGGCGGCCCGGCAATACGATCCGCAGGGCCTGCTGATCCTGGCTTCAAGCGAAGTCGTGGATTTGTTGGTGGATGAAGAATCCAGTAGCCTGGCCGAGCTGGGGGCCTTCATCGGCAAGCCCATCAGTTTTCAGATCGAAACATCCTACAGTCAGGAGCAGTACGACGTGGTGCCTCTGTAAACAGGGCACCCATCATGTTCTGGTTACGGTTTTGCCTCCACGGCCTGTGCCATCTGCTCAACCGCCTGAGTCTGGTGCTGTTGCTGGTGGTACTGCTGCCTTACGCTGGCCTGTTCTGGCTGACGGCAGCGCCAGAGCGGCTGGGCGGGGCCTTGAGTCTGGTGTTGGGCCAGCCGGTCAGTGTCGAAGCGGCCCGCCTGCGCTGGCACCGGGGTCAGCCGGTGCTGGCCGTGCAGCAGCTCACGTTGTATGCCCCCCAGCGTACCCCGGCGCTGGTGCTGGCAAAGGCCGAACTGGCCTTGAGCTGGCGCTGGCTGTTGGGTGGAGCGGCCAGTCGTGCCCAACTGCAATTGCAGGGCCTGCACCTGCGCCTGCGCCGTGTCCCGGATGGACAGTGGCGAGTCGAGGGTCTGACGCCGGCAGGCCCGCTGGACTGGGCGCAGGTCTGGGAGAATTGGCTGGGTCGGGAAGCCCGCTTGCAGCTACGGGATGCCACGCTGGAATTGCAAGATGCCAGCGGGCATTATGCAGGGCCGAGCCCGTTGCGCCTTGATGCCGAATTGGCCCAGCAGGCCGATAAGGCGCACGTCCTGCGGTTTCAAGTGCGGGCGCCAGGCGCGGGCTGGCTGACCGGATATGCCCATTGGCAGGGTAATCCCTTTGCCAGTACCCCGCCCACAGTGGAAAGTTATTTCCAGCTTGAAGCAGCGGCTCAGCCGCTGGCAGCCCTGACCCAGACCCACCTGGGGCTGACCCCGGTCGCCGGACGCCTGAGCCTGCAGGCCTGGCTTAATTCAGCGGGATTCCAGCCCCGGCAGCTGATTGCCCAGGGTGGTCTGACTGACCTGACCTGGCAGGAAATTCCAGCGACCTGGCACTTGCAGTGGAAACAGTTGGTCTGGCAGGCCGGAATGTCTGGATATCTCCAGGAGCTGGTACTCCGCCAGGGTGAAGCGCTGGCGCTGGCCCTGCCCCAGCTGCAATTTCAGGCCGATGCCCAAACCCCGTGGCGGCTGCGGGTCCAGCAGGCCGAACTGCACATGGGGGCTTTGGCCCAACTGGTGCGGCGGACGCCGCATCTGACGGCAAAATTCCAGCACTATCTGCGCGAGGCCGAACCGGATGGGCGGCTGCACGAACTGAACCTGGCCTATGACCACGGTGTGCAACCACGCTGGCGGCTGCGGGGCTGGGGCGATGGCCTGTCTGCAATGGCCTGGCAGCAGGCGCCCGGCCTGGCCGGATTACGCGGCACGTTCTGGGCCACGGAACAGGGTGGGCAATTGCAACTGGCCAGTCCGGCCCTGAGTGTGGATTTGCCCCACCTGTTTACCCAGCCCCTGGCGGCCCAGCTACAGGGTAACATCGGCTGGTGGCCGGACGGCGGGGACTGGCATGTGCAGGGTAGTGAGCTGCACGTGGCCAATGCCGATCTGGCCGCCCAGGCGCGCTTTGATCTCACGCTGTTTTCGGAGGCGGCCTCACCGCACCTGGATCTGGCTGTGACCCTGACCCGAGGCCGGGCTGAGGCTGTGACCCGCTATGTGCCGGTGCATATTACCAACCCTGGCCTGGTCGCCTGGCTGGAGCGTGCTGCCCTGAGCGGCGCCATCACGCATGGTGCGGTCCTGTTGCAGGGGCCGCTGGCCGATTTTCCCTACGATACCCACCCGACCGGACAATTTCAGGCCCAGCTTCAGGTGCAAGGTGCCGGTCTGACCTATCATCCCCGTTATCCCCGCCTGCATGACCTGGAAGCCACCCTGAATTTCGAGGCGCGCGCCCTGCGCATCGCGCTGATCCGGGGGCAAACCCTGGATGCCCAACTGGGACCGGTGCAGGTCAGCATTGCCGAGTTGCGCAAGACCGGGGTGCTGGAAGTCACCGGCACTGCAACCGGTACTCTGGCCACGGGCCTGGAATTTCTGCGCACCAGCCCGCTGCGCGAGCGCCTCGGCAGCTATCTGGATGGCCTGGAGGCGACCGGGCCCTTGAATTTGCAACTGGCGTTGCAGATGCCTTTCCTGGCCATCGAGGAAGTCGTCGTGGACGGGCGCCTGCACTTGACGCAAGCGCGCCTGAACTGGCAGGGACAGCCACTGGAACAGGTCCAGGGCCTGCTGCGCTTCAATGCCCACGGGGTTGAAGCCCGTGATGTCCAGGCGATATTTCAAGATTGGCCGATGCGGCTGACGCTGGAAACCCTGCAAGGTCAGACCCGGATCACGGCTCAGGGGCCGCTGACGGCCCAGCGGCTCCGGGTGTTGCTGGGTTTGCCACCGGATTGGCCGGGGCTGGCCGGCAGCGCCCGCTGGCAGGGCACGTTGCTGCTGAGTGGCCAACCTGGTCAGGCCCCGCGCCTGGAAGCCCGCACCGATTTGCAGGGGCTGGCCGTGGCGCTGCCCCAGCCGCTGACCAAGCCTGCTGCCGTATCTGAGGACGTGCGCCTGTTGAGCGAGTTGCAGGCGGGTGGTACCTGGGACTTGCGCTATGGGGACAAGCTGCGCCTGCGCTGGCGTCTGGTAACGGCCAACCAGCCGATGGCCCTGGCGGTGCAGTGGGGGGATACCCCCCCTGAGCTGCCCGACCAAGGCGTGCGCCTGCGTGGACAGTGGCCGGATCTGGACCTCAATGCCTGGCTGGACTGGTTCCCTGACAGTGGCACCCCAGGCGCGCGTCCGGCCTGGGACGTGCGCCTGCGGCTGGCAGCGGTACGATGGGCAGACCAGCAATTTGCCAACGTCAATGTCCAGACCGATTCCACCGGAAACTGGCATGTTCAGAGTCCGGATGTTGCCCTGGAACTCCAGCCACCCTCGTACGCGGAGGAGCCCTGGCGGGTGCGCATCCAGCGCCTCCAGCTTCAGGCCAGCCCGGTGCCGGCCTTGTATCCCGTGCCACCCGCACCGCCGCTGAGCGCAGCTCGCTGGCCGGCCCTGGAACTGGACTGTGCCGAGCTGCGCTACGATACCCATCTGCTGGGTAAACTGATCCTGGCCGGACAGCCGACTCCGGCAGGCTGGACCTTGTACAAGCTGCATCTGGAGCAGCCACGCTGGGTCTTGCAGGGCGAAGGTGACTGGCAGGCATCGGGGTGGGATTTGACCTTGCGCTTGCGCGCTACCGACATGGGTAGTCTGCTGCGTGAGTGGCTGGAAACCCAGGCGCTGGAAGCGGCGGAAGGCCAGCTGGCCTTGCAGCTGCGGGCTGTCCCGGCCCCGCTGGACTGGCGCTATTGGCACGGTACCGCAGCGTTGCAGCTGCGACAAGGCAGCCTGGCTGAAGTCGAACCCGGCGTGGCTGGGCGCTTATTGGGCCTGGCGGGCTGGCAAAGTCTGCAACGGCGCCTGACGCTGGATTTTACTGACCTGTTCGGGAAGGGTTTGCGCTTTGACAATCTGACCGCTGAAGCAGTACTGGCGGATGGTCAGCTCCGGTTGCAACCCCTGGCCCTGGAAGGCACGGCAGCCCGCATTGCGGCCCAGGGCCGGGTGGGCTTGCGGGATCAGGATTATCAGGTGCGGGTTGTGGTCACACCCAAGGCGACTGCGACCCTGCCGCTGACCGGGGCCTTGACCGCAGGTCCGGCGGTGGGGGCGGCCCTGCTGCTGGCTCAGCAATTGTTGGGTAGCGAGGTGGACAAGCTGGTGCGCTACGAGTATGCCATCACCGGTACCTGGACGGACCCGCAGGTTCAGCCCGTTGCGGAACCGGTGCTCGAATCTGGGCCGGCTGCCACGCCTGCGCACTAGCCTGCCCGACCTGCGCTCAGGTATCGGATGCAGGCGCCGCATAGGCATGGGCCCGGCGGGCTGAACCCTGGCAACGGTCTGCCGGGTAACGGGTTTCATTCAGGGCGATCTTGCGGTGTGCAGCCTCGGCGAGGTCTATCTCCAGCACATCAGCCAGGCGCACCAGATACAGGAGGATATCCGCCAGCTCCAGGGCAACTGCCGCTTTTTGGTCTGGATTGAGCTGCTGGCTTTGTTCGGGGGTGAGCCATTGAAAATGCTCGATCAGCTCCCCGGCTTCGCCGATGAGGGCCATCGCCAGGTTTTTGGGGGTATGAAACGGCTCCCAGGCGCGGGCCGCAGCAAATTCAGCCAGCTTGTGACTTAATATCAGGAGATTGTCGCTATTGGGCAATTGGGACATGAGGATTGGGTGATGGGTAAATCGGGGGGCTTGGCGACTCGCCAAGCGTGCAGGTCGCCATTATACCCTTCAATGTCACCTACTGGGCAGACAGCCGCCTCGATTGGGGCTTGGGCGACAGGTGAGGCGACGGAAGCGCCGTTGCAACCAGGCGAAGGTGCGTTCGACTTTCCAGCCGGTAGGTCGCACCACCGGCACCCCGTTATTAACACGTAGGCTATCGCATTCACTACCCCACGAAAGTCTGCAGGCGGCATCCCTCGTCCCCGCTTCTCTGCTTCCGGGGGCAGCACACAGCGGATCATCGCCCATTGTTCATCGCTCAAACCGTTAAACTTACTATACGCTTAGTAACGCGAAATAAGCCGGCCACAAAAATAGACATGGATGCTTTGGCACATGATGTAGATGTACCATCCCGTGCGATTCTATACCGAAAAAGAGCTGGGCATTATTCCGGGCACGTCTGAACGACTTGTTATAATACTATTTCTAGCCTCCATAATCAGGCGGGCCATAGAGCTCCATTTCCCAATCTTCAAATGGAGGAAACACTTTAAACGATGGATCGCAATAGGATCTTAGATAATCTGTCGCTCGCTTCTGAGCATATGAAAAATTTGTTACATTTCCATAATCATCCAACTCAATAACATTTGCGAAAATTGCGTAAACAATTTCAATCGCGCTTGGATCATTTCCATATAAATCTAAATAGGTTACGCCATCTAGCATATGGTGCGTCCCGCTCGACATAAAATATGCAAATGTCCTTAAGGCGCCACTAAAATCATTGCTGAGTTTCATGAATTTCCTTGTGCCTATAGTGTTATAACGTCTAGGGTAAGGGGCGCCGCTTTAGCGGCGTCCAGCGACTGAAAGGAGCGAGGTTGAGCGCCATGTTAGATACCGGACTAATCATAGAATGATTCGATTGTAAACTGCGCCTCCATTGCCTTTGCGGTACGATAGAACTGCCGACTTAATTCAAAATTCTGCGGGACACCGGGCATTCCCATTGCGTATATCGTGCCAAGGTTGTGTGCCGCGGTTCCATCACCCAACTCGGTTACTTTAGTTAGCAACTCGACCGCTTTCTGGCCATCGCGTTCGACGCCAAACCCAAGCTGGTGCATAACTCCAAGCAAACCCAACGCACCGGAGACCTCTTTTGATACCAGTGGCAGAAGAATTGCTAATGCCATTTCGTAGCGTTCTTCAGAAATCGCTGCTGAGGCTTCCAACAATTCTGCTGCGTGTGGCACGGCCATAGGGATCTAACGTTGTGCATGTGCGGCGGCCGGAGCGCAACGCGCGGAGGGAACCGGCCAGCGCCGCTGGTCAGCCGTCCGCTCGATGCACTTGTTAGACCGCGGCCCTTTGATGTGTCTCAAGAACGCGCAAGAACGCAGCCTTGTCGCTCGGCGAGATCATCACAACTCGTCCCTGACCATACTCGATTCGAAGCCGGTCGAGCGAGAGAGCCGGACTCGACAGCGGACTCCGCGTGGGTGTGACTGACTTGATTTCTACGAGAGGAATGCTCCACCGAAATGGCCCACTGTGCACAATCAGAAACTCGTTCGAGATGTCGTATCGTGTCGTGGCGAAGATCCATATCGGAACTCCAGCAGTGATGAGAACAGTTGCAACCGAAGCAGCAATCGACATCTTACCGGCCCATGTCGCCGCACCTACCCCGCATAGGGCCAGGAGCGCGGACGCTGCAAGAATTAAAGCTAACCAGGTGTCGACTTTGGAGCTAAACGTTTCCGTTCGCACGACATACCTCCCGCAGTCTAACGTCTAAGCTCAGGGACGCGCCGCTTGCGGCGCGTCCCTTGGAGCTTGTTGTTAGACCGTTCTTACCAAGTGAGCGTTTTGGTGTTGTCTTTGAACAGTGCGCCACCAGTAAGTTCTGGATTTCCTACTTTGATGCCTGTCAATAAATCGGCTTCCTTTACACCATAGTGCTTCATGCACATGGGGCAGATGAGGACTGTGGCTCCTTTGTCCATGAGATCGGCGAGTGCTTTTTGATGTTCCGAAAACTTGCCAGCGTTTGCTTTGGAACCCAGGAGCACGCCTTTGTCGTTCAAGAAGATGGTCAGTGGATGTCCGCGCTCGCTCTGCTTTCCACCGAAAGTTATTGCCATATTAGCACGGTGCGAATCATCAGTGGTCAGATTAACAAACAGCGGGTCCGTGTCCCCAGCGAGTGCTGGCGTGGCAAGGGTACCAACACACAAGATGAGGGCGATCAGCAGTTGGGAAATGAACTTCATTTGGAACTCCTTTACGTGGTTGAGAAAAAAATCAGAAACGGTCTAACGGGCCGCAGTTGAGCGGCCCCCGAGAAGAAATTGAGATATACGGAGTGTAGCACAATTTTTCGAGGGGCGGCAGCCGCCCGGAGGGCGGGCCGGC
>CAYNNN010000007.1:0-58466 GCA_964398665.1 uncultured Gammaproteobacteria bacterium | reverse complement strand
CGCCCTGCAGGCGGCGATGGAAGGCTATCGGGTCGTCACCATGGACTACGCCGCCGACAAGGCCGACATCTTCGTCACCGCCACCGGCAACTACCACGTGATTACCCACGACCACATGGCCCGGATGAAAGATCAGGCCATCGTCTGCAACATCGGCCACTTCGACAATGAAATTGCTGTTGCCAGCCTGGAAGGTTACGGGTGGGAAGAAATCAAGCCCCAGGTGGATCACGTCATCTTCCCGGACGGCAAGCGGATCATCCTGCTGGCCAAGGGTCGACTGGTGAATCTGGGCTGTGCCACCGGACATCCGTCCTACGTGATGAGCTCCAGCTTTGCCAACCAGACCATTGCCCAGATTGAACTCTGGCAGGAACGTGATGCCGGCAAATACCCCATCGGGGTATACACCCTGCCCAAACATCTGGATGAAAAGGTGGCGCGGCTGCAGTTGAAAAAGCTCAATGCCCAGTTGACCGAGTTGACCGACCAGCAGGCACACTACATCGGCGTGGCCAAAGAAGGCCCTTACAAGAGCGCGCATTACCGCTACTAGCCTGCACCTCGCCTGGCTGGCGGCGTACCGGTCGCACGGCACGTCCACAGTCAGGCGGGTCAGGGTCGGCGTAAGGCGATAACGCGGGGCTAAACCGGTTCAAGGGGCAGGTACGATGGAAACAAGTGATTTCAGCTACGGCTCCGACAAGCACGGGCTGGTCTGGGGCTATCTATTCGGTGCCGATGGCTCCACGACGCCGGTGGACGCCGATGCCGCTGCCACCTGGCTGCTCCAGGCCGCCTCCAGCCCACCGGCCAATTTTCTCTGGCTGCACTTCTCCCTGGCCAATACGGCGTCCGAACGCTGGTTGCGCCAGCATGTCCAACTGCCGGAAACTTTCCATGAAACACTCGGGCTACATACCAGTTCCACCCGTCTGGAACAGGAAGGCGGCACCCTGGTGGCGGTGTTGCACGATGTCCAGTTTGATTTCAGCTTTGATGCCTCGGCCATCTCCAGCGTCAGCCTGTGCATAGACCGCAATTTCCTCATCAGCGCCCGGCGGCGGCCCTTGCGTTCCGTAGACAAGCTCCGTGCCCTGGTACGATTTCATCCTTTTCGCTCGGCGGCGGAATTGCTTGCCAAGCTGCTGGAAGCCCAGGCCGATGTCCTGGTGGACATTGTGCGCCAGGCGACCCTGCACGTGGATCATATCGAAGATGGCTTTCTGGCCAACCGCATCACCCTGAAGCGCAGCGAACTGGGCGCGCTCCGTCGTACTCTGGTGCGGTTACAACGCCTGCTGGCCCCTGAACCGGCGGCCTTCTTTCGGCTGCTCAATCGCCCACCGGCCTGGGTCGGCGGCGATGACCTGCAAGACCTGCGTCAGGCTGCCGAAGAGTTTTCCACCGCTGTGGCCGACACGGCCGCACTGGTGGAGCGCACCAAACTGCTGCAGGAAGAAATCACCGCCCTGATCGCGGAACGCACCAACCGCAGCCTGTTCGTGCTGACCATCGTCACCGTCCTGGCCTTGCCCATCAACCTGACCGGCGGGCTGTTCGGCATGAACGTGGGCGGCATCCCTTTGGCTGAACACCCCCACGGCTTTGCCCTCGTCGTTGGCCTGCTGATTGCCGTCAGCCTGGTGCTGGCCTATCTGGCCCTGGGACGCGGGCGCGATTAGGGCGTCTGAGGGGTGGCAGGCAAACGCAGCTCAACCTCCGCCCGACTACGCAAGCCGTCCATCAGGCTGGAAGTCTCGGCCTGACGCCGCTGAGCCGCCAACAGGCTGTCCGGTGTCGGCGCAGGGGCCAGTGCAGCAGGCGCAGCCCCATCCTGCACGGCACTGAGGCTGAACCAGGCATAATCCCCAGTGGCCAGCTTCACACCACCGACACTGGGTTTATCGGCCACAGGCCGAGGTGCCCGAAAAATGGCTGCCTGCAATTCCGCAGGCAGGCCCGTCTGACCCTGGCGCGGCAAGGCGGCCTGGGTCTGCACGGCCAGTTTTTCAGCTTCTGCCAGCTGGGCCAGGGGAGTACCCTGTTGCAGCTGCTGCAAACCCGCAGCCCCGCGCTGCTCGACCTGGCTCAGGGCCTGCGCCCGCTGCACCTGTTCCACGACGCGGGCACGCACCTGTTCCAGCGCCTGAGGCCGGGCCGGCGCGTAGTCAGCCTTATGCAGCACGACGACCCGATCATGCGCCAGTTCCAGCGGCTCGCTGTTCATCTGCTCCTGCATCACCTGCGGGCCAAAGGCAACCGCACGCACTTTGGGATATTGGGCAATACCCTCACCCTGGTCGCGGGTGAACCAGTCAGTCGTCTGCACAGTCAGCCCCAGGGCTTTGGCCGTTGGCTCCAGACTGTCCGGGTGTTCGTAGCTGTTGGCGGCCAGCGGCTCGGCCAACTCGTAAAAGCGCTTTTCCCCCTCGCGCCGTTGCCACTCTGCCAACACCGTGGCCCGCACTTCTTCAAGCGGCTTGACCTGCTCGGGCCGCACTTCCTGTAACTGGATCAGGTGCCAACCAAACGCGGAACGTACCGGGGCACTGATTTCGCCTGGTTGCAGACTGAACGTGGCGGCTTCAAAGGCCGCATCCATCGCACCCTTGCCAAACCAGCCCAAATCCCCGCCCTGGCTGGCCGAACCGGGGTCTTGCGAATGCTGCTTGGCCAGCACGGCAAAGTCCCCGCCCTGGGTCAGTTGCTGGCGCAAGGCTTCCAGCTGCTGCTGCACCTGCGCAACCTGCTCAGGGGTGGCGTCAGCCGCCAAGGTCAGCAGGATGTGCCGGGCATGGCGCTGCTCGGGCGTGCCAAATTTGTCCTTCATCTCCTGATACAGCGCCTGCAAGGCGGCTTCGTCCGGCTGGAGGGCTGCGCCCAATTGCGCCACGCTCAGTTCCAGATAATGCAGCTTCAGCCGCTCCGGCTCGGCCAGATCCAGCTGATGTTGCTGATAATATTGATTAATATCCGAATCAGTCGGGGTAATGCCCGCCTTGAGTGCGTCCGCCGTCAGCACGGCCCACTGGACGTTCCGGGTCTGGGCCTGCAACCGGGTAAACTCCTGCGCCTCATCCGGGGTCAGAAAGCTGCTCTCGCTGATGCCGGTCACCAGTTGTCCGGTCATCATGCGGTCACGCATCTGGGCTTCAAACTGACCCTCGCTCATGCCCTGATTGCGCAATTGAGCGCGGTATGCCTCGGTGTCAAACCGACCTTCCTTGTGAAACAGCGGAATTTCGGCGATATTTTGTGCCAGCAGCGTATCGCCGACCCGGAATCCGGCCGTGCGCGCAGCCTGACCGAGCACCTGCTGACGCACCAGGCTGTCCAGAGATTCACGGCGCAACTGAGCTTCGTTAAGCATTTCCGGGCGGAACTGAGCCCCAAAACTTTGCATCAGCCGGTCCCGGCGCTGTTGATACTGGGTTTCCAGATCGCGGGCCTCAATATCCACCCCGTTCACCGTCGCTACCGTGGTGTCGGTGCTGCCCTCAAAATAGGTATTGATCCCCCAAAAGGCAAAAGGCACCGTAATCAATATGATAATCACCCAGGCCATCCAGCCGGTGGCACGATCGCGTATGGCTTGCAACATGAATAAAAGCCGCCCAAAGCATTAGCAAAACAGGTCGGCATGGTAACAATGCCCTGCCCGCTGTGCAACCGCAGCCGTTGTCCCCCCACCCGTCCAAGGCCGCCTTGGCAGGTGGTGTAAGCAGCGCTGCCTGCCGTGCTTGACGGGTCCTGCTGGGGGTATTCTTACCTTCACTGAGGGAAAAGTTCGGGTTTGGTCGTACGCCACTGTTTGAGTGCCTGAATGGGGGTCTGGTGATCCAGAGTACGCCAAGCCCCCTCTTACGACGCTGGCAACTTCAATGGATATTAGAGATGCACGAACAGATAGCTCAGCAAAAGCAGGCCCAGAATGGCCAGCAGCAGATTGATCAATACCGCAAAATTGACCCAGTAACCATCTGGAATCTCGATGGGTTTCAGCGTTTTGAGCAGGGAACGATACTGGACGACAGCCAACACGGCAACCAGCGCACCCAGCAGGATAAACCCGCCGCCTATCCAGAATGACGCATCACGGGGCGGGTGCTTGATACCTTGCAGCATGGCCATGAACAGGCCAAAGCGTTCGATGACGAAACCAAAGGCCATCAGGGTCAGGCTGGTGCGATGCCAGGCCAGCAAGGTACGTTCAGCCGCAAATAGCACTCTGGGATCATTCAGGTCAGACATCGGCGTTTCCTCAGGTAGGCACTTGCCAGGCGGTAAAACGCCGGTCACGGAGACGCGGCACCCACAAGGCCCGTGGCAATCTGCGCCAGTAGCCCCGCTGACTGTGATGCAGGCAGGTCAGCAGCAATTCCCGGCCCGGCCCACGCAATTCCGTATGAAGCAGGCGCAACACCCGAGGATACAGCCTGCGTCCCTGCCACACCCCGGCCCAGCCCGCGTGTAATTGGTTGAGAATGGCTTCCGAAGCCCCTTGGGCCGCAAAGCGTGCCTGTAACCACTGTGGGCTGATCCGGACCGGATCAATGCGGTGTGCCACCCGTGCTGCCGGGGTATACCAGATTTCCCCCCCCAGGCGTTCCAGGCGCAGGCAGAATTCAATTTCTTCGCATGACAGCAACTGATGGCCCTTGCGGCCCAGATAGAGGGAAAATTCACCGGCCAGGGTAAATGCCTGACGCTTGAAGGCCATGTTGATGCCGCGCGGATATTCGTTATAACTCAGGCGCAGCGGCTCTGGCCCCAAATCCCATAGGGCCAGATAGGGCAAGAAGTGGGCACTCAACCACAAGGGGGGTGGACTGGCAAATGCGGCCTGAACCGGGCCACCGACGGCCAGGACAGCCTCGGGCCGCAGGGCCTCGGCCAGCCCGGCCAGCCAGCCGGGTTCCGGTTGAGCATCATCATCGGTGAAGGCCAGCACCTCGCCTTGTGCCGCCTGTATCCCGGCATTGCGCGCCGCCGACAGCCCCAGACGTGGCTCAGTGATTACCCGCACCGGCACAGGGGCCTGCACCGCAAGGCGCTGGGCCACGGCAGTGGTGGCATCTGTCGAGGCGTTATCCACGACGATGATTTCCCAGGTACCGGGATAACGCAATGCAAACAGCTGGGGCAGCGCCTGCGTCAATTGTTCGGCGCGATTGTGGCTGCACAGGATGACGCTGGCGGCAGGCAGGCTCATGGGTGGGCAAAATGACCGATGCGCAGGGCCTCGTTCATGAAGCAGGGGTTGGTAAAGCGCCGGTACGGCTTGGCCCAGCGCCCGCCCGGCAGGGTGGCCACGGTCAGACAATCCAGGAGCCAGTCGCCGCCCCAGTTGACAATTTCTTGCGCCATACAGTGCAGGCCATGGGCGGCACACAGGGCCTGGACTGCATCGGCGCTCACGGTCGGGTCGCGCCAGTGCTGCGCTTCCGGGGGCGGGAAATCCGGCGCATACGCCCCCAGATTGGAATGATGCAGGAAAATCACCCCGTCTGGAGTCAGCAGGTCTGCCAGCTGAGCCAGATAATCCCGCAATACGCCCAGATCCACATGCACCAGGGAATCAAAACTGAAGATGAGATCGTAGCGCTGCCGGGCGGGCAACAGCGCCAGGGAGCGCCCATCATTGGCCAGGAAACTCAAGTGCGGCAGGTGCGCAAAGCGGGTCTGGCAGGTTTGTACGCAACGCTCGGCCAGGTCCACCCCGACCAGCGCCTGACAGTGGGCCTGCAGGTAATGCGTCCAGCGGCCAAAACCGGGGGCAATTTCCAAAATCCGGGCCGCTGGCAAAAAAGGCGCCAGACGTGGGTATAAGGTGCCACGCCATTGGGCCGCAGACCCGCCCCAGACTTCGGACCATTCTTCCCCGTGTTGGGGCCAGGCGTAATGTTGCTGCCAGAAAGCGTGATTGTCCTGAGCGCTGGGCATGGGGAGACTCGCCTTTAATTCAACAGAATGGCATCAAAATCGCGCACCTGCGGGTGAGCACCGGCAGGGTCTGGTTCACCCTCACCCACTCTTGCCACCTGCACCGTACGCAGGCCGACTCGCGCTGCTGCATCGAGTTCCTCACGAATATCCGAGAGAAACAGCACGTTCGCCGCAGGCTGTTCCAGGTGCCGGAGTATGGCCTGATACGATTCCGGCGCCCGCTTGGGGCCGATGTGGGTATCGAAATAGCCGGAAAACAAAGGCGTCAGATCTCCAAAGGCCGTGTAGCCAAACAGCAGCTTCTGGGCCGCCACCGACCCCGAGGAATAGACATATAGGGCGATACCGTCTGCATGCCAGCGCCGCAGGGCACGCACGGCATCGGCATGCACATGGCCTTGCAGGGTGCCGCTGCGATAACCCTCGGCCCAGATGAAGCCTTGCAGGGTTTTGAGCGGTGTGGCCTTGCGGTCCTCGGCAATCCACTGTTGCAGTCGGGCGATGACTCCCGCTTCATCCAGGGCATCACCGCCACGCACGGCATCCAGCAGGGCGGCTACTTCAGGATTGGCGCGCTGAGCCGCCAGATAGGCCGGCAAGGCCGCTGCCGCATAGGGGAACAGCACTTCCTTGACAAATGCCAGGCTGGACGTGGTGCCTTCAATATCGGTGATGATGGCCCGAATCACGCCGCCTCCAGCGCCGGTTCATGGCGGGGATAATGGCGGGCAATGTCGCTGCCGGTGAACTGGGCCACCCAGCCTTCCGGGGTGGTAAAGAAGCGGATGCACTTGAAATCCGGCTCCGGCCCCATGTCAAACCAGTGGGTCACCCGCGCCGGAATGCAGAGCAAATCGCCTGCCTCACACAACATCCCATAGACCTGATTGGCGGCATGGATGTAAAACAGGCCCTGACCGGCGACAAAAAACCGCACTTCAAAGTCCTCATGGATATGTTCGGCCAGGAATTTTTCCCGCAAGGCCGCTTTTTGCGGATGCGCCGGGGTCAGGCTGACCACATCCACCGCCTGAAATCCGAACTGCGCCACCAACCGATCAACATCAGCCTGATAGGCGGCCAGCACTTCGGCCTGGCCCGCTTCAGGCGTCAGCGCCTGGCTGGCCGTCCAGCGTTCATACTGAATGCCCAACGGCGCGAGTTCAGCGGCAATGCGTGTGGCATCGGTCAGGCATTGCTGCACATTCGGATTCGTATCGGCATAAATACGCAACTGGCTCATGAGGCCCTCTGGTGAATGGGGGGAACGGGCTGATAATATCACCGGCTTTGACGCAAGGTGCAAGCCCATGTCCATTACGCCTGAATTGCCTTGGGTGCTGGCCTCCGGTTCACCGTACCGACGTGAGCTGCTCAGTCGCCTGCAACACCCGTTTCGCGTGTGCGTCTCGCAGGTTGACGAAACGCCACTGGCTGAGGAAACCGCCCCGATGCTGGTGCAGCGCCTGGCCGAATGCAAGGCCCGCAGCGTCGCCCGCCTCTATCCGCGCGCCCTGATCATCGGTTCGGATCAGGTGGCAACCCTGGATGGCAGCATCATCGGCAAGCCGGGCAATCCCGAACGTGCAGCACAGCAGCTTCGGCAAGCCTCGGGGCGGCTGGTGCAGTTTTACACGGGTCTGACCCTGTTCAACAGCGCGACTGGGCACTGCGCAACGGTCCTGGAGCCGTTTGCAGTCCACTTTCGCCCGCTGACGGAAGCCCAGATTCAGCACTATCTGGCCAAAGAACAGCCCTATGACTGCGCAGGCAGCTTTCGGTCCGAAGGTCTGGGGGTAAGCCTGTTTGCCCGGCTGGAAGGCGATGACCCCAGCGCACTGATGGGCCTGCCCCTGATTCAACTGGTCAGCCTGCTGGCCCGTTTCGGTCAGCCCGTGCTGTAGTACACTGGCCGCCCCTGACCGGAATTTGCCATGACCGTTGTATCCCTGCTGGCCTTACTCAGTATCGGCGCCTACCTCGCCAGCAGTGGCTTGTGGGTCTGGCGCTGGCGGGTCGGCGCCCTGCCCCTGCCCTGGCGCTCCGTGGCCCTGACCCTGGCCAGCGTCGGCGCCCTGCTGCACCTGCTGGCCTTATGGCATTATCTGCATACCGGCAGCGGCTTCAATTTCGGTTTTTTCCATGCTGCCTCGCTGATTGGCGTCACCATGACCTGGCTCTGGCTGATCGCCCTGCTGGGTCAACAACCGCTGGACAACCTGGGTCTGGCCCTGCTGCCCGCCACCGCCCTCACCCTGAGCCTGGAAATGCTGTATCCAACTTCAGCTCATATCATCCGCCCGCAGCACTGGCAGCTTGAGCTGCATATTGTCAGTTCACTCCTGGCCTACAGCGTCCTGAGCCTGGCCACCCTGCAAGCCCTGCTTTTGCTGGTGCAGGAACGGCGCCTGCACGCCCGCAGGCTGGACAGCCGGTTTTTACGCCTGCTGCCCCCGATGGAAACCATGGAATGTCTGCTGCTGGCCATGTTGCGGCTCGGGTTTGGCCTGCTCAGCCTGGCCTTGCTCAGCGGGTTCTTTTTCCTGCACGACCTGTTTGCCCAGCACCTGGCCCACAAGACCCTGCTGGCGCTGGCCGCCTGGACGGTATTTGGCACCTTGCTGCTGGGTCACAGTCTGTACGGCTGGCGCAGCCGCCCGCTGGTACACGGGACCTTGGGCGGGACGGTGCTGCTGGTGCTGGCCTATCTGGGCAGCAAATTCGTGGCAGAGCTGATATTGGGGCGCGGGCTGGGAAGTTGACCCGCCACCCGGCTTCTTCAGGAAGCGCTGCCCTCACCCATCTGGGTTTGCAGATAATTCTGGATGCCAACCCGGTCGAGCAGTTCGATCTGGGTTTCCAGCCAGTCGATATGTTCTTCGGTATCGGTCTGTAATTCCACCAGCAATTCGCGGGAAACATGATCCCCGCAACTTTCACAGTAGACAATGGCTTCCTTCAGCACCGCGTGGGAGCCGAGTTCAGCCTTGAGGTCGCAGGCCAGCATCTCGGGCACTGTCTCGCCGATCAGCAGCTTGTTCAGGTCTTGCAGGTTAGGCAGGCCCTCCAGAAACAAAATACGCTGAACCAGCTTGTCAGCGTGACGCATTTCCTCAATGGATTCATGATATTCATGATCACCCAGCCGCTTCAGGCCCCAGTTCTGGTAAATGCGGGCATGGAGAAAATATTGATTGATGGCCGTCAGCTCGTTGGCCAGCTGCTTATTCAGGTACTGGATGACTTTTTTGTCGCCTTTCATGGTCATGACTCCACGGCAAAAGGGTTGGACGGCCTGGGGGGCCGGACGGGAATGCTACTGTAGCACAAACAACCCGACCTCACCTTGGGCTGATTGACCCAGGACGCAGCGGAATCCGACCCGCCGTCGCTACAGTCACCCGGTGAGTGCGCCTGTCCCTGATGTCAGAACCGACGGCTCGGCCTTGTCGCCCTGTGACAAGAATTCTGTCCGGAATCTGGACAGCGTATTATACTGAGCGCGTTTTACCTACCCTTTTCCCGGTTCAACCGCGCAGGAGATTCCCGACATGACCATTGCCAAAGCACTGGTGGTAGATGATTCCAAACTGGCCCGGATTACTTTGGGCAACATGCTGAAAAAACAGGGCCTCAAGGTTGACGAGGCCACTTCTGGCGGCGAGGCACTGGATTACCTGCTCTACAATACTCCGGATGTGGTGTTCATGGATTTCATGATGCCGGACATGGATGGTCTGGAGGTCACTACCCGCATTGTCGGCAATCCCAAGACGGCCCATATTCCCGTGGTGCTGTGTACGGCCCAGGATACCCCGGAAGACCGCGCCCGTGCCAAGGAAAAGGGTGCGCAAGGTTTTCTGACCAAACCGGCCAGCGAAGAAAGCCTGACCCAGACCCTGCGCACGCTGGCCGAGCGCCAGCCCGTCGCCGCCACACCAGCGGCTGCCGAGGCTTCCAGCCTGGACGTGGCCGCCTTGCGCATGGAAGTCGAAATTCTGGCCCGCGCCACCGCAGAACGGGCCGCCAGCCAGGTGGCCGAGAACCTGGGACGTAGTATCGCCCAGGCTCTCAAGGCCGAAATCAAGGCCGAGGTCAAGGTGGAGATGCTCAATGAACTCTCGGCCACTGCCGAGGAAACCGCCGGTGAAGTCAGCCGCAAAGTCGCGGAAAGTGCCGCCAGTGCAGCCGCCCAGCGCATTGCTTCGGAACTGGTCCGCAAGACGGTTGACGAGTTGCACGTACAGTTGCTGGCCAGCCTCAAGGCCGAAATCAAGACGGCTGCCGAAGCAGCGGCCCGCGTCCAGTTACAGGCGGCCCTGGACGACATGCAGCATTCGCTGAAAGCCGTTCTGGCCGAGCAGAAACAGCAGTTCGACATGGAATTTGCCAGCAATCAGGAGATTGTCAATCTTCAGTCCGAGCTGCGCAAAACCTGCGATCAGGCACACAAATTTGCCAAGGAAGCCGGGGCCGAGGCCCGCAAGCAGGCCGAGCGTTATAGCGATGACCTGAGAGCCGAAATCCTGACCGATGCCAAGGACACCGCCCAGAAACTGGCCGCCGGGGGCAAGACCCTGCCCCTGGTCCTGAGCGGCCTGGGGCTGCTGGTGGCGATCGGCGCCGTAGTGGCAGCAGTCGTCCTGTAGTTCAGTCCACCGGCCCGACTGCTTGAAGCCATCACTCTCGGGCAGTGCGCTGGCCCGACGTCAGGTGGTGGCCCGGCTGCTGGCAGGCGGCCTGGGCGCGGGCCTGCTCAGTGGCGGCCTGCTGGCGCGGCTGTTTGCCCTGCAAGTCCAGCAACATGCGCACTACCGCACGCAGGCGCAGGACAATCAGATCAAGCTCCTGCCCCTGCCGCCCCCCAGAGGTCTGATCTACGATCGCCACGGCGTCACACTGGCCGACAATCTGCCGAGCTATAGCCTGGAAATCACCCCTGACCAGACCCCTGATCTGACCGACACGCTCCGGCGCCTGAGCGCCGTGCTGCCGATCAGCACCGAGGACCATGAGCGCTTTCAGCGATTACGCAAGCAGTTGCGTCGCTTTGAGTCCTTACCCATCCGCCTGCGCCTGAACGAAGAAGAAATCGCCCGGTTTGCGGTGCGGCAGATGCATTTTCCCGGCGTCACGCTGGAAGTGCGCCGGGAACGCTTCTATCCGCACGGCACGCTGACTGCGCATGTGGTGGGCTATGTGGGACGCATTGACGCCGATGACTGGCGCCTGCTGCCTCGGGCCGATTACAGCGGCAGCACGCACACGGGCAAGTCAGGCCTGGAAAAAAGCTATGAGTCCCAATTACACGGCAAAGTTGGTTATCAATATGTGGAAACCAATGTCCACGGGCGCATCCTGCGGGTGCTGGACCAGACCCCGCCCCAGCCGGGACAGGATTTGAAGCTGCATCTGGATTTGCAACTTCAAGCCGTGGCCTTGCAGGCCCTGGGCGAGTTCAACGGGGCCGTGGTGGCGCTGGAACCCACAACCGGCGGTGTGTTGGCCCTGGCCAGTAATCCGGGCTTTGATCCCAACCTGTTCGTCAATGGCATCAGCCATGCCGATTATCGGGCGCTCCAGCAGGATGCACGCAAACCGCAACTGAATCGCGCCCTGCGCGGGGCTTACCCGCCCGGTTCGACCATCAAGCCGTTTGCGGCGCTGGGCGGTTTGATGAACGGCGAAATGCGCCTGGGTAGCGGGGTCCATTGTGCAGGCGCTTATACCTTGCCCGGCGAGAGTCACCGCTTTAATTGCTGGAAACGCCGGGGCCATGGTGGCGTGCAGCTTAAAAGTGCCCTGGCGCAATCCTGTGATGTCTATTTTTACGAGCTGGCGCGCCGGCTGGGTATCGAGCGCCTGCATGAGGTGCTGCATCCCTTTGGCTTCGGGCAGATAACCGGTATTGACCTGGCAGGTGAGGTGCCCGGCATCCTGCCCAATACCGCCTGGAAGCAGCGTGCCCGCGCCCAGGCCTGGTATCCGGGGGAAACCCTGAATGTCGGCATCGGCCAAGGCTATTTCACCGCAACGCCATTACAACTGGCTCACGCCGCAGCCATCTTCGCCCGTAAAGGCCAAGTGCTGCCCCCCCGGCTGGCTCAACAGCCCCCGACGCCCGGCCCGGCTTTCACGCCGCTGCCGGAGACCTATTGGCGTGCGGTGCTGGATGGCATGATCGAGGTTGTCCACGGCGCAGGCGGTACCGCACGCAAAATCGGCCTGGGCGCTGCCTACCAGATGGCGGGCAAGACGGGCACCGCACAGGTATTCAGCCTGAAGCGGAACCAGCGTTATGAAAAATATCGGCTCCCAGTACACCTGCAGGATCATGCCCTGTTCATCGCCCTGGCCCCGGCCCACGAACCCCGGATCGCGATTGCCGTCATCGCGGAAAACGGGGGCGGCGGTTCAGCCGTTGCAGCCCCCATTGCCCGTACGGTCATGGATGCTTACCTGAATGGGCGCACGTCATGAGACTCCATCTGGATGGCCCCCTGCTGGCCGCCCTGGGTCTGCTGGGTTTCATTGGCCTGGTCAATCTGTACAGCGCCAGCGGCCAGAATGATGCGCTGGTGCTCAATCAGGGGCTGCGGCTGAGTCTGGCACTGGTGTTGGCCGTAGTCCTGGCCCAGACGCCGGTCGGATTCTGGCAAAGGCTGGCGCCCTGGCTCTTTGGCCTGGGTCTGGTGCTACTCCTGGCGGTGGCCCTGTTTGGTGACATCAGCAAGGGCGCCCGACGCTGGCTGGATTTGGGCATTTTCCGGTTTCAGCCCTCCGAACTGATGAAGCTGGCCCTGCCCATGCTGCTGGCCTGGCTCTATGCCAGGGTCACTGCCCCCCCCCATTTGCTCTGGGTCGGCGTCGGCCTGGTACTGATCAGCGTACCCGCAGCCCTGATCCTCAAACAGCCCGACCTGGGCACTGCCCTGCTGGTCATCAGCTCCGGGGGACTGGTCATCTATCTGGCTGGTTTGCCTTATCGCTACCTGTTCCTGGCCCTGGGGACAGGACTGGCCAGCCTGCCGCTGATCTGGGAACTGCTGCATGATTATCAGCGCCAGCGGGTTTACACGTTTCTGAATCCGGGCAGCGACAAGCTGGGCAGTGGCTGGAACACCGAGCAGGCCATGATCGCCATCGGTGCTGGCGGTTGGCAGGGCAAGGGCTGGCTTCAAGGCAGCCAGACGCAGCACGGCTTCATCCCCGAACGCCATACCGACTTCATCTTTGCCGCCTTTGCCGAAGAATGGGGCTGGTTCAGTGCCCTGGGTCTGCTGGGCCTGTATCTGTTCATCGTCCTGCGTGGCCTGATGCTGGCCGGCATGGCACCCACCCGCTATGGTCAATTGCTGGCAGGCAACATCAGCCTGATGTTTTTCATCTACGTCTTCATCAATATCGGCATGGTCAGCGGCCTGTTGCCCGTGGTCGGCGTGCCCCTACCCCTGATGAGTTATGGGGGTACCTCAGTGGTGACCTTGCTCATCGGCTTCGGTATCCTCATGGCAGTCACCCGGCCTGCCCCCTGCCGCCGGGATTTTTCCTGATAAGGAGCTGCCATGCGCCTGTTGCCCCGTTGCTTGTACACCCATCTCATCGTCGCCTGCCTGGGTTTGCTGCCGGCCAGCAGCGTGGCCCAGTCCCTGTTGAGCCTGCCGGGCACCCAGGAATTCATGGCAGACATGCAGGCTCAACACGATTTCAGTGCCGATGAGCTGGAACGCTGGTTCCGGGCCGGGGAATATCAACCCCGGATCATTGAGCTGATCTCCAGACCCGCCGAAGGCAAACCCTGGCATGCTTACCGCCCGATCTTTGTCAATGCCCAGCGTATTGACGGAGGCGTCAAGTTCTGGCGGGAACATGCCAGCGCCCTGAGACGGGCCGAACAGCAGTTTGGGGTGCCAGCCAGCATCATTATCGCCATCATCGGCGTGGAAACCCGCTATGGGGGCAATACGGGTGGTTTCCGGGTTTTCGACGCCCTGGCCACCCTGGCCTTCGATTATCCCAAACGGGCGGCCTTCTTCCGCAAGGAACTGGAAAACTACCTGGTCATGAGCCGGGATGAAGCCATGGACCCGTTACGGCTCAAAGGCTCTTACGCCGGCGCGATGGGCCTGCCCCAATTCATGCCCAGCAGTTATCGGGCTTATGCGGTGGATTTTGACGAGGATGGCCGCCGCAATCTGTTCAGCGACCCGACGGATGCCATTGGCAGCGTAGCCAACTATTTCGTCAAACACGGCTGGCAGCCCGGCGCTCCGGTCGTCATTCCCGCTACAGTCAGGGGCCATGCCTGGGAGGACATGCTCAGCAAGGACCTCAAACCCCAATATACCTTGAACGAACTCAAGGCAGCGGGCGTCACGGCGCTCAAACCCGCCCCTGGCGCCAGTCAGGCCGCGCTGCTGGAATATGATGCGGGTGAGGAACCAGAATACTGGCTGGGCCTGAACAATTTTTACGTCATTACCCGTTATAACCGCAGCCCCTTGTACGCCCTGGCGGTCTACCAGCTCAGTGAGGCCATCGCCGCCGCCCGCCAGCGGCGGGATTGACGCCGGCGTTTCCAGCACGGCTTCGCCCTCCATGAACCTGGGTAAATTGCCACGCCTCTCCTATCGCACTATACTGGCCCGGTTGTCTCGCCGCTTGTTTCAGGAGTCTTGCATGAGTCCGACCACCTCGCGCCGCAGTAGCCGTAAAGCCCAACCCACCTCTGGGATTACCCCCGCACCGGGTCCGGAAACCCCCAAGAAACCCACCCGTGCCCGCAAAAGTCGCGCCCAGACCTCACCCGCAGCCCCGGTCATTTCCGAAGCCCAACGGCGTCTGATGATCGCAGAAGCAGCCTACTACCTCGCCCAACGGCGCGGGTTTGCCGGTGATGAACGCCTGGCCGACTGGTACACCGCTGAGGCCCAGATCGCTGCCTTGCTGGAAGGTGGCACCACAACCACCAACCACTGAAATTACGTACACCGCCACGCATGGACTCACGATTACACACGCTGCACCACTGGTTGGACCAGACCCTGCCTCCAGAGCCGTTCACGGTGGAACGCGCTTCGGACGATGCCAGCTTCCGCCGCTATTTCCGGGTGCGCCAGAATGGGCGCACCTGGGTGGCCATGGACGCCCCGCCTGACAAGGAAGCCCTGCAACCTTACCTGCGCATTGCCACCGCGCTGGCCGGCTTTGGCCTGCACGTCCCCCACATCCATGCCCGTGATGAGCAACAGGGCTTTCTCCTGCTGGATGATCTGGGGGACCAACTGTACCTGGCTGCCCTGGCCCCCGAACAGGCTGACCAGCTTTATGACGACGCGCTGGAAGCCCTCCTGACCCTGCAGGCCGGCGGCCCGTCTGCGCCCGCCCTGCCGCCCTACGACGCTGCCTTGTTACAGCGGGAGTTGGCATTGTTTGAGGACTGGTATCTGGGACGTCACCTGGGCCTGAACCTGACCGCTGCGGAGCAGGCCCTGCTGACACATACGCAGGCCCTGCTGATCGCCAATGCCCTGGAACAGCCGCAAGTTTGGGTCCATCGGGATTATCACTCCCGCAATCTGATGGTTACGCCGCAACGCAACCCCGGCATCCTGGATTTTCAGGATGCCGTCATCGGCCCGGTCACCTATGACCTGGTATCCCTGCTGCGGGACTGCTATATCGCCTGGCCCCGGTCACAGGTGGAGGCCTGGGCCTGGGGCTACTACAACAAGGCGGTCCAGAAAGGCATCCTGCGTCCGGAACACGCAACACAATTCCTGCGCTGGTTTGACCTCATGGGTGTGCAACGCCACCTGAAAGCCACCGGAATTTTTGCCCGCTTGAATTACCGTGACCATAAATCCCGTTATCTGAATGACATTCCCCGCACCCTGGGCTATGTCCATGAGGTCTGTAGCCGCCATTCCGATCTGGAACCCTTCGGGCGCTTCCTGACCCAACTGCCGCCCACCCCCCATCATGTCTGATACCCTGCCCCATCCCCGCCTGGTTGCCACCTGGTTACTGGTTTGCTGCGCCCTGATCTACGGCATGGTGGTTTTGGGCGGCTATACCCGCCTGAGCGGTTCGGGCCTCTCCATGGTGACCTGGAATCCCATCTTTGGGGTTTTGCCACCCCTGACCGAAACCGAATGGCAAAAGGATTTTGCCCTCTACCAGCAATACCCGGAATATCAAAAAGTCAACCAGCACATGAATCTGTCCGGATTCAAGCAGATTTACCTGGTGGAATATGCCCATCGGCTGCTGGGACGGCTGCTGGGACTGGTGTTCTTTCTGCCGCTGGTTTACTTCCTGTGGCGCGGCTGGCTGACTCGGCCCTGGCTGTACCGGTTGGGCTTTGCCTTCGTATTGGGCGGGTTGCAAGGCGTGTTGGGCTGGTACATGGTCAAAAGCGGTCTGGTCAACGACCCACACGTCAGCCCCTACCGACTGACTGCCCATCTGATGCTGGCCGTGCTGATTTATGGCTATCTGCTGTGGCTGGTTTTCACCCTGCTGCTACCCAGACGTGACCCGGTATCCGCAACCCTGGCCTGGGCCAGCCGAGGCCTCGTGGTTCTGGTACTGCTTACCATGAGCTTTGGCGGTCTGGTTGCCGGTTTGAAGGCAGGCCTGCGCCATAACACGTTCCCCGGCATGGGCGGGCAGTGGTTGCCACCCGACGCCTGGATCATGCAGCCCCTCTGGCTGAATATTCTTGAAAATCCCTCGATGGTACAATTTACCCATCGCTGGCTGGGTTTGTTGACCCTCATGGCTGCGCTGGGGCTATGGGCCTGGGCCTGGCGGCTGGGCCGGGCACGCTGGGCCAGCCTGGTTCTGGGGGTGGCACTGCTGCAAGTCATCCTGGGAATCTGGACCCTGCTTTGGGTCGTACCCCTGCCGCTGGCCAACCTACACCAGGCCGTGGGCCTGGGCCTGCTGACGGTGACCCTGTTGGCCGCCCAGCGCTACCCGCTGCTCCAAGCCCGGTAACCAGGCGGCGGCAGAACGGCTGCCCAGTCAAATTGGCAGCCGATGAGGCGCCCTGCCGATCGGTCACCCCGTTGGACCGCCCAGCGAGGTCAGGTGGATTGGCCCTGCTTCAGGAACGCTGGCCAATCACCCGAGCGGGAACGCCTGCGACAATGTGCATCGGCGCAACGTCGTGTGTGACCACAGCTCCGGCACCGACAATGGCCCCCTGGCCGATGGTGACACCGGGCAAAACCACCACATGCGCGCCCAACCAGACATCATCTTCCAACCTGACCGGGGCCGCAGTGCAGCCTTGTGCAGCGATATGGGCATGGCGGCGATGCTGGTGCTGATGGTCGGTGATGAAACAGCCCGGCGCTATCAGGACATGATTGCCCAGCGTCAGGGCAGTGGAAATGTCGAATTCCGTCCCGTAGCCGATGAAAACATGCCGACCGAGCGTCAGTTGGGCAGCATCATCAGTCAGTTTGAGAAAAACGGCCGCTTCCAGTTGCAGGCGTTCTCCAGCACGTATACACCAGGGCCGCCACACACGACAACCGGCACCGATGCGCGCCTTGGCACCCAATTGTGCGCCGCGCAGGCGCCACAGGACTGCACGGCCGCGATCCCAGGCCACCTGCCCGTATCCCCCAAAACGGCGTTCCAGATTCTGTAACATCAGAGGGGCCGCAGCCCCGTCACCAGCAGTTGGTGCGCCAGCTTGCCGCCCAGGCCAGGCAGCATCAGGGTAGCCCGATCCAGCCCGTACAAGAGCAGGGATGGCGCATGACGATGCAGATAACGCAGCTTGAGATGACCAGAAATCCAGGGTGTTTCAAAGAATTGACTTTTTATTTGGGTGAAATTGGCAGCCTTGAACAATTCCACCAATTCCTGACGCCAGTAGGCGTAAAAATGCCCATCGGCATCGGCGGTATGTTGCTTATGTTCCCATTGCTTCGGATCACCCAGGGCACGAAAGCTGGGCAGCCGATTGATAAAATAGGCACCATTAGGCGTGGTCATCACCAACCGTCCGCCCGGACGCAGCCGCTGCCCCAGCCGCGCCAGCAGCTGGTCGGGATAGACCAGATGCTCAACAATCTGATTGGCATAAATCAGGTCATATTGGCCGGGCAATTCATCTTCCAGAACGTTGGCCGCCAGAAACTGGATTTGGCCGTGGGTGTAACGGGATTGGGCGTAGCTCAGAAAGGCCGGGCGCAAATCCACTGCCGTCACCGTGTGGCCACGCTCTGCCAGCAGCAGGGCCAAAGTACCCTGGGCACAACCCACATCCAGGATGGTTTGCGGTCGGGTTCCCGCCAGGGCCAAATAATAGGCCAACTGATTGTGATACTGGTTCCAGACATGCGGTGTCAGGGAACGATCCCAGATTTCCTGCCGGTCATGACGATAGAGCGCCTGCACATCCTCAGGCCAGGCAGGATCAAAAACAGGTGGCCGCATCAGCTTAACCCCACAACGTGCGGGCCAGGGCCCGAAAGCAAAAAGGATGGGCGCGCAAGGCGGCCTGAAAATAGCGTCGCGCAGCCACCGGGTCACGCTTCCGCAAGCAAGCGCCTATGAAATAATAAAATTTAGCCCGATCACGCCCCCCTGGATCACCCTTCACACGCAGGGGCAGCGGCGGCGCAGTAGCCAGCAGTGCAGCATCACTCTGCCCACTGCGACGCTGCCGGGCACAGCGCAGGGCCAACTGCCCGGCCTGAAATTGCGCGTCCCGACGCCGGTGGCTGATGCTATGGGCAACCAGCTTGGCCTGGTAATAAACATCTGCCAAACCCCAAACTTCACCCTGTTCCACCAAGCGCAGCCACAGGTCAATATCCTGAGCCACCACAAAAGGCGCCCGGTAACCCCCGACAGTCTGGTAAGCCGTGCGACGAAACAGCGTGCTGCCGTGGTGGGGCGGGCCTTTGAGTTGAGCCAATGCCGATACCTGCAAGCCCTGGGCCAGTTTTGGCCCAGCCCGCACCAGCTCATACAGCGGTTCGTCCTGGGGGCCGACAAACCGCACCCCACTGGCCACCATGACGGTCTGGGGATGTGCCCTGAGCGCTTGCACCTGCGCAGCCAGACGTCCCGGCAGGGAGATATCCCCACAGTCCTGGCGTGCGATAAATTCCCCACGCGCTTCGGCGCAACCCCGGATCAGTGCTTGGGTCAACCCCTTATTTTCCTGAGCAATAACCCGCAGCCGCGCATCACGCGCCGCGTAGCTGGCCAGTATCTGGGCGGAAGCATCGGTAGAGCCATCATTGACCACGATAAATTCAAAATCGCACCCGGTCTGGATCAGAATGCTGTCCAGCGTGGCGGGCAACTCCGCAGCACCGTTGTACACGCTCATGACCACGGAAACCTCAGGCATGGTCATGCACGCACCTTATCCAGCCAACTGCTCAGCTGCCCCATCGCATTCCAGCCCAACAGGGCCGCGCCGCTACGGTATACCTGATAATCCAGGCCGTTGCCGCGCACCCGCCCTGCGGCCTGCCGCGAGAGGTCAAACAACTGGCGCGACTCGGCAGCCAACCCCACCGTCCCACATTGACGTGCAAGCAAAAACAAGGCGCGTGCGAAGTGTTGCATTTCCAGGGTGTCTTGCAGGCCTGCACGAACGGCGTGGCCATAAATCAGGGTATGGGCCTGGGCGCGCTGGCTCAAGCGTCCCGCATCCAGCGCGGTACCCCGGCTCAACCTGCCTCCGCCATGATCGCGCACCTCGCACACGTACTGCGCGCACCAGGCGAGGCGCCCGCCCAGGGAAGCAATGCGGCAGTCATATTCCCAATCTTCTTCCAGACGCAAACGGGTCCAGGCGCCAGCACGGTTGCAAACCGTGCTCCGATACAACGGATTAGGCGTATCCCACCAGCGCGCCAGCAGAAAATCCGGGAACATCGTGGCACGCGCTACGCCCGATCCTTTCCAGGCATGTGGTTCCAGCCGTCCATCGGGATGGCGGTATTGCGTCATGCCGTAGGCCACATCCGCTGCTGGCTGCTGATTCAACGCCGCCACCTGCGCAGTAAATTTGCCCGGCAGCAGCACATCGTCGCTGTCCAGATACTGGATGAATTCGCCTTGGGCAGCCTGTCGCCCTGTTTCTCGCGCCACGCCCGGCCCGGCATTAGCCTGCGTCAGCACCCGGATGCAGGCGGGCTGGGCCGCCATCAGACCTTGAGCCACCGCCCCGGTCTCATCCGTGGAACCGTCATCCACAATAATGATTTCGATGGGACGATAGTCCTGTGCCAACACACTGGCTACCGCCTCACGCAACTGCGAAGGGCGGTTGTAAACCGGGATGAGGGTGCTGACCAGACCCGGTGTCATGCTGCCGGCCTCGGGGCCAGATAATGGCGACTCCATAATTCCAGCAACAGGAGCCGCCAGGCCAGATTGCGAAAAATGGCAAGCGGATGCGGGAACGGATAACCCGCACGGCCTTGGTCAAAATAAGCCTGCATGGCCGATGCCAGACCGAGCTGACGGGTCTGGCTTGTCCCAGCCAGCAGGGTTTCACGTGCAAAAGCCCGAAAGTTCGGGTCATCATCCATCCAGCTTGCCGCCAGGGGTGCGCCGAACTTCTTGCGGGCACTGATCGCCTGGGGCAGCAGACCGCGCTGCCGCGCCAAGGCACGCAGCAGCTGTTTATTTTCACCGCCTCGCAGCAGCCAGGCCTTGGGCGTACGATACGCCAGCGCCGCCACCCGGCGGTCCAGATACGGCGCACGCGCTTCCACACTTTCGGCCATGCTGGCCTTGTCCACTTTCATCACATACTGATTGGGCAATTGGCGGCGCGACTCAAACAGGCGCACGGCATGAAAGCTATCTCCCAGGCGCAGATAATTGGCCAGGATGTCCCGAAAGGCACCAAACAGGCGCCCATGGCGGCGCCCGGCGTATTTCTGATACAGGCGAAACTGCTGCCACAACCCGAGCTTATCCGGCACATTGAAAATATCGTAGCCGCCGAACAATTCATCGGCCCCCTCGCCCACCAGCACCACCTTGACCCCCATCTCGCGGCAGCGCCGATACAGCAACCGGGTACTCAGGGTGCCCCAGTCGGCAAACAGATCATCAAACACCCAGGCTCCGGCCACAACTTCGGTGCGGATTTCCTGCGGGCTGATCAGCACATCCACATGACGCGAGCCGATATGCTCCGCCACCTGGCGCGCATGCACGCGCTCATCCACATTCGAATCACCAAAGCCCATGCTGAGGGTCAGCAGCGGCCCGCGCTTCGCCGCCAGCGCGGCCAGCACGCTGGAATCCAGTCCGCCCGACAGCAGCAGGCCCACCGGCACATCGGCAATAAGATGTTCATCCACCACCTGTTCCAGCACGCTACCCAGTTCGTCCAGCCGGTCTGATTCTGTACGTGTATCTGACTGATCCGGCGCGGGTGGCGCAAAGTAAGCCACTGCTGCCAACACCTTACCGCCGCGCACCTCCAGCCGTTGGCCGGGTGCGACTTTTTTTACCCCCGCCAGCAAGGTGCTACGTTCATCGAATACATAACCAAATTCAAGGTATTGATGCAGGCTGTGATCATTCAACTGCGCCCGAAAATCCGGCAGCTCCAGAAAAACTTTCACTTCAGAGGCGAAAAACAGTCCGCTCCCACGCGGTAAAAAGTAAAGCGGCTTCATGCCCATTGGGTCGCGGGCCAGATGCAGCGTCTGGCTGTGTGCATCCCACAACGCCAAGGCAAACATGCCGTTGAAGCGCTCGAATGCGGCAACGCCCCACTCGATATAGCTGCGCAGCACCACCTCGGTGTCACCGCTGGAGTGAAAGACATGGCCCAGTACCTGAAGCGTGTGGCGCAGTTCCCTGAAGTTGTACAGCTCGCCGTTGTACACCAGCGCCAGCTTGCGTGCTTCATCCAGCATGGGCTGATGGCTGGCGGCACTCAGATCGATGATGCTCAGGCGCCGATGAGCCAAGGCTACTCCAACCACAGGATCGCGATAAAAGCCCTCATCATCCGGCCCGCGATGGCGGATGGACGCAGCCATGCGATCCAGCACATCGGGAATCGGTTGATGAGCGGGGGCGCAAAGCCAGCCAGTTATGCCGCACATTGGCTCATGCCCCATGCACCCCATGACTTGCAGGCCCCGTCAACCGGCCCTGTCCACACGTCCCCAGGTGTCTGATACGTTCCAGCACTGGACGCTGAGTCAGTACTTGATGTCGCCGCAAGGTGGGATTATCGGCCTGATATTTTCCCGGTTGTGCTGGGTGCCATAGGTGCACGATGGGCAATGCACCATAAGGCCAAACCTTGCAGGTCTGCGCCCGCTCCCAGAACTCATTATCTTCGCCGCCCCAGCCGATGAAGGACTCGTCCATGCCGCCAATGCGTTCGTAGGCTTCGCACGTGATGGCGATGCTACCCCCACCCTCGGCATTCTGCATGATCTGTTCCGGCACGATACGCATCAGATTAATTTTACCGGTAAACCAGGCTTGAGTCTCGGCCTTTCCCAGAAAGAAAATAAAGCGCTTGAGGTTAACCACCTCGTAACCCTGCACCACGCGCGCAAGAATCTGCGCTGCGTAATCCGCTGGCACCAGCATGTCATTATCGTGCAGCACCAGCACGCTGCCACGTGCTTGCCTGACACCGATATTGAAAGCCCAGGATCGGCAATAAGGCATATCCAGCACGGGCGGTGGTGTGTGGATATACCGTACCCAGGACGGCAAGTATCCAGCCAGTTGCGCTTCTGTATCCTGCTCGACCACGACGCATTCGATAGCCACATCTTGCTGGCCGGCGATACTCTCCAGCGTGGTCAGCAGGTGTGGCAATCTCGCCGTGCCACGATGACCGATGATGAAGCTGACCTCGGGCCGTTCTGAGCGCTGTTCCGGCTGCGGCAAGCGCCGAATCGGATGGTCTGCCAGTATTCGCTGCATCAGCCAGCGCCCCAGAAAGGGCAAGACCTTGGGCGCGTACAAATCGGAAGTCCACTGCCAGTCGCAGCGGTAACCGCTCCCGTCAGGGGCAGGTTCAAGACGCTCGTTACGATTGCAAAGGGCAAGGTAGGCCTGTGGCGAACGCAGCAACAACTTTCGGTAGCGTGGCAGATCCTTGAGCAGTACAGCACCCAGCAACCACAACCCCCTAAGCATGGCGGCCCCGTTTAACGTAAAACTCATCGCCTAGGGTAGCCACCCAGGTATAGCCATGCCGGTGCATCCAGGCAGGAATACGGTAATCCCGATAATTATTTTCAATGCCACAGACGCGAATATCCAGTGCTGTCCAGTCAATGCTGCGCAAAATGGCGTACTCTGCCCCTTCAACATCAACATTCAGATAATCCACGTGCGTAATTGCTTGTTCAGCCAGCAAGGCATTCAGCTGATAGCATTGCACTGTGATTTCCTGCACCTGGCCGCCGTGCGCGGCCACCTCGCGCCGAATGCGCGCCAAATGCCGTGGATCATATTGGGCAGTCAGCCCGCTGAGCATTTCAGCATATCCACTGATTTGCTGAAATTTTGCGATACCCGGCTGCGCTGCGATGCACCCATTCACCTTGATACAGGAACGGTTTTCATTCAGCCGGGCAAATATTTCGGGCATAGGCTCCACCGCCACCCCAGTCCAACCCATCTGCCGTTCCAGATAGCAGGTATTGCTGAAACTGACCCCATCATGGGCGCCAATATCCACGAACACACCACCACGCAACCCCGGCAAGCAAGACTCAATCAACCATTTATCCTGGCCACACTGACTAAAATAACCTTCCGCCTTCAATTGGGTGGGTGGAAAATCCAGCTGTGCCACCCCCGTTGCCATACGTTTGTAGCGCCAAAGCGGGTATTGCCTGACCGGATTCAAGCGTTGCCCCAGATTCCATAATCTGCTGATTCCCCACATAATTCGCTCCAATATTAATTTCTGGGTTCACGCACAAATGCCAGCGCCTGCTTCAAAAACTCATAGCGCTCAGGTGCCTGGATGTACTCCTGCGCACAACGCAGCGCATTACGCTTCATTGCTGCCAAACGCGACCGAATTTGGGCCACGGCAGCCGCAAATTCGTCCGCCGAGTCTACCAGGATGCCACAGTCATACGTTTCCAGAAAGGCATAACTGGATTGGCGATTACCGATCACGGGCACGCCCATGGCCAAAAACATGCAGAGCCGGTTGGAGGCAATCCCCATGTGCTGGAATTGTGGCCCGGTGCTGGTATAGATCGCCAAGCCGATATCACAAGCTGCTGCGCTGGCCCAGGCCTCCTGCCAATCCAGGCGTCGGGACTCCAGATACAATCTATCCGCACCTTGCAGCTTCTGCATGAGCAGCCGCGCAAAAGGTGCTAGGTTCAATGCCTGCACCATCAAGTAAATCGAGCTGTCACGGACGAAAGTTTCCAGCAACCAGTCTGCACCTGCTGTTTCATTGAATCCACCAGAAACGCCGATGACCAGCGCGTCCTCCGGAAAACCCCATTGCCGCCGCAAGGTAGCCCGGTCAGCAGGGGCCGGTGGTTGGCGAAAGCACCCCGGGTAAACCAGCACCGGTGCGGTTTCTGCCAACCCGGCATAATCCCGCAACAAGGCGATACGCGCAGGGTCGTTGACAATATTCAGACGTGCACGGCGGATGGCCCAACGGCACAGGCGCTTCCAGGATTCCGGGGCATTACCGTAATAACTACCCGATTTAATCTCGTCGTCCAGGGCAAAAAAAGGGCGCCGATGCAGCCAGGATAGCAGCCCAGCCACTGCTAACGGATCTTCACTGGTGGCCGAAAATAATTGATAACCGCGCCAGCGTGGGTGCCAAGCATTGTGCAGCAACCAGCGCTTGCCATAGGTCACCGGATACGCCGTCACGCGCTTGCCATAGGCCGCAGTCGAAAATTGCCCGCCCGGCGCGTACAGATCCACCGTATAGCCCAATTCCAACAGCGCGCTGACTATCGCCTCATTGGGTGGCGAGTGCGCCAGTTCGGGCAGCAGGAGAAAATGGGCCGCACGGCGCACATGTTGAGCCATCTTATAAAGCCATTGGTTGACGTGGCTGCGGTGAGGCCGAAGGCAACACCAGGCATCCGGCCGCATGGTCGCGTAAAAATGCCTGTGTGTAAGCCTGGATATAGGCCAGTGGAAATCCCTCTCCATGCGCGCCGGTGGTCGCTTGTGAATCCGGCGCCAGCGCCGTCTGCACCCGCTCATACCAGTTGTGGTAATGGGTAATCTGACCCGCCAAGCTGTAAAAATTACCTAATCCATAGCGCAGCAGGCCCAGTTCCTCAGTCCAGACGCCCGGACGAAATGGGGGCCGATACAGGGGTTGCGCCAACGTATCAGAATAATGCACCCCCATGCGCTGCCAGGTATAACCCCGGTCTGCCAGGCGCTGGGGCAGGCGGTGCGTGACATGTGGGCCATAAAAATCCACGCGCCGCTTGGGCAGGTACAGGCGCCCGTAATAGCATTGCCAGTGCCAGATGCGCGTCCGCCGCAAGGCCGCCGTTGCAAAAAACAGGAAGGAACTCTCGGGCATTCCGGCGCCGAAAGGCCGTGATAATGGACCACAGCCAATATCTTCAGGCGCGACCAGCACCGTCTTGGCGTTCAAACTGGCTTGGCACAAAGCAAACCAGTTCGGATTCAGCAGTACCACATCTGCGTGCAGCAGCAAGGTATAGGGTGCGTCCGACAGGGCAAGCAGCCGGTTCAAGGCATCCGGCTGCGTGCATCGCTGGACTACGACTTCTGCCCCGGCAGCACGCGCCAGCGCCACGGAGTCATCAGTGGAGGCATTGTCCAGCACCATAACCCGGATCGGCAATTGCTCGGTCGTGCGCCGCAGGGCTTCCAGGCATACGGGTAAGAACAGCGCGCTGTTCCAGCTTGTTATACCAACAAAAACAATATTTTTATTGCTCATTTCCGGCCTGCTCATCCAATTGGGCAGCCCGTGTCAGCAAATCCGTCTCGCTCACACCCCTGCTATGCGTATGTGGCCACTCGCCCCCAGCACTGGCGTGGGCAAATCGCCAGCCCAGCCAACGGCGTAAGGTCTCGGCCCAAGCCACGCCCAAAGCACGATCCAGCCGACCGGCTGGCTGCGGGCGCATGGCGGCGGGTATCGGGCGTAAGGGTAACTGCTGAATGTGGGTTAGGGCTTCAGCCCAAGCCTGCACCGAATGTGCCTGGGTGTAACGGCGTGCTACCAACTGCTGTCCCGCCCGCGCCAGGGTCTGGCGCCAGGATCCCTGAGCCAGACGCGCCAGTTGCCCGGCAGCCTCGGCAGCGTCTCCCTGGGCAAATAGCAAACAATTTTCCTCATGCTGCAAGGCAGCTTCCAAGCCTGCCCCGACATAACGACTACTCACCACCGCCAAACCCGCCGCCATCGCTTCCCAGACCACGATCGGCCCGGTTTCCCAGGCCGATGTCAGTAAAAATACATCCGCCTGGGCATAAGCGTCTGGCCCCATCCGGGCCGCAGCGATTGCGCCGACATACGTGACCTGCCCGGTCTGGAGCCAGGGCTGCAAGGCAGCCAAAAGACTTTCCCGGTCTGGCCCATCACCCACCAGACGCAGATGATAGGGAACCGCCAGCGCGTCCAGATGGTGCAGGATGGCAGGCAGCACATCCGTACGCTTCTGGGTTTGCTCCAGGCGCCCGGCCCACAGAATCCGCAATGGTGTTGCAGGAGTTGGCCTGGGTAAGGAAGATAAATTTTCAAAGTCAATGCCATAGGGCGCATAAAACACGCGTTCTTCCGACAGGTCGCCCTGTGTCACACATAACTTGCAGGCCAGCCGATTCGTGGCGACGACTGCATCCAGCCAAGTGGCCTCGCGCTGTAAATCCCCCAATAAATCCGCGACAATACCATGCAGGGTCATCACGGCCCGCACCGGCAGGCCTTGCCTGCGCAGCCGCTGACAGGCAGGATACACATCCACCAGATTGGCACTCAACACCAGATCAGGCCGCATCTGCCGGATGATGCGCATCAAGGTCCGCACTCGCCCTTCGGCGCTTCCGGTCGGATTGGGTACGGGCACCACCGGCAACCCTGGATAGGCGGCCTGGTAGCGTGCGACATCATGCCAGCGTCCGGCAGTCAGGCCTACCTGCACCACCCAGCCCTGCTGCATCAGGCCACGCACCAGATAATCCAGCCATACCGCTACACCACCCAGGGGATAGGCGGCGGGGGCGAACACCAATACCTGACGCCCCATCATGGCGCGGGGCGGTCCGAAGCAGCCCACTCGGCTTGCAGCCGGGCCGCCAGAAAGTTACCGACACGCGCCTGGGCAGCCGGTGTAGGATGGCCGTCGTGGGGATAAACATCCCGTGCCGGATCGTAATCCGGAATGGCCTGACGCAGGCTGTAAACCCGTAACCCCGCCTGCTTGAGTGCAACCAGGCGCGCCTGCTCCGCCGGACGGGCTTCATCACCCCAATAAAACACGTAAAACGGGGCCTGATAACGCGCTTCAAACACCTGAGCCATGCGGCGCACCACGGCTAGATAACGTTGTTCCTGCGCTAATGTCCCCTCAAAATAGCCTACCAGCCGCCGGGCCAGTGCCGAGTGCATGATAAATTCGCGTAACTTGCCACCCAGGCCTGCATTCAGACGCCCCTGATACACGGCCAACCCATCCGCAGTGACTTCATAGCGCGGCCCTCCCTGATCCCAGAAGCGCAATCCGGCAGCACGCGGCACATGATCGGCAACAGCGACATAGATCCCTGCTACAGGACGACTTCCTGCCAGCGATTCCTGTTCGATTTTTTGTTCAAGAATGCGTAGATTCTGGTGTGCACCATAACCAGGCACCGAAAGATTGTAGCCCTGCCAGCGCCCCGCGCCTGCCCGTACAAAGGCAGCAACCAAAGTTTCATCATCGGCAACACCCTGGCCAAAAACAAAAGAGCAGCCCAAAAACAAAACCGGCGCCGCCGCCGTGGCCCCGGGAAACGGCGGCGTTTGCCGCCAGCCTTGGGCATTGGTGGTATAGGTGGCGGTAAAAATGGGCTGGCCTCGCCAGGTTTTGGTTTCGGTAATGCTGGCGTTGGCCTGATAGCGAAAGCCCAAGTCCGCATCGGCTATCGCTGCCACCGTCAAGGTCGCATCGCGCATCTGCACCCGATGCTGCTGCCCCAGACCTTCGACTTCAGCCGCTGCCAGGCGCATGGTCCAGTACGCTTCTGCCAGCGTCAGGGCCAGCAGCCCAGCCGTCAGGTAAACCAGCACCAGCCGCCCGAACCGGAAAACCAATGCACCATAAAGCCCCAGCACGGTCAGGAGCAGCAGCAGGGGCAATACCGGCTGTACTGCATACTTGAGCAAGGCAAAGGCCAGCAGGCCCCCAACTCCGGCCACCAGCATCGTGCTGTAACGTTTGACAGCCGCACTCGCCATGACCGCCAGCAGGACAGCGCCAACCAACAGTACTTTTTCCAGCATCGGCTCCGGCACCCATTGCAGGAAGGCCAGCAACAGCCACAGCAGCAAGCCCCAGGCCAAACCAACTTGCAGGGGCGCAATAGCAGCAATGGTGGTGGACATATCACCCTCCTTTGGACGGTAGCGGAGCAGCAATCAGCCATTCCATAGGTGTTTGCGGCCTACCCTCATTCATCAATTGTTTTTTGAGCGAAGGCGCCATGCGAATGTCAAAAGGGAACTCTTCCGGATTTCGTTGCTTGGCAACCACAAGAGTGGCAGTATGAGTCGCCTGCAAACGTTGCATCAAGATATCGCGAGATCCATTCCTCAAAAAATCATGGGTTTCCAGGATAATTTTCCAACCCGCCAGCACACGACAAACGCGAGGACTTAACAAATCCAGTTCCCCCCCTTCAATATCCATAATGAGCAAACCACTAGACTCAGATTCTACAATAGACTGATATAAAATGGCCTCATCGCATGCCCCCTCAATACGCACCTTATGCGCCACACCATTGCGATGCCCCTGCTGCCTGATGAGATCACGGCCCGCCGCAAGACTCTCCCATGCCACAACCTGACGCACGGAAGGTTGCAAGGCCATCCCTACTGCATAGTATCCTTCTGCTGCGCCTACATCGAACACCAGGGCAATATCTCCGGGTAACAGCAGCTCCCGAACATGCGGATGCAGTTCTTTTTCATAGGTGCCCAACAGCTTTGCCACGGGCGCGCCATAAACATGCTGGGCTGAAACCAGCATCCCTGCAAATGGACCACTGGCTACACGCATCGCCGTTATTTTCTCAACCCTGGTAGTCGCGTGCCACATCCGCCAAGCACGTGCACCTCGCACCACATAAGATCGTGCATGGCGCAATAAATTTGAAACTGGATCATTCAAATGCGAAGTAATATTCACACCATCCCCTGCGGCTCTTAGCTTCGTTCCCCGACTTTGCGTGCCGGTACCCCGGCCCAGATCTCGTATTCGGGCACGGGCTTGGTGATCACCGAGCCTGCGCCCAACACTGCCCCGGTGGCAATGCGGGCGCCCGGTAACACCGTGCAACCTGCCCCAAACCAGACATCATCCCCAACCACGATGTTGGCCTTGGCCTCATCATGAGGCTGAAGCTGAATGGGCGTGCCTTTCCTGATCCCGTGGTTGTGGGAGATAAATGAACAAAATTGCGAGATATAACAGCGGCTACCCACCACGATGGAACCGTTGCCCGCCACCCTGAAATTGTTATAGGGGCCTACCCAGGTATGCGCGCCGAGCTTGATCAGGCTGGTCGTCCCGGATTCAAAGCCCCAACTCAGGATGGTGCCCCGTTCAATGGCCACAAATTCGGCCAATTCCAGACGCTCTGGCATCCAGTTCTCAAAAATTGCCCCACGCTTCAGGCGCAACCCCGGCAAGGGATAGGCCGCACACACTGCATCGAAAACGGCCCATTCCGTGCGCAACTCGCCCAATCCGACAACCAGTTCGGGATAACGCAGCAAGCGCAAACCCCGCAACCACCAGCGCAGCGCACGCAGCACATCAGCCCCCAGACTGCCGACAGCCCAGACGGGGCAGATTGACCAGACCCATGCCGTGGGTAGGCTCATAATGGGGGTACCATGCTGTGGCGACGGTAAAGCTCGCAGCGCCCCGTGCTATCATCCACTCATGGTTGGCCTCCGAGTACAGATTGATATCCAATGTATATTCGCCTGGACTCAAAAAATAGGCCGGCAGGGTGAAGCGTGACTCCAGCAAGCCTGCGGCTGCGTCCTCGGGATGGGCCAAATCGTGCATGCCCAAAACCTGCTGCTCCCCCTTGAACAGACAAACGGTCATGCGGAAACTGCGCAGCAACTCATGCAGGCGGGCGGTCACTGACAAGACAATTGGCTGGTCAGGCTTGAAGGTCTGCGCATGGAGTGCTTCAGCCTCATTCAGGTGCAGACGCTCAACCGTCACCTTACCAACCAGCGGCCCCAGAAAAGTGGCCGTCAGACCTTGCGCAGATTGGCGGGCCGTGACGCTGTAGTGGCTAATCCCCGCGCTGGGATCGCCGTCAAAGACCAGCCGACCCGTTGTCATCACCAGGGTTCGACTGCACAAACGCGCCACGGCAGCCATATTATGGCTGACAAACAGCACGGTACGACCACCACCCGAGATTTCCTGCATCTTGCCCAGGCATTTTTTCTGGAATTCTGCATCGCCCACGGCCAAAACCTCATCCACCACCAGCACGTCCGCATCCAGATTGGCTGCCACCGCAAACGCCAGCCGCACGTACATGCCGCTGGAATAGCGCTTCACCGGCGTGTCGATGAACTTCTCGATTTCGGCAAACGCGACAATTTCATCAAATTTGCGCGCCACTTCACGGCGCGTCATCCCCAGAATGGCGCCGTTGAGATAAATGTTTTCCTGCCCCGTCAGCTCCGGATGAAACCCGGTCCCGACCTCCAGCAGGCTGGCCAAGCGCCCACGCACTTCGACACGACCTGTGCTGGGGGCGGTAATGCGGCTCAGGATTTTGAGCAGGGTGCTCTTGCCCGCCCCATTGCGGCCGATGACGCCGACCACTTCGCCGGGTTGAACCTCGAAGCTGACATCCTGCAAGGCCCAGAAACGCTCCTGGGTCTGGCCGGACGGCCCGAACAGGCTCCGCAGCGGGTGGTGCAAGCGCTGGCTGAGGAGTTCATAGAAGGTCTCACCCCGCCGCTGGCAGGCATGACCAATGACATACTCCTTGCCCAAACCCTGAACCTTAAGCGCGGGTCGGGTCACAAATGCTCCTAGATGACATCGGCAAAGCGTCGTTCGACTTTCTCGAAATAGAGAACGCCACAGACGAAAACGATCGTTGCAATGGTAAACGAGAGGCCAATGCCACCCCAGTCAAAGGGCTTGCCCAGAAAGGCCGAACGAAAACCCTCGACCAGCCCCGTCATGGGGTTCAGATAGAGCACCCATTGCCAGCGCTCCGGCACCAGGGAAACCGGGAAGATGATCGGCGTGGCATACATCCAGATTTGCACCAGAAACGGGGTCAGGTGAGTAAAATCCCGGTACGCGACGGTCAGCGCCGCCAGCAGGGTACCCACGCCCAGCGCGGTCAGCACCACCGCCAGCAGCAACAGCGGTGCCGCCAGCAAATTCCAGGTCCAGCCCACGCCGAACCAGAGCATCATCAGCAACAGGACACCGGTAGCAATCAGCAAATCCACCAATCCCGCCCCTACCGAGGTGATGGGGATGATCAGCCGGGGGAAATAGACTTTGCTCACCAAGTGGGCCGATCCGACCAGGGATTGACCGGAACTGCCGATGGCGGCGGCAAAAAATGTCCAGGGCAGCAACGCGGCATAGACAAAGATGGGATACGGCAAGCCGTCCGAAGGCATTTTCGCCAGTTGGCCAAACACCACGCTGAAAATCAGCATGGTGGTCACAGGCCGAATGATCGCCCACCCCGCGCCCAGCACCGCCTGCCGGTAACGCACTTTGAGATCACGTCCGACCAGGACCCAGAGCAACTCCCGATAGGCCCACAATTCACGCCAGTCCAGCAACTGCCAGCCGCTAGGCGGTTCAATGACGGTGAGATGCTGATGGTCAAAATAGGACGGCTGCGCGTCAGAAGACATGGGTCAAAGTCAGGGAACGCCGATAGCAAGCAACGGCGGCAAGGATAACCCAGCATCCACATGGGTGACAACCTGCCCGGCGGCGGCGTGGAGTTCCAGCCGCTGGGCCAATTCAGGCGGCAGCAGGACTAACCACTGGCCATTCAATTCGGTAAACCAGCCGTGTCGGGTCAATTGGTAGCCCGTCGGCGTCGGCGTCAGGGCCACCGCATTGAACGGCCCGCCAAAGCCCCGGGCATTGACTTGCAAGGTCAAGGTGGGCTGTGCCCGCACCTGGACAATGATATCCCCAAACTCGGCCTCCAGACGCAGCAAGGGACGTTTGCCCCGGCTGTCTTCACGATGGATATCCTGATGAAAGGGCGTAGCCAGCACGGCTGCCAACATACTCCCGCCGGCACCCAGCCCGTAGAACCAGAGCCAGCGACGTGAGGGTCTGGCCTGCGCAGATTTGGGCAGCCACAGCAGCACCAGCACCCCGGCAGTCAGGCTCAAATAGGCCGACCACACGACATCCGAAGCAAAATGGGCCCCGGCAGCCATACGGCTGACCCCGATAAGACTGCCCGTACCCAGCGCCAGGCCCGTCCAGAGCAAGCGCTGCCCCGGATGAACCAGGGCCAGGGTCAGCAGGCTGAAACCGACCGAGCAATGCCCGCAGGGGAACGATTTGCCGCCCGACCCCTCTTGTAGTGGGGGCACATAGGCCTGGGTACCGCCCAATTCCAGCACTTGCCGAGGCCGGGGCCGCCCCCAGTGCTCCTTGAATATGCCGTTGACCAGCAACCCCGGCCCCACCATCAGGGTCAGCAGCAATACTTTCGCCGCCAGCGCCTGGCGCAGATTACGCGGTGTCGGGGCATAAGCAGTCCAGGCCAGCAACCCCAGCACCGCAGCCATCAGCAACATCACGGCCGCCGGCACGCCCCGGTACAGCAGTTGCCAGTACCAGGCATATTCCCCCGGCCAGGCCCGCAATGGTTGGGCCGGGGCGTAGAACAGGCCGGCCAGGGACACATCCAGCGGCCACAGCCAGAACACCGCCGTCAGCGGCAGCATGGCTGCACTCACCCACAACCAGCATTGAATCAGGTGGCGGTTTGACATAAGCCCGCGTACGCATAATCCCAGGGACGCTCTGTCAGCGTCGCAAGTTGTGCCAGCAATGCCTCGGCGGGCACCGCTTCCCCCGGGTACACGGGGGTCAGGGCGAGCCATTGGGAGGCCACCACGGCGTAGCGCCCCAGTTTCCAGGCCGTCGCTGCGGCGACTGCCCCACAAGTGACACAGGCCCACTGCGGGATGCTGCCGGGCGCAGCCGCATACGGTGCCAGGGCTGCCAGAAACCGGGTGCGACATTGGGGGCAACGGGGCGGCGGCATGCCGTTGCTTAGCCAGAATCGGGTTTCCGGAAACTGCTGGAAATGCAGTTCCGGAGGCTGCTGCCACACCGGCGCACAGCCCAGCAGGCATACCCATTCCCAAAGCTGGGCACCCGCGCCAAACTGCTCCGGTGCCTGGGCAATCCCGATCAGTTCCAGGGCTGCCAGGCGGGCCGGCAGGGCCTGCCAGGCCCACGCGGACACTGCCTGCACGGGATATAACACCAGGCTGGGACGTACCATGCTGGGAGGGCAGGCAGCTTACGGATAAGGCTGGGTAATGGTAAAGGCGCCACGCAGTTCGCCCAGCTTGTAGCCTGTCGCCTGATCTTGCGGGTACAGGGCCGTGATCTTGGCCTGCAAATCAGGGGCCAGCACTTCACCATGACAAATCAGGCAGGTTTCCTGAACTCCGATGGCCTTCATGTAGCGAAACTGCTTGCGGCCAGCACTTTCCACAACATCATACTGTTCCAGGGCCGCCAGCGGCTCACCCTGGGTCAGGCGCGCTGCAAACTGTTCCAGCACCTGTTTTTCCCACGCATCCGGCGCGTTGGCCGGATTACGCAGCTTCAGGCTGGTACGCCCCACGTCAGCACCACGCTGGGCACTGATCTCCTGGGCAATCCCCGGCGCCTTGGCCTGGCAGACCTCGACGGCGGCCAGCGGTCCGGCCTGGGTCAGCGCTGCTTTCAGGTGCATCTGTAGATTTTTCCCCAGTTCCTGACTCCAGTCCCGCGCCCGCACAGCATAAACCTGCAAGGCTGCATCCGCCGCCAGCGCCAGACTGGCAGTGCCCAACAGCGCCAGCAGCAGAATTTTGCGATACATCATTTCAAACCTCGATCAGTTATGTAAAAATGCGCGCCCTTGATATCACAAGGCATTTCTCTCATGCCCATACACACCGTACTCACCCAGGCGCGCGTCCCCGTCAAGATTTACACTGACGCGGTTGAAGGCGCAGCGTACCAGCAATTGCTGAACGTTGCCAATCTGCCGTTCGTGCATCACCACGTCGCGGCCATGCCGGACGTACATTATGGCATCGGGGCAACGGTGGGCAGCGTCATCCCTACCCGCCAGGCCATCGTCCCGGCCGCCGTGGGCGTGGACATCGGCTGCGGCATGAACGCCGTCCGGCTATCACTCAACGCGACCGATTTACCCGATAATCTGGCCCCGGTGCGGACAGCGCTAGAAGCCGCCATTCCGGTCGGCTTCGCCCGCCACCATGCCAGACATGCGCCCGTCAAGGCCTGCAAGCCGCTGGCCGAGGGGCTGGACGCCCTGTGGCAGCAACACCCGCACCTGGCCCGGATGGAAAGCGCACCCAATACCTGGGTGGAACAGATGGGTACGCTGGGGGGCGGCAACCATTTTCTGGAATTATGCCTAGATGAAGCCCAACAGGTCTGGATCATGCTGCATTCCGGCAGCCGAGGCATCGGCAACAATATCGGGCGCTATTTCATCAACCTGGCCCGCAAAGACCTGGAAAAGCACCAGCAGCACCTGCCTGACAAGGATCTGGCGTATTTTGCAGAGGGCAACCCGCATTTTGCTGCCTATCTGGAAGCGGTCGGCTGGGCACAGGAATACGCCCGGCGCAACCGCCAAGAGATGATGCGTCTGGCCCTAGAAGCACTGCGCCCGCTGCTGCCAGCATTCAGCCTGACCCAGGAAGCCATCAATTGCCATCATAATTACGTCAGCAAAGAACATCACTTCGGCGCCGATGTTTACGTCACGCGCAAGGGCGCGATCCGGGCGGGTCTGGGCGAGCTGGGCATCATCCCGGGCAGCATGGGCGCCAAGTCCTACATCGTCGCGGGTAAAGGCAATCCCGAGTCATTTTGCTCCTGTGCGCATGGCGCCGGGCGCAAGCTCAGTCGCACGGCCGCCAAGCGCCGCTTCACGCTTGACGACCTGACGGCCCAGACCCAGGGCGTCGAATGCCGCAAGGATGCCGGGGTACTGGACGAAATTCCCGGCGCTTATAAAGACATCGATCAGGTCATGGCGCATCAGGCCGATTTGGTGGAAATCCGGCATACGCTAAAACAGGTTTTGTGCATCAAGGGGTAACTCATGCGTTTTTTTTGGCTGTTGTTCATCAGTTGGGCGTTAACCGCCTGCGCACCTGCGGAATTGCCTGGCGACGAAACGCAGCTCCGCAGCCAGATCGATGCCCTGTTGCAAGCGGCGCGCGACCGGCAAGTCGAACCCATCATGGCGGTGCTGGCGGAAGATTTCAGCGGTAAAGGCCGGGAATCCACCGACCGGCGGGCCATCCGGCAATTTCTGGCCTACCAGTTCATGCGCAACCCCACGGTACAGGTCCTGGCTTCCAATCTGCAACTGGACATTCTGCCGCCCACGGCCCAGATCAGCCTTGACGTAGCAGTGGCCGGAGGCAATGGGGTCCTGCCGGAACGCGGCCAGATTTACCACCTCCAAACCGAATGGCAAAAGCGTGGCGAGGGCTGGCGCCTAACCCGCGCCGAATGGACGGGCAAACTTTAAGCCCCTGCCCTAGCGGCGCGGCACGCCCAGAAGCCCGAGCAACAACAACAGCAGCAACACCGGGGTGAAGGGTTGATCCGCAGCCAGCGCCACAACATAAGCGCCCAGGTACGCCACCCCGGCGTAGGCCACACTCCAGCGCTGGGCCTGACGCCAACTGGCCGCCCGGTGCAAGGCAAACTGAGCCGGAAACAGCAGCAGGCCAAATGTGGCCAGGATCCCAAACGTCAACACGCCCAAGGCCACGCCCAGCGCCAAGAGACTGGCCTGAGCCAACCGGGCAGCGTGTTGCCAGAACGCCGCCGCAGGCGTCGTGACCCGGTGCGGCAGCAGCACCCGGCGCAAATCGTGATCCAGCAGCCAGGCGCCGATCCCCAGCCAGAACAGCAGGAACAACCCGTTGCTCATGAGCTGCCCGGTATTGGCAAAGTAGAGCTGGCCTTCCAGCCAGGATTGGGCCAGGGCCTCGCCCCCGGTCTGGGCCGCCGTCAGCATCCCCACGCTCCAGGCTCCCAGCCATAGATAGGCATAACTGCGATTGCCCGGTGCCAGCATCGCCTTACCCAATAAACCGGCCAAGGCCCCACCCAAGGCACCCAGGAACGGCAAGCCCCCCAGCGCCAGGGCCATGATACCCCCGGTCGCCGCGCATTGAGCCAGGGCATAAGCGCCCAGCCATTCGTCATGCAGGGCGTTACCCGGTGCCAGCAGGCCCAGATTGACCGCCGCCAGCAAACCGGCCAGCAAAGGGATCAGTAACAAGGGGTCAAAAAGCAGATGCAGATACACGTCAGGCCGCCCGTACGGTCAGGCGGCGCTGGCACACCCGTTTGAGCCAGGCCTGGTCATGGCTGACGACCAGCACCCCGCGCTCTGGACGGGGTTTGAGCCAGGCTGTCAGCCGGGCCAGGCCAGTGCTGTCCAGGTTATTGGTCGGCTCATCCAGCAGGGCCAGTTGCGCCGGACCGTGCAGCGTCACCCAACTGCTGACCTGCTGCCAGGCCCCGCCACTGAGATAATCCAGACGCACGGACGCCCAGGCCGCCAGTTCGGGCGGCAAGGGTGGCGCCTGACCCAGGCGCACCAGCTCCGCTGCGGTCATGGGGAGCGGTTGTGGGAGTCGGACCCGCTGAGGTTGCAAGGCCACCTGCAACCCGGACGCCAGTTGCCAGGACCCGCGCCAGACCTGAGCCTGCCCCAGGAGTGCGTGCAACAGGGTACTCTTGCCTGCACCATTGGCACCCGACAGGCCGACACATTCGCCTGCCCGTAATTGCAAACTCAAAGGCGCAAATACCGGAGCCTGGTACCCGGCGCTGAAATGTTCCAGCCTGAGCAACAACCGGCTCACGGTTCCAGGGCCGTCACCCACTGTTCCAGGAGGGCAAAGTAAGCCGCCGCATCCGCATCAGCGGGCGGTTCCGATGCCACGACCCGCACCGGCCAACCCAGTGCTTGCCCCAGGCCATGCGGGGCCTGCGGGGCCTGATAGGCATGGTACAAGACCACGCCGCGCCGGCCTTGCAGCCGGGATACCAGGGTTTTCAGCTGAGCCGCTGTGGGCGGGATGCCCGGCAGCGGTTCCAGATAACCCAGGCGCGGTACCTTGAACCGATTCAGAAAATAATCACCATCTGCATGATACAGCACCGCGCCCGGCGCCTGAGCCAACCGGGCCTGCCACTGGGGAACCCGTTCGTACACCGCCTGGGCAAACTGATCAGCCCGCTGGGCATAAGTCCCGGCCTGCGCCGCATCCAGCTGCCCGAGGCGCTGGGCCAGGGCCGCCGCAACCTTGGCCATCCGCAAGGGATCCAGATGGATATGCGGGTTGCCCGCCGGATGGACATCGCCCAGGGCACGGTCAGCCGCTTGCCCGGCGTCCAGCAATTCCACGAGGGCCGCTGCCTCGAAATAACCCGGCTGGCCCGGCTGCAAACGCGGATTGGCCGCCGCCTGTAGCGCGGCGGGCAGCCAACCCGCTTCCAGGTCAGCCCCCACCGTCACAACCAGTTCGGCCCGGCGCAAGGCCACGAGCAGCGAGGGCCTGACTGGCAGGGTATGTACATCCCGGTCCGGCGGCGCCAATACCGTTACCCAAACCTGATCGCCGCCAACTGCACGGACCAAGGCGCCCAGGCTGGCCGTGGTTGCAGCCACCGGGAGTTGGGCCTGAACGTGACTACTGAACAATAGGCCCAACAGCAGGCCCCAGCACCTGTAATGCAACATGCGCATCCCCCTAAAAACTATGGGCGCCGTGAGCGCCAAAGCTCTGCTGATACTGAATGAACCAGGTATTGAGCGATTCATCGGCGCCCTCCACCCGCAAATCGGCCGCTGCATACTGGAAGCGCAGCAGGGAAAATTCGGTCGGCCGCCAAGTGGCAGCCACTGTCCAGCGGTCACTCTGGCCAAAGTCTGCCAACACCCGGTCTGCGTTGGCCACTTCGTTCACCCCCGGCCCGAGGGTGTCATAACGCACGCCCAACTGCCAGCGCGGTGCTATCCCGTAGACAGCCTGGAGGTAAAAGCCGTCTGCCGTGGACTCGGCAGCCTGACCCACCGCCTCGGGTGCGGCCAGATGATCGGTCAGATACAAGTCTTTTTCCATGCGCAGATATTCGGCCTGCAAACGCCAGTCGCCGGCGCCGTAGCTACCCGGTGCATCAAACTGGTACACCGCTTCGGCTCCCCACAGGCGGGCATCCCCTTCCAGTGCGTGTTCATCGGCTTCCCCGGCATGGTGAACTTCCTGATGCTGCTTGGCCCAGGCAGCAAACACCCCCAGTTGCAAGGCATGGGCATCACCCAGATTCGGGGCGAATTTGGCAAAGGCCGTGGTCAGACGCGGCCCAGCTTCTTCAGCGGCCAGGCTCGCTGCGGTAACTGCTTCGCTTTCAGCATCCAGACGCCCGAACAGTTCGTTATGCCCACCTTGCAATGCTTCCAGGCCCAGGCGCAGATAAAAATCCGTCGGGGCCAGATAATTCAGTTGCAGGCCGGTATCACTCAGGCCGTGGTCGCCCAGCAGTTGCGCATAGGGCAGATTCTGGTCGGTAAACTGCCACTGATGCGGGTGCTGACTGTTGGCATGGCCGATGTGGCTCAGGAATTTCCCGGCCCTGAGCTGAAAACCGGCCGGTAAGCGGCGGGTCGTGAGGTACGCTTCTTCGACTTCGACTGCGCCCTCGCTTTCCAGTGCCAGATATAGTGCCGCATCAAAATACGGGTCTACCGTGGCGCTGAAGGCCAATTCAGTCTCGCGCAGGTTGAAGCCGCGCTCCAGGCCATGATGATGCTCCGCCTCGGCCCCGTGGCGCAATGCGCTGTGGATACCCTCCACATGCTCCAGCAGCTCGGCTCCGGCGCCCGCCCGGTCATCGCCGTAATGCACACCATCCAGAATCACCGAAATATTCGGGTTGAAACTGGCCGATGGCCCATCAGGCCGGGCCGTCACTGCCGGGGCGGGTTCAACCTGTTGCAAACGCTGCTCCAGGGCTTGCAGGCGCTGTTCATACGCCGTTTTCAGGGCACGAAGTTCAGCTTTTAGCGTTTCGACCTCATCGGCGGCTGCCGAGCCTGCCAGCAGCGCCGTACTCAACACGATTAATTTGCGCATTGTCATAACCTTTGGGTAAATTTTCAGGAATTGCAGACAACCACAGTCCCAAAGGCGGGGCACGCGCCCGATAAGCACCGACCCCAACGATCCACAGGCTGATCCAGACGCTGGGGTGAAAAAATCCCGTTGCCTGCGCCCGCAACAGCATCGGCAACGGCAAGGCAGGATGCGCATCTGGCGCCAGGGCCAGACATTCCAGGCAGGGAGATGCGTGCAGCGGCTCCGGCACGTGCGTTTGAGCCAGTTCCTCAAGATGGGTGAGCGGATGCAGCCCGGCCAGCAGCGTCAGACCAACCAGCCAAAGGCTGCACAACACACCCAGAATCGGGGAACGCCCCATCACCCACCTAAAAACCAACCTGCACGCGCCATGAGCCTAAACGATTCGCAACTCAGTTGCAATCATTTGCGCGCCCGCTCGGGCAAGCATCACGCTGCAAAAACGCGATAGCCCCTTGCGACGGGCAGGATCTGCCGTATCCTGCTTACCCCTTGTCTGGACCCATCAGGCAGCTCCCTGGCCGGTGCCCGGCTGCAATGCTTGCTTTAATTTTATAATTCCACTAATATCGAAATATGGAAACGAAAGACGCTGTCACAGCCCTGGCCGCTTTGGCACAAGAATCCCGCCTGCAGGTTTATCGGCTCCTGGTCCAGGCCGGGCCAGCCGGGCTGGCCGCCGGAAAAATCAGCGAGTCCACCGGGATTCCACCGTCTTCTCTGTCGTTTCACTTGAAAGAGCTCTCGCATGCACGTCTGGTCAATACCCGACAGGACGGGCGTTTTGTCATCTATGGCGCCGAATTCGCCACGATGCACGCCCTGTTGGAATTTTTGACCGCAAACTGCTGCGGCGGCCATTCCTGTAACCCGGTGTGTCTGTCACCAGACTACCCCAAATGAGCGTCAACCCCATGAAACGTTTGCATGTCCATGTCGCTGTAGCCAATCTGGCCGAAAGCATCACCTTTTATCAGCAACTATTTGCCCAGGCCCCCACCGTGGTACAAACCGACTATGCCAAGTGGATGCTGGATGACCCCCGCGTCAACTTCGCCATCTCCCAGCGCGGTGCCAAGGCAGGCCTGAACCATCTGGGCATACAGGTGGAATCTGCCGAGGAACTGGCCGAAATGAATCAGCGGCTGCAAGCCCTGGCAGCGCCGGTAGTGGCCGAAGCCAATACAGCCTGCTGCTATGCCCGATCCGACAAATATTGGGTCAACGATCCTTCCGGGCTGGCCTGGGAAACCTTCCATACCCTGACCCAGATTCCCCTGTTCAACGACCAGCCCGAAGCGGGTGGCTGCTGCACCCCGGCACAGTTAGATCCGGCGCAGGTCAGTCTGCCGATTGCACCGCCTGCCGCACGCTCGGTCTGCTGCGGCGGGGCCTGACATGGGCACGCCCCAAGCCGTCCTGGTGCTGTGTACCGGGAATTCCTGCCGCTCCCAGATGGCCGAAGTCTTGCTGAATCACGCCTTCGGCGGACAGGTGCAAGCCTGGTCGGCAGGCACCCGGCCTCAGCCACAAGTGGCACCCGGCGCGCTGGCCGCCCTGGCGGATGCAGGCTTGCCCACTGACGGCCTGCACCCCAAACCCGTGGAGGCCGTCATGGGACAGCATTTTGATCTGGTAGTCACCGTTTGCGACAACGCGCAAGAAACCTGCCCCATTTTTCCCCACCCGGTACCGACGTTGCACCTCCCCTTTCATGACCCGCACGGTGAGCCGCTGGCGAGTTTCATCCGGGTGCGCGACGACATTCGTGCCCGGCTGATTCCGGCGGTACGGGCCGCGCTGGAACTCGGTACGCTGCCATGTCCCTAGCCTGTCCCGGTGCAACTCGGCCCCGCTTGAGTCTGTTCGAGCGGGGCCTAAGCCTGTGGGTCATCTTGTGCATCGCAGGCGGGATCGGCCTGGGCCAGCTGGCACCCACGCCCATACAGTGGCTGGGGCGGCTGGAAGTGGCGCAGGTCAATCTGCCCGTGGGCGTGCTGATCTGGGTGATGATCATCCCGATGCTCATGAAGATTGATTTTCACGCCCTGCATCAGGTACGCCGGCACTGGAAAGGCATCGGGGTGACGGTGCTGGTCAACTGGCTGATCAAACCGTTTTCAATGGCCCTGCTGGCCTGGCTGTTCATCCGGCAGCTATTTGCGCCCTACCTGCCCGCAGACCAGCTGGATAGTTATAGTGCCGGGCTGATCCTGCTGGCAGCCGCACCCTGCACGGCCATGGTCTTCATCTGGAGTCGGCTGGCTGATGGCGACCCGTATTTCACCCTGTCCCAAGTGGCCCTGAACGATGTCATCATGATCTTTGCCTTTGCACCCCTGGTGGGTTTGCTGCTGGGTCTTTCTGCCATCACGGTGCCGTGGGCCACCTTGCTGCTCTCGGTACTGCTGTACATCGTCATTCCGGTGCTATTGGCCCAAGTCCTGCGCGCCCGACTGCTGGCACACGGGCCAGCCGTGTTTGCCGCAGCCCTGGCCCGGCTGGAACCGTTCTCCATCCTGGCCCTGCTGCTGACGTTGATCTTGCTGTTTGCCTTTCAGGGACCGGCCCTGATGCAGCAGCCGCTGGTGATCCTGTTGTTGGCCGTACCCATCCTGATTCAGGTCGTGCTGAATGCCGGGTTGGCCTATGGTCTGAATGCGCTGGTTGGGGAACAACACGCGGTAGCCGGGCCTTCGGCGCTCATCGGCGCATCCAACTTTTTCGAGCTGGCTGTGGCCACCGCCATCGTCTTGTTCGGCTTTGAGTCCGGCGCTGCACTGGCCACCGTGGTCGGGGTGCTGGTCGAAGTGCCCGCGATGTTGCTGGTCGTGTACGGGGTCAGACGCAGCCAGAGCTGGTATGTGCGATTCCTGAGCCGCTGACCGCCCAACTTACCGCTTGGGCCGGTGATTTTTGCCTGGGCAGCCCGGATGGCCTGATATTACTTGACAAAACCGATGATTCATGTTTTTAGCGGGTAAGATCAGTCAATTTCCCGTGCATGACGCAAGTTTCTGCCCTGACACCCTTACCGCCACCCGCTGCCTTGCCGGTCAGTGCCCTGGAGGGCTGCGGCCCGCAACTGGCCAGCAAGCTGACCCGCCTGGGCTTGGAGACCTGGCCGGATTTGTTGTTACACAAGCCGCTGCGTCATGAAGACCACACCCGCATCACCCCCCTGCACCAGCTACAGGCCGGGGCGCGGGTTGTTGTCGAACTGGAAATTCTGAGCACCGAAACCCGCGTTGGCCGTAAACCGCTGCTCAGTGCCCGATGCAGTGACGAGCACGGTTTTTTGACCCTGCGGTTTTTCCACTATCCCTTCTGGCTGGCCGAGCGGTTGCGGACCGGGGTTTGCCTGCGCTGCTTTGGCGAGGTGCGGACCGGGCTTTCCGGACAGTGGGAAATGATCAACCCGGAGGTCCAGCTCCCCACAACCGGGCCGCTGCCGCTGGAGACCCATTTGCGCCCGATTTATCCCAGCACCGAGGGCTTGCGCCAGGGCGTCCTGCGCAAATTGGTAGCACAGGCGCTGACCTGGGCCACCACTGACCCTGCCTGGCAGGAGCTGCTCCCGGAGGATTTCCGGCAACATTATGGCCTGATGGATTTTCCCACGGCCTTGCAGCACCTGCATCACCCGCCCGCCCAACTGCCCGATGCGGCCAAACAGGCCCGGCGCCGGCTGGCCTTTGAGGAATTGCTGGCGCACCACCTGAACTTGCGCCAGGCCCGCGCCCAGATTCAGCAGCAGCGCGCGCCCAAACTGCACTCGCCAGGCTGTCTGCTGCAAACCTTGTATGCCCAGCTGCCCTTCCAGCTCACGGCAGCCCAAACCCGCGCCATTGCAGAAATTCAGGCCGGGCTACGCCGCAGTGAACCCATGCTGCGGATGCTGCAGGGTGATGTGGGCAGCGGCAAAACTGTTGTCGCCGCCGCCGCCGCCGCTTTGGCGCTGGAAGCCGGGTATCAGGCGGCCCTGATGGTACCCACGGAATTGCTGGCGGAACAGCATGGGCGCAAGCTGCGGGAGTGGTTCACGCCGTTGGGCATCGAAGTCCTGACCCTGACCAGTTCGGTCAAGGGCAAGACCCGCAGCCAGTTTTTGCACCAGGTTAAACAACATCCCCAATTGCTGCTGGTAGGCACCCACGCGATTTTCCAGCCGGACCTGCATTATGCCCGCCTGGGCCTGGTCATCATTGACGAACAGCACCGGTTTGGGGTCGAACAGCGGCTTGCTCTTCAGGAGAAAGCTAAAAATCATGGGATTACTCCACATCAGCTCATCATGACCGCCACCCCGATTCCCCGCAGTCTGGCCATGACCCTGTATGCCGATCTGGATAGTACGGTACTGGACGAAAAACCGGCAGGCCGCCAGCCGATTCAAACCGTGCTGGTTTCCAGCCAGCGGCGCGCCGAGGTGATTGCCCGGGTCGAAGCGGCCTGTCGGATGGGGCGGCAGGCCTATTGGGTCTGTACGCTGATCGACAACTCGGAAACGCTGGCCGCACAGGCGGTACAGCAGGTCGTCACCGAGCTGCATGAAGCCGCACCGCACCTGCGGGTGGGCCTGATTCATGGCCGGATGAAAGCCGGGGAAAAAAGCGGCACCATGGGCGCCTTTCAGCGCGGGGAACTGGATTTGCTGGTGGCTACCACCGTGATTGAAGTCGGCGTGGATGTGCCTAATGCCAGCGTGATGATCATCGACAATGCCGAACGACTCGGGCTGGCCCAGTTGCACCAGTTGCGGGGTCGGGTCGGGCGAGGCAGCGCATCCAGCTTTTGTGTCTTGCTGTACCAGCCCCCCCTCAGTGCCATAGCCCAGCAACGCCTGCAAACCCTGCGGGATACCAACGATGGCTTTGTGCTGGCCCAACGGGATCTGGAATTGCGCGGCCCTGGCGAGTTGCTGGGCACCCGGCAGACCGGTTTGCCGCAGTTTCGCCTGGCGGACCTGGGCGCAGATCAAAACCTGCTGACTCAGGTACGCAGTGCAGCCGTGTGGCTGGAACAACAGGCCCCCCATACGCTGATGCCCTTATGTCAGCGCTGGCTCAGCAGTCTGGAGCGTTACGCCGAAGTTTAGGCGCTTTCAAACATGGTTGAACCCGCAAGTAATCCGGATGAAAATTCTGCACACGTCTGATTGGCACCTGGGCCGTACCCTCTATGGCAAAAAACGTTATGAGGAATTCGCAGCCTTGCTGCACTGGCTGACGGACACACTTGACCAGCATCAGGTTGATGTGCTGTTGGTGGCAGGCGATGTGTTCGATACCGGCACCCCCAGCACCCGCGCTCAGGAACTGTACTACCGTTTTCTACGCCAGGTGGGCCAGTCAGCCTGCCGCCATGTCGTGATCATTGCCGGGAACCACGACTCCCCGGCCTTTCTCGAGGCACCCAGGGACTTGTTGCGCATTCTGGATATTCATGTCATCGGGGCGGGCAGCGAGGAGCCCGCCGGGGAAGTGTTGCTGCTGCGCCGCCCGGATGGCACCCCGGAGCTGGTGGTTTGCGCCGTACCCTATTTACGCGACCGTGATGTCCGGAGCGCGGAGGCCGGGGAAAGCATGGCTGACAAGGCGTGCAAGCTGCAAGCAGGCATCCGCGCTCATTACGCAGCGGTGAGCGCCCTGGCCGAACAGCAGCGCAACGCCATTGACCCCAGGCTGCCCATCGTGGCCACCGGCCACCTGTTCGCAGCCGGTGGCCAGACCACGGACGGCGATGGGGTCCGGGAACTCTACGTTGGCACGCTGGCGCATGTCGACGCAGCCATTTTCCCTGCCTGTATTGACTACCTCGCGCTTGGGCATCTGCATGTCCCGCAAAAAGTGGGCGGCTCGGAAACAAGACGCTACAGCGGCTCGCCTCTGGCAATGGGCTTTGGCGAAGCCCGCCAGCGCAAAAGCGTCTGTCTGGTGGAATTTCAGGGCAGGACAGCCAGCGTCACCCTGCTGGAAGTGCCGGTCTTTCAGCCCCTAGAACAGATTCGCGGGAATTTGCTGGCTATCGAAACCCGACTCAGGGAACTGGCCGCTGCGCAGTCTAACACCTGGCTGGAAATCATCTACACCGATACTGCGGTGGTCAGCAACCTGCGGGAACATCTGGAGGCCTTGCTGGTTGGCACCCACCTGGAGATTTTGCGTATCAAGCCCCTTCAGGATTGGGCGGGTAGCTTGCAACCGGCACAGGTCGGTGAAACGCTGGATGACCTGGATGCCACAGCGGTCTTTGCGCGTTACCTGCGCATGCACGCCGTCCCCGAAGCGCAATGGCCCGCGCTATTGCACACATACCAGGAGGCCTTGCACGCACTCCACGATGACCCCTCCTCCGGTGTGACACCAGGATAAGCATGCGGATTTTGCAATTACGCTTCAAGAACCTGAATTCACTGGCCGGTGAGTGGATCATTGACTTTACCCGACCCGCGTACACCGCTGACGGGATTTTTGCCATCACCGGTCCGACTGGGGCGGGCAAAAGCACCCTGCTGGATGCCATTTGTCTGGCCCTGTATGGCAGCACCCCCCGGCTGGGAAAAGTCAGCAAAGGCAGCAACGAAATCATGTCCCGGCATACGGGCGAATGTCATGCCGAAGTCACCTTTGCAACTCAGGCTGGCCGGTTCCGGAGCCACTGGAGCCAGCATCGTGCCAAAAAGAAGGCCGACGGCGAGTTGCAAAATCCCCGGCACGAAATCGTGGACGCCCAAACCCACAAGCCCATTGCCACGACCTTGCGTGAAGTGGCGGAACAGGTTGAGCGCATCACCGGGCTGGATTTCGAACGGTTTACCCGTTCCATCCTGTTGGCACAGGGCAGTTTTGCCGTATTTCTGAATGCCGACCCGGATAAGCGGGCGCCCATTCTGGAGCAAATCACCGGAACAGGCCTCTACAGCCAGATTTCCATCAAGGTACATGAACGCCGCACGGGCGAGCGCAAAAAGCTGGAAGCCCTGCAAGCCGGGCTACAGGGGCTGCGCATCCTGAGTGCAGCGGAGGAACAGCAGCACCAGCTGGCGCTGGAACAGCAACAGAGTCTCATCCAGAATCTGGAACAACAGCTTGACCAACACGAGCGGTGCATCACCTGGCTGCAAGCCATCGCGCTGCTTGAGCAGGAACTGGCGCGGCTGGCGGCAGAACAGCAAACGCTGCAAGACCGTCATGATGCTTTCCAGCCTGAGCAGCAGCGCCTGGATGCCGCCCAAAAGGCATTGGAACTGGCCGCAGACTACACCCGGCTGACCACGCTACGCGAACAACAGCGTACTGATCAGCAACAGTATGACCACCTACAGACCTCCATCTCCCGGCAGGAGGACCATGACCGATCGGCCGCACAGGCACTGATGGCGGCTGCCGACGCATTGCAGGTTGCCAAACAGCAACAACAGGCACTCTGGCCCACCCTGACCCAGGTCCGCACCCTGGATGCCCAAATCAAGGACTGGACTCACCAGGTCCAGGCGGCCGCACAGGCATTCGAGACGCAACAGGACAGGCTGGACGCCCTCAAGACCCGGCAATGCGCCGTGCAGGACCAGTGGGCAGCACAGGCGCAGGCGGCCGCAAAAATCCGGCAATTTCTGGCCGAACATCCCGAAGACCAGCCGCTTGAAGCACATTTCGCCGGTATCCAGCAACAATTCAACCGGCTACGGAGCCTGCAGCAACAATGGGCCAGCACGCTTGCCGAGCAGGCCACTGCGACCGCGCGCCAACGCCAGGCGCAGCTTGCACATGCTGACCAAACAGCGGCGTGGGAGGCGCACACCCGACAACTTGCACTTACCCGTCATGCGCTTGCTCAAAAAACCGAAGCGTTCAGGCAACTGCTGCAGGGCCAATCCGTGGCGGCGGGGCGGGAAACCCTGGCAGACCTGCAGGCGCAACAAGGGCTACTGGAAAACCTGGCCCGTTCCCTACAGATACTCAGGGAAGCCAGGGACAGGCAAGACGCCTGCCATACTGCACGAGAACGCTATCAGCTTGAATACACGGCCCTGAGCCAGCAACAGGCGCAACAACAGCTCAAACACATGGCGCTGGAAGCCGACGTCCGACGGCTGGAGGAACGCCAGATCCTGCTTAAAACCATCCAGTCCCTCACCGCCCACCGTCAGCAGTTGCGGGATGGGGAAGCGTGTCCCCTGTGCGGCTCTCCGGATCACCCTTACGCTGCGGGTAATGTGCCCCAGCCGGATGCCACGGCCCAACACCTTCAGGCCGCCAGAGTGGCACTCAAAGCCGCCGCCCAGACCCTGGCCGACCTGAATGCACGGCAGGTGGCGCTCCAGAAAGACCTGGAAAACAATGCGGTCCAGCAACAGGAACATACGCAACGCATGGCAACCGAAATGGCCTCCATCCGGCAGGCGTTTGCCTCGCTGGCGCCGGCGGTGGCCGAAGCAGATTGGGCGGGGCGCTTGCAGGCCCTGCAACACACACACGCCGCCCGTCTGGCAGCGGCGCTGGCACATGTGCAGGCCACAGCGCAACATGAACGGGAACTGGATGCGCTCAATACCGACTTGCAGCGTCAACAGACGGCGTTGCACGCACTGGAGCGGGACAGGCAGCAGGCGGGCCACGCCAGCGACCTGGCGACTGCCGCCGTCTGGCAGCTCCAGCAGGCAGCGCAGCGGCTTGAGATGCAGCTTCAAGCCGAGCTGGCAGCCGTATCCGATGCACTCGTGCCCTATGGCCTGGCACCCTTGGCACTCAACGCGCTTGAGTCAGTCGAGGAACAACTCGCACACCGCCGCCAGCAATGGATCGCGCACAACGAGCGACGGCATCCGCTTGAACAATCCCTGGCGGTCCTCCGGCAACAGCACCAGCACCTGGAGGAACAATGCCACCAGCAGCAAGCCGACCTGACACGACAACAAGAAGCCCTGCAAACCTCCAGACAGGCGTTGGCAGAGGCGCTTGCAAGACGGCATACCTTGCTGGGGGAAAAGCAGCCGGATGCGGAAGAATCCCGATTAAATACGGCGCTTGCAGGGGCTGAGTCTCAACTGGAAGCACGGCGTCAGACCGCTGAGGCGGCCCGGCGGGAACTGCACCGGCTCCAGGCCGCGCAGCAGGCCCTGGCCACCACACTGGAGGATAGGTGCAAGCGATTGCAGACACAGGAAACTGTTTTTCTGGCCTTGTTGCACAAGATGGGCTTCAGCCATGAAACCGATTATCTTGCTGCCTGTCTCCCTGAAACCGGACGCCAGCAATTGGCCCAGCGCGCCCGGCAACTGGCCACCGAACGGGCAGAACTGGACAGCAGGTGCAAGGATAAACAAGCCCAACTGGCAAGCGTACGGGGCAAAAGGCTGACTGAGCATTCCGTTGCGCAACTCACGCAGGCGCGGGCCGAACTCAAGGAAAAATTAATTGAAATTCAAAAAGATATCGGTGGAATCCAGCACAAGTTGGCAGAAAATGCGCAACTGAAGCAGGCCCAGGCGGTACAACGCCTGAATCTTGAAGCACAACAGCGTGAATGCACCCGCTGGGATGACCTGCATAGCCTGATCGGCTCGGCTGATGGCAAAAAATACCGCAATTTTGCCCAAGGGCTCACCTTTGAAGTGATGATCAGTCATGCGAATCAACAGCTCAAAAAAATGAGCGACCGTTATCTGCTGATCCGTAGCCAGCAACAGCCGCTGGAACTGAATGTGGTGGACGGCTATCAGGCCGGTGAAGTCCGCTCCACGCGCAATCTCTCCGGTGGCGAAAGCTTCATCGTCAGTCTGGCGCTGGCCCTGGGCCTGTCACAGATGGCCAGTCAGAATGTCCGGGTAGACTCACTGTTTCTGGACGAAGGCTTTGGCACGCTGGATGAGGACGCGCTGGATACGGCACTGGATACCCTGTCCGGGTTGCAACAGGACGGCCGACTGATTGGGGTGATTTCGCACGTGCCGGCCATGAAAGAACGCATCAGCACCCAGATTCAGGTCAGTCCGCAAACCGGCGGCCGGAGCATCCTCAAAGGACCCGGGTGCAGCCGGGCATGACCACATGGACGACACGGAAACCCTGGCGCATATTGCGCCAGACAGGATGGATCGACCAGGCTGACGCCAAGACCGGCCTGCCCGCAATGTTACCCGCACCTGTTGAAGGTGGCGCCAGCCTGACCCATCGGCCAGTCTTTACCTTCCTGACCAGCTTGCGTAGGCTTGGCGGTTTCCTGTACCGGAGTTTGTCATGACTGCCATTCCCCCCCGCGAACGTCTCATCTTTGCGCTGGATGTCCCCGATGCCGATCAAGCCCGTGCTTTAGTGCTACGCCTGGGTGATAGCGTGCAATTTTACAAGCTGGGTCTGGAACTCTGTATGGCAGGCGGCTATTTTGAACTGATGGACTGGTTGCTGGCCCGTCAGAAGCAGATTTTTGCCGACCTGAAGTTTTTCGATGTCCCGGAAACGGTGGCCCGTGCGGTACGGGCCTTAAGTCAGCGCGGGGTTAGCTTTTGCACCGTGCATGGCAATGATGGGATGCTCCGGGCCGCCGCTGCCGCCAAGGGGGATACGCTCAAGGTGCTGGCGGTCACGGCATTGACCAGCCTGGATCAGGGTGACCTGGATGATCTGGGATTTCAGTGTGATGTTGCGGAACTGGTCCTGTCACGGGCCAAGCGTGCCCTGGCGGTGGGTTGTGATGGCGTGGTGGCTTCGGGGCTGGAAGTGGCCCGGCTCCGCGCTGAAGTGGATAACCGACTGCTGGTTATCGTGCCCGGTATCCGGCCCGTATTGAACCGCAGCAGCGATGACCAAAAGCGCATCGTCTCCGTCCCGGAAGCTTTTGCGGCCGGGGCTGATTACATTGTGGTAGGCCGTCCCATCCGCGATGCCGCCGACCCGGCGGCTGCCGCCTGGGCCATTCAGGCCCAGATTGCGACAGCCTGCCGCTGAGCCTCGCCTGGCAACGCTCAACGTGCGCCGGGCAATTGGGGCTGGGGCCGGCCAATATGGTAACCCTGCGCGTAGTCCACACCCACTGCGGCCAGCCAGACCAGCGTCTCACCGTCTTCGACAAATTCGGCGATGATGCGCTTATGCAGACCACGGGCAACCTGCACGATGGCCTGGACAAAAATCTGGTTTTCCCGGCTGGTGACGATTTTCTGAATGAAGGAGCCATCAATCTTGATGTAATCGACATCAAATTGTTTCAGATAATAAAATGAGCTGAATCCCACCCCAAAGTCATCCAGGGCAAAGGCACAGCCCAGAGCACCGATTTTTTCCATCATCGTCCGGGCCGCCATAAAGTCTGCGACTGCCGCTGTTTCGGTAATCTCGAAAATCAGTCGGTCCGGATCCACCCCGGTGCGTTGCAGGGCGCCGTTGATCCAGTCCAGCAGTTGCGGATTCTGCAAATCATGAGCCGACAGGTTCAGGGACAAGCGCCAGTCCTGCCCGGCATGTTCCGGCCGGGCCAGGGTATCCACACCCTTGCGGATCACCAGTTGGGTCAGCTGGTCTATCATCCCGGCCCGTTCGGCAATATCAATGATGATCGCCGGTTCGACAATGCTGCCATCCGGATTTTTCAGGCGCAACAGGGCTTCGTAATGAGAAATCTGCCCGGTCTGCACATGCAGCAGGGGTTGGTAATACAGGACAAATTCATCATGAGCCAGTGCCTGTTGCAGGCGTTCCTTCCAGCGCAGGCGCTGCTCCATACGTCCACGCTGGACAATCTCATGGCTGGCCAGCACAGGTCGGCCCCGCCCGAGTTCCTTGGCGTGATACATGGCCAGGTCGGCACTGACCAGCAAATCATCCACCGTTGCGCCATGTTGGGGAAACAGGGCCACCCCGATGCTGGCCGACACCCGAAACTGCCGCCCGGAAATACTGAAGCCGATTTCGGCCAGGCATTGGTTGATCCGCTGTGCCAGTTGCAGGGCCTGAGGCTCCTCGCAACAGGGCCGCACCAGCGCAAATTCATCACCACCCAGACGCGCAACCAGATCCTCATCGGCACTCATGCGGCGCAACTCGGCGGCAATCAGCTTGAGCAGATGATCCCCGGCCTGATGCCCGCTGGTATCGTTGATCTCCTTGAATTGGTCCAGGTCCAGAAAAAATAGTGCTCCCGACTGGCAGGTGGCAGCAGCACTGCGTATCAGTTCTGCAAGGCCCAACTCCAGCCGCCGCCGGTTGTACAGGCCGGTGAGGGCATCATGATCCGCCAGCCAGGTGAGCCGGGCCTCGGCTTCCTTGCGGGCCGTGATGTCCAGCCCGACCGACAAAAAGGTTGCGTCCAGCGGCATGAGTACGGCCAGGCGTGAATGCCACCACGCCACGGTGCGCAGGCTGCCATCCGCATGGCGGATAGTGGTTTCTTCCTGGGTACGGCTCAGGTCTGCCTGCTGTTCCAGTAAGGCCAGCCCGCTGCCGCCATTGGGCCGGTGCTGGTAAAGTTCGCGCAGGCGCCGGGTGCGGAGCACCGTTTCGGGGTAGCCAAACATGCGCTCGGCAAACGCATTGGCAGAGGTGATGTAACCCTGGGCGTCCGTGGTTAGAATCGCCACCTCCGCAGTGTCCAGCAAACAGGAGACAAAATCGCGTTCCTGGACCAGTTCCACCATCTGGTGGTTCAGCGCTTCATTGCTGCCGACCGCCTCGTGGTGCAGCAGCTCAAGCTGAGTGGTCAAGTCCAGGGCCGCTGTTTGCAACAGGTCAATTTCGTCGCGCAGCCCCCGCACATGGCGCATCCGGGCAAAGTGTTCGCGGGCCGCCGTAAAGGCGTTACGCCCCAGGAGCGGCAGCGCTTCCAGAATATATTGCACCCGGCGCAAGGCCGGCCAGAGCAGCAACAGCAGAACCACTTCGGACATGACCAGCGCCAGCAGACTGCTGCCCAGCATATCCCAGTTGGCCGCTGCAATCTGGGCCAGGTCCGTACTGATGTCTTCAATCAGAACCCACTGCGCGGCTTGTCCGGCAGCCACCGGCATCGGCGCAAACCAAACTGCATAGGTCTGAGCCCCCACCTGGAGCTGGGCACGTTCCGGGATCCGGGCCTGGGTGTATTCCAGGTGCTGCAAGACCCGGCTGCTCTCCGGCACGCCGGCCAGCAAACTGACCTGTTGCTGCCAACGTGCCAGTTGCAGCACATTTGTTGCAGTATTGCCGGGGCGCAAGGGCAGCAGAATGCCGACGGCCACCCGGCGCAGGCGCAGAAAATCAATCAGTTCTTCTGCCAGACCTATCCCGACCGTTAGTGTCCCGCAACGTTGCCCCTGGCCATCCAGAATCGGCACGGCAGCAAATTGGCCACAGGCCTGACCATTACAGGCCAACAGGCTACGCCCGGCATAGGGACTGCTGGTGACATCACCCCAGGCCTGAAAATCTTCCGGCGTAAAGGCAAACAGCTCCGTCGGCATGTGCAGGATCTGCAAACGCCCGTCAGGATGCTGGAACGTCATGAAATCCCAGCCCAGATTCAGTTGCAGGCTTGCCCAGAACCGGGTAATTTCCTGGGCATCAAGCGGGCTGGCAGCGCAAAGATAGGGTTGTGGGACCAGGGTGGCCACCTGTTGTAGCCGCTCGCCGCCACGCCAGAGCAAGGCCCGCAATTCGTCGAGTACCCGCTGTTCGCCGCTGAAACGATCCTGGACAAACTGGCGTTGAAATTGCTGGTACTGGCTCCAGGCAGACAAGGCGTAAGTCGCTGTCAGGACGATACTGAGCAGCCACAGCACCTTCCATTTCAGGCTCAGGAAACGGTGGCGCTTGAAGGTCAGCAGCCGGCGCATGTCAGAAACGGTACGACAGTAACAAGGCCAACAACTGCCAATGTGGCACCCGTGCTTCCGTGAGCGGATTTTCCTGCACAGGTAACCAGGACGTGCCCTGTACCCAATGATATTCAGCGCGCACCATCCAGTGCGCATTCAGGTCATGGCGCAAGCCCAGCGTCCAGTCACGCCCATAGCGGCTGGAGGCAGGCACGCCCGGATTGTGGGCCGCATATGACCGGCCATCCGGGTCGTTACGGTCGAGTATGTTCACGTCATGACGCAGAAACACTTCCCAATCCGGTGCCATCCGGTAATCCAGTTGCAGGGCGTAGTTATCCCCCACAAAGGTTGCGTCGCCAAACCCGGCCCCCGGCCCGTAAAAGTGGACTGCCAGCGCCTGATATTCCGCTGTAACACGCCAAGGCAGAGACTCAAAACCCAGGGAGAGTATCCCGCTGCTGATATCTATCCTGCCCTCCCCCAGGGGGTCGGCAGCCGCGCCTGGTTCATAATCCAGGTCCAGCCGATAGCCACTCAGGGCAAACTGCCAACGGCCGTCCGGAGTCTGGTAGAGCAGGCGGCCGGCAAACAACGGCGCCCCAGTGGCAAATTTTCCGGGCCAGTCCTGATTCAGGAGCACCGTCTCCAGGTTACCATCCACACAGGTCGCCACGCCCAGATTCAACTGCGCCGTCAGGATACCCTGAGCCGTATCCGCTTCGAGGTAAAGCTGCCCCCCGTCCGCTGCCAGCGCCACATTGCGCAGGCGATCCAGATACAGGCCCTGGGGGAGCAAAATGCTGGGCCGGGTAAACGGCACATCACGGGTATCATTATAAAAACCAAATGGATTTTTCACTCGTCCCAAGCGCAGGCCCGCCCGGCGGGTCATGGTGCTGTGGACGGCATAGTCCAGCAGTCCATAGTCCAGATGCAGTTGCCCATCATCGGTCGCACCGGCCCGGCGCGACAACACCTGCCCGGCGGCCCGCAGCCGTGGCGTCACTTCATAGGAAGCATTCAGGGCCAGCTCGCCAAAATCAAGGCTGCCAGCCTTGCTATCGCCAAACAGCTGGTTATCCGAAGTCCACAACAGGCCTTGGCTGATAAAGCCATTGAACTGAAAGGAATCTGACCCCAGCGCCCCAACCGGATGACTGGCGCCGCCCAGCAACACCAGACCTGCACTAAGGCAGCGCACGTACACTGTCATCAATAGCTCCTTGGGGCAGATAACCGATGCTGCCAGGGGTCGTGGCAACCCGTGCCCGCATGGCTTCGACACTGGACACCACTTCAGGCGCCCGGCCCATGCCCGAATACACCAGTCGGTCCCAGGCATGGCGCAGTTGAAACGGTACCAGCTTCAGATAGCGCGTGCAAAACAGTTCATGCAGGGGGTTCTGGTCAGGGAACACGACCACCCGGACGGGGGCGCCGCTGGGCCAGGTGCGGGTACGCAGGCTGAAAATGGCTTGCAGTTCGGCCGGGGTCAGGTGCTGGACCCCGGCCGTGGGCGCCACCACGACCCGAAGTTCGGCTTCGTCAGCCCAGACCGGAGTCCAGCCCGCGAACCAAAGCAGCAGCAGCCACCCAACGCGCATTCCCTGACGCCCAGAGTCTCAGCTTGCCGGCTGGCTGAGGGTCAGAAGCAACGCATTCAGACGCTTGACATAGCTGGCCGGATCATCAAGCTGGCCTCCTTCGCTGAGCAGGGCTTGATCAAACAGGATTTGTGCCAGATCGGCGAACCGGTCAGTTGCGACTTCGCCCTCCAGCCGCCTGATCAGCGGATGTTGCGGGTTCAACTCCAGAATCGGCTTGTAATCGCCGATTTCCTGACCAATGGCCTTGAGGATGCGCTGCATGTTGCCGCTCATGTCATATTCGCCCGACACCAGGCAGGCTGGGGACTCGGTCAGCCGGTGGCTGTAGCGCACTTCTTTCACGCGCTCACCCAACACCGCCTTGACCCGGCCCGGCAATTCGGCAGGCAGCTCCGCAGCTGGCGGCGGCTCGGCCTGGGGCAGATCCAGTGCACCCCGTGCCACCGATTGCAGGGTCTTGCCCTCGAACTCATGCAGATAGCTGACCAGCCACTCATCAATGCGTTCGTACATCAGCAAGGCTTCCAGACCTTGCTTGCGCAGCAGTTCCAGATGCGGGCTGTTCTTGGCCGCCGCAAAAGTGTCGGCCACGATGTAGTAAATTTTATCCTGCCCTGGCGCCATCCGGCCCAGGTAGTCCGCCAGACTCACGGTTTGATCCGCTGTGTCCTGATGCGTGGAGGCAAAGCGCAACAGCTTGGCCAGTTGCTCGCGGTGACCATGATCTTCAGCCAGGCCCTCTTTGATCACCTTGCCGAAAGTTTGCCAGAACTTCTGGTATTGCAGGGGATTGTCCCTGGCCAGATCTTCCAGCAGATTCAGAACCCGCTTGCTGGCTGCATTGCGGATGCCATCCACCAGCTTGTTTTCCTGAAGCAGCTCGCGGGAAACATTCAGGGGCAGGTCGTCAGAGTCCACCACCCCCCGGATGAAACGCAGATAGCGGGGCAGCAGGCGCTGATTATCTTCCAGAATGAAGACCCGCTTCACATAGAGCCGGACTCCGTGGGCACTTTCCCGGTCCCACAAATCAAATGGCGCCCGCCCCGGAATGTACAGCAGCAGGGTGAAATCCTGCTTGCCTTCGATACGCTGGTGCAGATAGGCCAGCGGAACCTCGAAATCATGGGCCACATGCTTGTAAAACTCGTGGTATTCCGTTTCGGTAATTTCCTTTTTCGGGCGCTGCCAGAGTGCGGATGCCTGGTTGGCCATTTCCCACTCCGCATCCACCGCCGCCCGAATCTGAATCGGGAAGGCGATATGGTCGGAGAATTTGCGCACAATGCCGCGCAACCGGGTCACGTCAAGGAATTCGTCTTCATCAGCGCGCAGATACAGGCTGACACAAGTGCCCCGGGGCGCCTCGGCCACCGGTTCCAGCTGATATTCCCCCTCCCCGCGCGAAATCCAGCGTACACCTTCAGACGTCGGGGCACCGGCTTTCCGGGTCACCAGTTCCACGCGCTCGGCGACGATGAAGGCCGAGTAAAAGCCGACCCCGAATTGCCCAATCAGCTTGCTGTCCTTCGCTTCATCACCGGATAAATTGGTCAGAAATTCTCGGGTCCCGGAGCGGGCGATGGTGCCGATATGGCTGACCACTTCATCGCGGGTCATACCGATCCCGTTGTCCCGGATGTGAATCACCCGCTGGGCCTGATCCACTTCGATCCGGATGTTGAGTTCGCCGTCACCTTCGTAAAGCTGGGCATCCTGAATGGCATTGAAGCGCAGCTTGTCCAGCGCATCGGACGCATTGGAGATCAGCTCGCGCAGGAAAATTTCCTTATTGCTGTACAGCGCATGGATCATGAGCTGAAGCAGTTGTTTGACTTCGGTCTGGAAATGCAGGGTTTCAGTGGTATGGCTCATCTTCGCCTCGTAGAGATGCAACTAGGTAAAGGGCGGGTGTGGGGATTATCGCGCAAAATTCAAGTGGCACCTAGTGCCGCCAGCAACAGCAGCGAACGGCCCGGAATCAGCTCACGTTGGCCCAGCGTCCAGAGGGGCGCTGCCGCGTCCAGGTCGGCATCGGTAGCCAGGAGCACCTGCCAGACCTGACTGGGCAAATCAGCCGGCAGCTCAAAGTAGATTGGGTCGTGATAAGCGTTGAACAGCAGGATCAGATCCCGATCCTGCACCGGCAGACCGTGGGCATCCCGTTCAGCCAGCGCCTGACCATTGTAATAGACCCCAAACGTACGTGCATAGCTCTGGGTCCATTCACTGACCGTCATTTCATGGCCTTCCGGATTCAGCCAGATGATGTCCTTGCCCGCCGTGGACATCTGACCCTGGAAAAATCGCCGTTTGCGCAGCAGTGGATGCTGGCGGCGCAACTGGAGCAGGCGCCGGACGTAAGTGAACAGGGGCAGTGGTTCATCCGGCCAGGCCCAATCCACCCAGCCCAGCGGATTATCCTGACAATAAGCATTGTTGTTGCCCAGCTGGGTCCGATTGCGTTCATCACCCGCCAGCAGCATCGGTACCCCCTGTGCCAGCAGCAGGGTGGCCAGGAAATTGCGTTGCTGCTGCTGCCGCAGCCGCAGGATGCCGGGGTCTTCGGTCTCGCCTTCGACCCCGCAGTTCCAGCTCCGGTTATGGCTGTCCCCGTCACGGTTATCCTCGCCGTTGGCCTCGTTGTGCTTGACGTTGTAGCTGACCAGATCGGCCAGGGTAAAACCATCATGGCTGGTGACAAAATTGACACTGGCCGTCATGGTGCGGCCCTGCTGGCCAAACAAGTCGCTGGAGCCGGTCAGCCGGGAAGCCAGTTCGCCCAGCTGGCCGGCCTCACCACGCCAGAAATCTCGCACACAATCCCGGAAGCGGCCATTCCACTCCCGCCAACCAGCCGGAAACTGGCCGACCTGATAGCCACCCGGCCCGATGTCCCAGGGTTCGGCAATCAGTTTGAGCTGGCTGATTACCGGGTCTTGGCCCAGGGCATGAAAAAACCCCGCACAACGGCTGAAATCGCCGCGCTCCAGCCGTCCGAGACTGACCGCCAGGTCAAAACGAAAGCCGTCCACATGGTATTCCTGCGCCCAGTAGCGCAGATTGTCCAGCACCAGCTGCAAGGTGCGCGGATGCGCCAGGTTCAAGGTATTACCGCACCCGGTGTAATCCACGCAGTGGCGCCGGTTGTCCGGGTTGAGCCGGTAATAGGCCGCATTGTCCAGGCCGCGCCAGGATAAGGTAGGCCCAAGCTCATTCCCCTCGGCGGTGTGGTTATAGACCACATCCAGAATCACCTCGATACCCGCTGTGTGCAGGCTGCGGATCATCTGCTTGAGCTCCAGCACCGGGTCTGCCACTGCATAACGGGCCGCAGGCGCAAAGTAGGCCAGCGGATTATAACCCCAATAATTCTTCAAGCCCCGCTGCACCAATGCCCGCTCATCGCCACATTCGGCAATCGGCAGGAGTTCCACGGTCG
>CAYNNN010000006.1:0-59773 GCA_964398665.1 uncultured Gammaproteobacteria bacterium | reverse complement strand
TTTTGCAGATTGGCAACCCGCCCAGCCGCATAAACACGTGCCGCCAGTTCATATTTGTCATGCGGCTTGGTCAGATAATCATCCTCACCCTGTTCAAAGGCTTCAATCAGCGGCGCAATGCCTTCCTTGGCCGTCAACAGAATAATTGAGGTGTAATGATACTGATCCAGGTCCATTTTCCGGATGTGCTGGGCCAGCTGCAACCCGTCCATCTCCGGCATCATCCAGTCAGCCAGCACCACATCGGCAGGGCGTTCCTTGAGTGCCTCCAATGCGTGGGTGGCACTGTTGGCAATCCGGATGTCTTCATAGCCCTGGTTGCTCAACACCTGGCGGATGAAGGCACAACTGAACTTCATATCATCCACCACCAGCACTGCCATCTTGTGCCGGAGGTTGAGAAACGGAGCTGCACCGGGCAGCGTGGGGTCTTCGGGGATAACCATGACGATTCCTGCAAGATAGCCTGTTGAAGCACAACACCAAGGTGTGCCTAGTGTAGCGCATCTTGTTCCACATGTGAGATCGGTGGCCGGCAGCTTGTGCAGCCTTGCCCCGGGTGCGTGTCGGGTCAAATCGCCTTGCGAGCCTGCGGGTTTCCGGGCGGCCATTTGCCTTACACTGATCAACCCAGGGTTTTCCCGCACTCCAACGAGGTTTCTGATGGACGTTCTAGCACGTATTGATTCCCAAGTTAAAGGCAATCCGGTCATCATCTACATGAAGGGCACCCCACAGCAGCCGCGCTGTGGTTTTTCTGCCCGGGCTGCCCAGGCGCTGCAAATGTGCGAGATTGATTTTGCTTATGTCAATGTGTTGGCTGATCCGGAGATTTTTGAAAATTTACCCCGTTATGCCAACTGGCCGACCTTTCCGCAGATTTATGTCAGCGGCGAGTTGATCGGCGGCTGCGATATTACCCTGGAGCTGTATCAGAAAGGCGAGTTGCAGAAACTCACTCAAAGTGCGGTCAAGTCGGCTCCGGCAGCGAGCTGAGGTCATGCTGTCGGGAGGTCAGTTGCTCCTGACAGTGGTGCCAGCGCCCGTATAAGGCGCAAAACAACGCGCTGGTGCGCTCGGCGTCGTACAAGGCCGAGTGGGCCTCGCGCTCATCCCAGCTCAGGCCCGCCTTTTGCACCAGGCGGGCCAGCACGGTTTCCCCCAACAGCAAAGCCCCCAATGTGGTGGTATCAAAGCTGATGAACGGGTGTAGCGGCGGGTGGCGCCAGCCACAACGCTTGGCCGCAGCCTGAACAAAATTCAGGTCAAAGGCTGCGTTATGCCCAACCAAAACCGCCCGACGGCAGCCCGTACTGGAAAGCAGCGCATTGATTCCAGTGAACCATTCCCGCAGGGCTTCGCGTTCTTCGACCGCATAGCGAAAGGGATGATCGGGAATAATCCGGTTGCAGGCCAGGGCTTCTGGCAAAATCCGCGCCCCTGGAAAGGGGGTGATGTGATAATGCCATTGCTGCATGGGTGCCAGCTGACCGTTGGGGGTCAGCTGCAGGGCAAACGCCGCCAGCTCCAGCAACGCATCGGTCTGGGCTTCCAGACCCCCGGTTTCAACATCCACCACAATTGGCAGGAATCCGTTAAAGCGGCGGGCCAGGGTCAATGGGCGACGGCGAGTGGATGGTTTAGGATTCATGGCCCCGTGTGGATTGGAACAGCGTGTGCGATAATGGCGGCATTCCAGGCATAAGACAAGAGGCCATCAGCCATGTGGAAAAATGTTATCTGTCATCGGGGTCTGGTCGGGGTTCTGTGCTGTGGCCTGGCTTGGCAACCGTGGGTCATGGCCAGCACCGAGTCCTCCCACGCCGAACCCGGCGATCCCTGGGAAAGCTACAACCGGCAGATCCATGCCTTCAATCAGGATCTGGACACGGCGGTGCTCAAACCACTGGCAGGCGGTTATCAAGCGCTGGTGCCCGCCCCGGTGGACCGGGGGGTAACCAATTTCTTCGGCAATCTTTGGGACGTGGTGATTGGCCTGAATAATTTGCTCCAGTTCAAGTTTGCCGATGCAGCCAGCGATGCCGGCCGGGTGGCCATCAACAGCACGGTGGGTTTGCTGGGCGTTATTGATGTGGCCTCGGATTTGAATCTGGAAAAACATAATGAAGATTTCGGCCAGACCCTGGGTTCCTGGGGAGTCGGGCCGGGGCCTTATGTCGTGCTTCCGCTATTTGGCCCCAGCAATCTGCGCGACTATCTGGGGCTGGCTGTGGACACTTATACCAATCCACTGGCCGACTTGCGCCCCAATTCACACCGCTATGGTGCCTATGGGGTGGAAATTGTTGACCAGCGTGCAGACCTGCTGGGACGGATTGACGTGCTCCAGGGCGCGACTACGGATGATTATCGCTTCATCCGGGATACCTTTCTACAGCGGCGCGAGTTTCTGGTTTATGACGGCAATCCCCCCTTGCCTGCACTGGAAGAACCCCCGCCCTGACGGGTTGGGGCCGATATGGCGGCCATTTTCCAGGTATTCTCGTCCCGATAGACTTCGTAGCGTGCCCACTGGGCAAACTCGGCCCGGCTCAGGCTGGCCGTGGCGCGGCGTCGGGTGCCGGCAACAACCTGGTAAATGAGTAGGGCATTGGCCTGAGTGTCCGGTTCGCCATCCACCAGTTGCCGCACTTCCCAGGCATCGCCGTAGGCGCCGTTGCTGTAATAATGCCCCAATTGCAACTGGGCGGGACTGATGGGCTGCTGGCTTTGCCGGGCATGTTGCTGAGCCAGGGTAAAAATGGCATTCAACTCCTCATCGCTGACCGCGACCACGGTTTCCAATTGGCGCAGTGCATAGGCAATATCCTCCGCACTGAATGCCGGAGGCATCTGGGTTGGCGGGCTGGGCGGGCGCAAGGCGGCCGGATAACGACGCCAAGGGAACGGGGCATTGAGCAACAGGGCCATGCTCATCAGCAATCCCATGTTCAACAGCACTGGCATCAGGACAAACCCGTACCCCAGCGCTTGAATATCAGGGCCACCCAGCACCGCACTCAAAGCGGTAGCCCCACCCGGCGGGTGGATGCAGCGTAACTGGTACATCGCAAACAGCGCCAGTCCGGCGGCCACAGCCACGGCCAGCAGGCCATGCCCCAGCCACTGGGCGCAGGTAACGCCGATCAGGGCTGATACCCCATGCCCGGCCAGCAGCGGCCAGGGCTGGGAAAATGCCCCGTGCGGCACCGCAAACAGCAAAACTGCGGAAGCACTGACCGAGGCAATCAGCCAGGGTGTCGCAGCAGGCGCCAGCGCCAGGCTCAAGGCGGCCACGCCGGCAATACCCAGCCCCCCCAGCCCCCCGGCCAACAATTTTTCACGCAGCGAGGTGCGATTGGCTTCGATGCCGAGCCAGGCGAATACCCGCGCCTTCACGCCTCGACCTCAACTTGCCAGGCCACGGTCTGACCGGCGCGCAGCGGAATGATGCTATCGTCGCCATAGGGATAGTGCGCGGGCACCAGAACCGGCGTTTGTACCAGCCGAATTCGGCGGGTGTTGCGCGGCAGGCCATAAAAATCGGCACCGTGGAAACTGGCAAAGGCTTCCAGCCGTTCCAGGGCACCGACCGACGCGAAGGCTTCGGCGTACAACGCCAGGGCAACCGGCGCAGTGAACAGCCCGGCGCACCCACAGGCAGATTCCTTGGCCCGACGGGCGTGCGGGGCGCTGTCGGTCCCCAGGAAAAAACGCGGATCACCCGACGTGGCAGCCGCCAGCAGGACTTGCCGATGCGTCTCGCGTTTCAGGACCGGCAGGCAATAATGATGAGGCCGGATACCCCCCTGGAACAGGGCATTACGATTCATCAGCAGATGATGTGCCGTCAGCGTGGCTGCAATCCCGGGCCGGGCTTGCTGGACGAAGGCCACACCTTCGGCAGTACTGACATGTTCCAGGACAATTTTCAGGCGCGGGAAACGGTTGCTCAGCGGTATCAAGGTACGTTCGATGAACACCGCCTCGCGGTCAAAAACATCGGTCTCGGGCGTCGTCACCTCGCCATGCACTGCCAGCACCAGCCCCAAGGCTTCCATCCGTGCCAATACCGGGTCAAGACGCTCAATGGCTGTCACGCCTGCCTCCGAATGGGTGGTGGCACCCGCCGGATACAGCTTGGCGGCCATGACAACCTGGCTGGCCACAGCCCGATCAATCTCTTCCGGGGGTGTGGCATCGGTCAGATACAGGCTCATGAGTGGGTTAAAACCGCTACCCGCCGGACACGCCGCCAGGATGCGTTCCCGATAAGCCAGCGCCTGGGCTGTGCTGGTCACGGGCGGCGTCAGATTGGGCATGATCAGGGCACGGCCAAACTGGGCAGCAGTGGGGGTAACGCCGGCAGCCAGCACGGCCCCGTCACGGACGTGCAGGTGCCAGTCATCCGGCAGGGTCATGTGAATTTGCATGGCTGTAAGACTTGCTTTTATTACCGTATTATAATATTATTGTCTCGAAGGAATATAAAGCCTTCACCGTTTAGATATTCAACATTTTTAATCGGGAGATCTACACATGAACACTTTCACAAAAGCGATTGCCATCGCTGCATTGCTCGGTGCTTCGGCCTCTGCAAATGCCTGGTGGGGCGGCCCCTGGGGGGGCGGTCCGTGGAACAACTTCTGGGATGGCGACGGCTACGGTGACTTTGACTTCGGCTTCCACATGGGTGGGCGCGGCTACGGACGTGGTTATGGCTATGGCTACCCCTACTATGGTTATCCGTATTATGGCGGCTATGGCTACCCCTACGCCGCCCCGTATGGCTACCCCTACGTAGCACCAGTGGTTCCGGCACCCAGCGCGGCACCGGAAAAGAAGTAAACCACCCGCTGACGGGTCACGGTTGAGGTGAGTCTCGGGGGCCGCAAGGCCCCCGTGCTGTGTTCACTCCCGATAGAGCTCATCAGTCAGCAGCGCGGCTATGGCGATCAGGCCAAAGCCCAGCGGCCAGCCGACATCACTGGCCATACCGGTGGCGTAGGCATCCATCCCGTTATAAAAGCTGTAGATGACGTTTGAAATGTAGTAGCTGGCAATGCCGGCCACCACAAACCACCAGGGTCGGGCAGCCAGCCCTCCCCCCATCACCGAAGCCGCGATGACCGTCATGCCGATCAGGATCGGGTCAAAGGTCATATAGGCAATGGCCGCCAGCGGGGTCCAGAGATCCTCGCCTCCCAGATCTTCCCAGTTGCCCCACGCGGCAAAAGCCAGACCGGCCAGACCCACCACCAACCCGCCCAGAATGCCCCCCAGCGACAGCGATACGCCCATACCACGGATGAACTGCACCAGGGCAATGACCAACAAAGGCGGCATGAGCAGATAGCCGATGTCTGACCACCAGGGATAGGGCGTCTCGGCGCCGTTATTCATGACGGGATAGAAAAAGAACAACGTCTGGCCCAGTGCCCAGAATAACAGGCTGAAACCAATGAGATTCCAGGTAGTGCGTCCCGAATCGCCGACAGGCAGCCGCCAAGCCGTGCGCAGGCATAGCAAAAAGGCCAGGTAGGCAGCCGCCAGTTGCGCACTGTTGGAATAATGCAGCCGCAAGGCAGCATCTGCATCCAGCAAGGCCAGGACGACAATCGGCAACGAAGCCAGCAGCCAGATAATGCCGATAATCCAGGTAGCAGTAGACATAAAAATCCTCGCATTCACTTCAAAAGTTGCAAGACGCCCGCCTGTTGCGGCGATAGTGCGCCTAGGGTTTGCTGATGGGCACGCTTGTTCAGCACGGCTGCGCCCACCTGACCCAGCAGCAATTCCAGACTGCTCAGGGCATCCCGGTAAGCTGCGGTTCCGTACACCGGGTCGGGGATATTGGGCGCGAATTTGCCCCCCACCGGATCAGCCACCAATGGCCAACGGCTCATGTGCTGGGTATGTTTGTTGGCCAGGGCAGTGGCTACGCCATTACCCTGCAACTTGCGCACCCCATTGAACACGCCTTCCTTGATTGCAGTCACCAGCGGATTACACAGCGCATCGTAACTGATACCCAGTTGTCCCTGCACGCTCAGGGTGAACAGGGCCGACCAGAAATCAGCACCCCCGCCCTCCTGCAACTGGCCTATCGGCAGGGGCCGCGCCAGCCGACGGGTCAGATCTGCGCCTGCCTGCACATGACGCGAAGTGCCTGGAACATGGGTAGGCGCCAACCGATACGCAGTAGCACGAGATAACAGGGGCATACCGCCAGGCAGGCTGGGCATATGCTCCAGCAGGGTATCGTCCAGGGTGATGGCAGGCCGGTTCAAGCCCCCGGTTTGTGCTTGCAGGGCCAGCGTGCCGCTCGGGCGCCAGGCGATGCGCGCCACCGCTGCTGCCCCATTGACCCGCGCAGATGTTTGCACATGGGTCAGGGCACCCTGATAGTAGTGGCTATCCACGCTCAGGCCATCACCGAAAGTGAATACCGCCTGACCATTGAACCCGCGCGCCTGCAACATCCCGATGATTTGAATGACGAAGATATCGCGGAAAGCTAACATTGCACCTGAAAGGACTTGTGTTCTCAAGACAAGAATAGCCCAAACAGGGCTAAACACCAAGCGGGCAAATCGGGTAGGCCGGGCCATCTTGCTATAGCGTATAAAATACACTATCATGAAGCCATGCTATTGGTCACGGGCGGGGATAATGTATAATTTAACCTTACAGACAGATGCTTATCACATGACGATGGGCTATTTGATCACCAGCCCGCTGGAGATTGAAACCCATGTGCTCTATGCCCGCGCCGGGGGGCCTCAGGTCGTCCCCAACCTGGCCGAGCTGTTGCAGCGCGTCCTGGCTTCCGCACCCACCCGGCAGCAAGTGACCCATGCCGCTGCCTATTGGCATTCACAGGGAATCCCCTTTCCCGAACAGGCCTGGTTCAACTTCGCGGCGGCAGAACGCATGCCGCTGGCCGTACGCGGGGTGCTGGATGGCGAAGTCGTCCTGCCGGGCGACCCCATCGCGGTGTTCACCGGGCCAGCCGCACTGGTGGCGGCGCTGGAACCCATTCTCATCAGCGAGATGATGACCTCGATGCAACTGGCAACCCGGCTGGTCAAGATCGGGGCCGCGCTGGATTGGGATTTGAATCGGGTTTTTGAAGTCGGCTTCCGGGCCGCCCACGGCCATGATGATCATCTTGCCAAACTCCGGGTATTGCGGCGCATGGGCCTGAAACTCACCTCCAATGGTGCGGCAGCCGAAACCTTGGGCCTGCGTCCGGTGGGCACCATGGGTCACCGCTATACCCAGCGATTTCAGGGCGGAGATGCTGATTACCAGGCCTTCGATCACGCGGTCAGCCGGATGCTGAAATTCCGCAAGGATCAGGGCATCCCCGACAAACTGAATCTGGCGCTGCTGCTTGATACCCGCGCCACGCTGAGCCAGGGCCTGCCTGCGGCCCTGCGTGTCATGCAGCAGCGCAGCGCTGAAATTGCCGCCAGCCTGCAGATCAGCGTGCGTCTGGATTCGGGGGATTTGGCCCAGCAATTGCGCGCTGTCATCCAGGCTTTTCAGACCACGTTGCGCCACAGCCCGGTACAGCCCCGGATCATTCTGGAATCCGGATTGCACGCCCAGGATATTGCCCGGTTTGAAGCAATCGCGGCGGAATTGCAGTTTGACCCGGCCCGGCTGGCCTATGGCGTCGGCGGTTATCTGGTCGGCGGCATAGACCGGGATGCCATCTCGCTGGTGTTCAAGATCACCGGTTTTGGGGGCGATTCGGTACGCAATACCCGTGACCACATCCCGACCATGAAATTTGCCGATGAAGCCGATGGCGGCAAGGAATCTTATCCGGGACAACTGGAATTGTGGGAACGGGAAACCGACAGCGGTTTTGAACGGCTGCTGGGCCTGAGCGAGGAGTCCTTGTTGCTGGAAGCACGTGGTTACCGGCGGCTGTTTCATCCGCTGGTGGAAAATGGGGTGCTATGGGGCGGTGCGCTGCGCCGGGATGAACTGGTGCAACACTATGCCAGACAGCGTTGGGCGGCGCTGACAGGCAATTACCTGGCCGATGGCCATGACTGGCTGCCAACGGGCGCGAGCCTGCCGAGGCGGCGCCCCCCCTATTCGCCTGCCCTGACCAAGCTGGTCGATCAGTTGCGCAACCGACAATTTCCCCAGCGAGGCCAGTAAATGCGTCTTATCCATGCTGCGGCCGCCGTCGTCAACCAGACCCCGCTGGACTGGACAGGCAATTTGGCCCGTATCAGCGCCCTGGTGGCTCAGGCCCGAGCTGCCGGCGTGCAGTTGCTCTGCCTGCCCGAGCTCTGCCTGACGGGCTATGGCTGTGAAGACATGTTTCTGGCCCCGGACGTGCCCAAGCGTGCCTTGGGACTGCTGGAGCAGTTGCGGCCCCAGAGTCAGGGCATGGTCATCGCCGTCGGGCTGCCGCTGGTGTTTCGCAATGGGCTGTTCAATACCGTGGCGGTGCTGGCTGATGGTCAGTTGCTGGGTTTTGCGGCCAAGCGCTTTCTGGCAGCTGACGGCATTCACTATGAACCCCGCTGGTTCAAGCCCTGGCCGGAAAATACTGCCGCCTGGGTCACGCTGGCAGAACAGGATTATCCCATTGGCGATCTGGTATTTGAGCTGGGTGGCGTGCGCCTGGGGTTTGAAATCTGCGAAGATGCCTGGGTAGCCAACCGACCAGGGGCGCAACTGGCGCTGCGCGGCGTGGACATCATCCTCAACCCCAGTGCCAGCCATTTTGCCTTTGATAAATATCAGGTACGCCAGCGCTTTGTCCTGGAAGGCTCCCGAGCATTCGGGGTGCATTATCTCTATGCCAACCTGTTGGGAAATGAAGCGGGCCGGGCAATTTACGATGGAGGTGCTCTGATTGCCTCGCTGGGGCAATGGGCCGCCCTGGGCCCGCGCCTGGGCTATCAGGACAGTTATCTGACGGCCGCAACACTGGATATTGATGCCAGCCGGGCCTACCAGACCCGCCGGGGCGCTTTCCAGCCTGCGCTGGATCGGCCCGGTCAGGAAGTACGTCTGCCATTTGCCTGGAATTTTGGCACGCGCCCATTGGCGCCCGCCGTGCAGATGGCGGCCTGGGAAACAGGTGTCGATCGCAAGGAACAGGAATTTACCCGTGCTCAAAGCCTGGCATTGTTCGACTATCTACGCAAATCCCACACCCGTGGCTGCGTGGTTTCGCTTAGTGGCGGGGCAGATTCTGCGGCGGTCAGTTGCCTGGTCTGGCTGATGTATCAGCTGGCCCATCACGAACTGGGCCAGGCAACCGTAGAGGCCCGATTGCATCTGGCACCCGGAGCAAGCCTGGCGGATCTGTTGCTGTGCGTGTACCAGGCCAGTGCGCACAGCGGCCCGGTGACCGAAGCCGCCGCAGCGGGTTTGGCACATGCCCTGGGAGCGGGCTATCTGCGTCTGGACATTGCGCCCTGGGTCAGCGGCTATGTCAGCGCCATCGAGCAGGCACTCCGGCAAAAACTGAGCTGGGCCGAGCATGATCTGGCCCTGCAAAACATTCAGGCCCGGGTACGGGCGCCGTCGGTCTGGCTGTTGGCCAATTTGCGTCACGCCTTGCTGCTGGCCACCAGCAACCGATCGGAAGCTGCCGTGGGTTATGCCACGATGGATGGTGACACCGCAGGCGGCTTAAGCCCCCTGGCCGGAATAGACAAGTATTTTTTACGGCACTGGTTACACTGGCTGGAAACAACCGGCCCAGCACCGGCCTGGGCCATACCGGCGCTGGCGGCCATCAACCAGCAGGCACCCACAGCGGAGTTACGCCCGCCCGACCGCCATCAGACCGATGAAGCCGACCTGATGCCCTATGCGGTGCTGGATCAGATTGAACGGGCTGCAATCCGGGACAAATTACCTCCGCTGGAAGTCTATTACACCCTGCAGGCCGCCCATCCCGAGCAGTCCCCGGTGCAACTGGGTTTCTGGGTCGAGCGCTTCTTCCGGCTCTGGGTGCGCAACCAGTGGAAGCGTGAACGTTACGCGCCCGGTTTTCACCTGGATGATGAAAATCTCGATCCCAAGACCTGGTGCCGGTTTCCGATTCTCTCGGGCGGTTTTCAAGTCGAGCTGGCAGAATTGCGGGCCGTCGTGGCTCAGGCGATGCGGACTGCGGAGTGATACGATGGCGTTCTTTTTGAACAGGTAGCTACCTCATGCCGGAAGTCGTCCTGAACCTGGGCCAGAATCGTCTGGCGTCCACCGCCCCGCTGACCCTTCCCCTGGCCACCCTGACCCGGCACTGGATGGCCCTGGGCTCCAGCGGCTCAGGCAAAACGGTATTGTGCAAGGCGGTGGTTGAAGACTGCGCCCGCCAGGGCATTCCGGTCATCTGCATTGACCCACAGGGCGACTTATGCAGTCTGGCCCTGCCCGCCACACCGGAATCAGCCAAATCCGAAACGGCAGCAGCCCACTACGCAGCCCAGGTGGAGACTGTCATTTTTACCCCGGCGGCGCGCAAGGGCGTGCCCCTGTGTGCTGACCCACTCCAGCTCCCGATCGCTCACTTGCCCCCCCATGAGCGGGTGCGCGTCATCAGCAGCGCCGCAGCAACCTTGACCGCACTCCTGGGCTACGATCTGGCCAGCGACGATGGCGAAGGCCTGAGTGCAGTCCTGGACACTGCGCTGACCGAATTGCAGGCCCAGCAGCGCTGGCCCCGAAATCTGGCAGAATTTGGCCGTGCATTTGCCGAGTTGTGCGCCACCGACCCGGCCCGCTTTGAACGTTACTGGGAAGTACGCAAGCTGGAGCAAACCCTGAAACGGCTGGCCCGTCTGGACGTAGGCGCCCGGCGCCTGCTGTTCCATGAAGGTCTGGCCCTGGACATTGATCTGCTGCTGGGCAGGGTGGGTGGGACACCAGGCAAGACCCGCATCTCGGTCATTTATCTGAACACCCTGCATACTCAGGAAGATAAGGAATTTTTTCTCGCAACCCTGGCCGAACGCCTGTATGCCTGGATGTTGCAACATCCCAGCCCGCAGTTGCAGGCCGTGTTTTACATTGATGAAGTGGCGCCGTTCATTCCCCCGGTGCGTAAACCTGCCTGCAAGGATGCACTGGCCTTGCTGTTCAAGCAGGCCCGCAAATATGGCATTGGCTGCGTGATGGCCACCCAGAATCCTGGCGATGTGGATTACAAGGCCATGGCCCAGTTTGGCACCTGGGCTTTGGGGCGTCTGACCACAGCCCAGGATTTGAAGAAGGTGCAACCCACGGTCAAAGCGCTGGACCCCACCCAGACCGACACCTTGATGGGAGAATTGCCAGCCCAGAAAGCCGGGGAATTTTTACTGCTCAGTCCGGATCACTACCCACAAACCCAGCGGCTGCGCGCCCGCTGGCTGTATACGGCACATCAGACCCTGGACGAAGACCAGATCGCAACCCTGACCGAGGCACGCTGGCGCACCCGTTTTGCGGCGCTGGAGACCGCCCAGACCAGCCCCGCAATCAATATGACCAAGGCCGCTCCTCCGCCTGCCGTGCCTCGGCTTGAGGCGCCTCCGGTGTCAATGCCGGACACCGAAGCCCAGGCTGCCGTGGCTCAGCTGGCCGCGCACTGCTCCCTGACCCTGGCTGAATGGGCTGCCCTGTTGAAATTGAGTGAAACACGCACCCGTACCCTGATCAAGCCCCTGCTGGCCGAGGGCCAGGTCGCCAGTTACAAGGCCGGACGTACCACCCGCTATTGGGCCATCCAGAATGGGTTACGGCCTGATCTGGAATTGTGCGCACCGGTACAGGCACTTCAGGTGCAAACCACGCTGGCTGAAATACAACCCGCAGTCCAGGCGCTATCCTTGCCCGGTGGTCTGAGCGGCTGGCTGGGCACGGGCACAGCACCAGTCGCCAAACCACAACTCGAATATCGGCTCAGCTTGCGCGTGCTGTTTCGGGAAAAACTCCCGCGTGCCTTCTGGCAGCGGCTGTGGGATGGCATGGCACATGAAGAGCGCCGGGACAGTCTGTACCTGCATCCGCGCGATCTGCACATCCTGCAATACCGACCTCAGGACGGCATCCGGCGCTTGAGTCAGGCCAGCGGTGCGGCCAGTGCCATCGAAGACTTCGACGGCACTACCCATCTTGAACCCGTATGGCCGGGACGCATCCGGTTTGACGCGCTGGAATGGCAGCAGCGCCCGCGTGAGGATCGGATTCTGGCACATTTCCAGCGCCAGTTTGCCGCGACACCGGAACGGGTCGAACCGGTATTCATCCCGGTCTGGGTCTTGACCATCCCAGTCCCCGAACAGGACCACGCCCAGCGGGTCATCCTGCTGGATGCCCTGTGCGGACGGCGGCTGGATTGGTAACAACGAGGTCTTGTCCATGCGCGTGTTATGGCTGATGCTGGGATTGAGTCTGGTGATGGGCATCGGGCTCTGGCGGGCCGGAGGTCATGCCGCAATGCTGGCGCCGGTGGCGTCCGGGCTGGCCGAACCTGTCGGCGTGGTGGCGCTGGATGCGCAGCGGCTGCTGGTGGTCGAGCGGGTCGGGCGGCTACGCCTGGTGCAGGATGGCCGGTTACATCCGGAACCTTTTCTGGACCTCAGCGCCCGGATCAATGCCCGAGGTCAGGAACAGGGCTTGCTGGGGATCGCGCTGGACCCTGATTTTGAGAAAAACGGCCTGTTGTATCTCAATTATATCCGCCGTAATGACGATGGCCGGGACCATAGTGTCGTTGCCCGTTATCAACTCCATGCCGACCGCAGCGGAGTCAATCCGCAGTCCGCGCAAATCCTGCTGGAAGTGGCGCAGGATTTTGCCAATCATAATGGCGGCCATCTGGCCTTCGGCCCGGACGGTTATCTTTATATCGGCCTGGGCGATGGCGGCAGTGCCAACGATCCACATCAGCGCAGCCAGAATCCGCGCAGCCTGCTGGGCAAGATGCTGCGCATTGATGTCCGGGCGCAGATGCCAGCGCACTCACCCACCCAATCCTGTGGCCGGGTGGCGCACTATGCCATTCCAGCAGACAACCCCTATGCCGATGGCCAAGCGGCCTGCCCGGAAATCTGGGCCTTGGGCCTACGGAATCCCTGGCGCTACAGTTTTGACCAGGCGGGCCGGTTATGGATAGCTGATGTAGGCCAGTCCAGCTACGAAGAAGTCAACCTGCAAGCTCCTGGCCAAGGGGGCAACAATTATGGCTGGCGTTGCTACGAAGGTCCGCAGGTTCATCGGCAAGATCCCGGCTGTCCGGCCCAAACCCATCAGCCCGTGATCAGTTATGCGCACGAACAGGGCCGCTGTTCCATCACCGGGGGCGTGGTCTATCGTGGCCAGGCCCTGCCACACCTGCGGGGCGCGTATCTGTACGGCGACTTTTGCACCGGCGAGTTATGGACTGCGTACGAGTCCGGCGGACAATGGCGTTCCACCCGGCTCCTGGATACCGGACTGCTGCTGGCCGCAATCGGCGAGGACGCCGAGGGTGAAGTGCTGCTGCTGGGCCTCAAGGGAGAGCTGATGCGCCTGATGCCCGGCCCGCACTCGAACCGGGGTGTTGCAAATACGGACCAGACTCAGGGTTTGAAGTGATAGTACTGTTGGTTCAGATACTGGGTCATGCTCAGAATTTCTTCGTCGAACCAGCCCAGGTTCAGGTTCACGTCACAGGCACGCACCTGACCTTCCAGCTTGGCCAGGCTGCTGACCTTGCGGTCAGGCCGGGTGTATACCGTGCTGTCATGACAACGGGCGCATTGCGCTGCATGAGTCGCTTCGGGGGTCGGGGCTGCAAAGGCAGTGCTGCTGAGCAGCAGGCAGGCTAAAATACGGGCTTGCATCGTCTAGGCTCCTTGGCCAAAAATACGGAAAGTGTCGGTGCGCGGATGGCATCAGACGCTATGCCCCGATTTTAACCGATTTGCCCAAGTGACGGGACTTTGACATGAACAGCACGACACTACGCCTAGTGTGGATAGACCTGGAAATGACCGGACTGAATCCGGAAACCGATGTCATTCTGGAAGCGGCCCTGGTGGTCACGGAAGCCGATCTGACCGTCGTGGCCGAAAGCCCCGAGTTTGCCCTCTTTCAGCCCGAAAGCGTGCTGCAGGCCATGGATGCCTGGAATCAGCAACACCACCAGCAATCAGGCTTGCTGGCACGGGTGCGGGCCAGTCTTTTTCAAGCGGCTGAAGTTGAACAGAATCTGCTGGCATTTCTGGCCCAGCACGTCCCCGCAGGCGTGGCTCCGATGTGCGGTAACTCCATCTGTCAGGACCGACGGTTTCTGGCCCGCCAGATGCCCCAGCTTGAGCGATACTTCCACTATCGTCAGCTTGACGTCAGCACCCTCAAGGAGCTGGCCCGGCGCTGGGCGCCTGAAGTCGTGGCCGGTTTCACCAAGCAGGCCCCGCATCGCGCCCTGGCGGATATTCACGAAGCCATTCGGGAACTGCATCATTACCGAGAACATTTTCTGCACCTGACGCACCGCTGACCGGACGCTGCCACACGGAGAACCCCATGAGCCTACTTGATGATCTGCGCAAGCAAGCCGAGGCCAAGCGCCTGGCCGAGCAAAACAAACCGGCTGTCGAGCCATCAGTGCCCATTCGGCCCCGGATGGAAATGCTGGCCTCCTATCTGCGCGAGCTGGTGGACCACCTGAATTATGTCAAGCCTGAAATCTACGCTGTCTACGACCTGGAATATTTCGGCCGGATTGATAGATTATTGCAAAGTGATTACGGCCTGGGCGAGTTTCAGGGCGACATGATGGGCTTTGCGCTGACCTTCAGTGCCAAAGGCGACCGGATGCTGAGCGTGGATAAGCGCCGTCCGGAAGAAATCGAAAAAATGCGCGACTACGCACACCAGTTTGGCCTGCGGGTGCGGGTGCAGGAATTCCGGGGCGAGAGCCGCAAACTGGAGCTGGCGCGCTTCGTATTCAAGCCGGAGTTTGACGTGGCCCTGATTTTTGAAGCCCATCCGGAAACGGCGAGCATTGATCTGCTGGCCCGCAATTTTTTTACCCTGGGGGCTCTGCGGCTGACGTTCAAGGCCAGTCAGATTGATGAGGGTTTTCTGGAGCAGCTGGGGGCCGCCATCACGCGCCAGGAACATAAATTACTGGAATACCAACGGATGGATTTACCGCCTGAAGTGCGGGATACCCTGCGGCGCCGGGTTCAGGAAGAAGCTTTACAGCGTGAAGTCGAATTGCGCCGCCCACCTGCCGCAGAACCTGGCCCCGAAGCCGAGACTGAAGAAAGTCGGCGCAAGAAAAAAAGCCTGCTTGGGCTACTGGGTCTGGGAAAAGAGAAAGATTAGCATTAACTAATAGTCTGTTTCTATTATAGACCATCGCAAATCCCAATTAGACATATCGTCGGGGCAGGGTTAAGCTGCGCCTCGTGTCCCAGGAGACACCTCTAGCCAACCCTATCCTTGAAATTGAGGACTGAAACGATGGAATTAAAAGGCAGCAAGACCGAAGAAAACCTGAAGTACGCGTTTGCGGGCGAATCGCAAGCCAACCGCCGTTACCTGTACTTCGCTGCGAAAGCCGATGTCGAAGGTTACAACGACGTGGCCGCCGTGTTCCGCTCCACGGCGGAAGGTGAAACCGGCCATGCGCACGGCCATCTGGAATATCTGGAAGCCGTCGGTGATCCGGCCACCGGAATGCCCATTGGCAGCACCAGCGACAATCTCAAGGCTTCGATTGCCGGTGAAACCCACGAATACACCGACATGTATCCGGGGATGGCCAAGGCTGCCCGTGATGAAGACTTCGACGAAATCGCCGATTGGTTTGAAACCCTGGCCAAGGCCGAACGTTCACATGCCAACCGCTTCCAGAAAGCGCTGGACAATCTGAACAGCTAAGCCTCGCTGGCGGCGGGTCTTGCAAGGCCTGCCGCACCTACCCCGCAAGGACATCCTATGGAAACTCGTACCCCGCGCCGCGAGGGCAGCCTTGACGCGCCCACCCGCCACCCGTTGAATTGGCAACACGCTGAATTTTACAATGAAGCTGCGCTCAATCATGAACTGGAGCGCGTGTTCGACATTTGCCACGGCTGTCGCCGCTGTGTCAGCCTGTGTCAGGCTTTTCCCACCTTGTTCGATCTGGTGGACAACTCGGCCACTGGAGAAATGGACGGGGTGGCCAAACAGGACTATGCCAAGGTCGTGGAACACTGCTTCCTGTGCGACCTGTGCTACATGACCAAGTGCCCCTATGTCCCGCCGCATGAATGGAATCTGGATTTTCCCCACCTGATGCTGCGGGCCAAAGCCATTTACTTCAAGCAAGGCAAACCCAAGTTCCGCGACAAGCTGCTGGCCAGCACTGACCTGGTCGGCAAACTGGCGGGTATTCCCGTCATTGCCCAGGCGGTTAATGCCGCTAATCGCAGCCCAGGGTTTCGCAAGCTGCTGGACAAGACCCTGGCGGTGCATCCAGGGGCCATCCTGCCCGAATATCACAGCCATACCTTGCGTGACCGGGTCAAGAAAATCTCCGGTGATGTCAGCAAGATTATCCCCGGTGCCCAAACCCGGGGCCAGGTTGCGCTCTTTGCCACCTGCTATGGTAATTACAACGAGCCTCAGATCGGTGCTGATCTGGTCGCCGTGTTCACCCACAACGGCATTCCGGTACGCCTGACCGAAAAGGAACAATGCTGTGGCATGCCCCGGCTGGAACTGGGCGATCTGGACAGCGTACGGGCGGCCAAGGAAGCCAATATTCCCATGCTGGCGCAACTCATTGATGCGGGCTGGGACATCATTGCGCCGGTACCTTCCTGCGTCTTGATGTTCAAGCAGGAACTCCCGTTAATGTTCCCGGACGACCCCGAGGTGCAGAAAGTCAGACAGCATATTTACGACCCCTTTGAATATCTGATGCTGCGTCACAAGGAAGGTCTGCTGAATACCACTTTCAAAAATCCTCTGGGCAAAGTGGCTTACCAGGTCGCCTGCCACCTGCGGGTGCAGAATATCGGCCTGAAAACCCGTGACACCCTGAAGCTGGTACCCGGCACCCAGGTCGAAACCATCGAGCGCTGCTCCGGACATGATGGCACTTACGCGGTAAAACGCGAATTTCATGAATTTTCAATGAAAATTGCCAAGCCGGTCGTGCAGCGGGTGGAAAAAGCCCAGCCAGCCCACTACACCAGCGATTGTCCAATGGCAGGCCATCAAATTGAAAATGGGCTTAAAAATGGCAAAAAACCCGAGCATCCGCTGACCCTGCTGCGCCAGGCTTATGGCATCTGACCCTTCTTCAGGAGTATTTCATGCAAGCCAAATTGACTCGTCAAGATTTGTACAGTCTGGAACGCTACGCCGAAACCCGGCCCACCTTCCGCGCTCAGGTGCTGGCGCACAAGAAAAATCGCCGGGTGGCCCTGGACCCGCACCTGACCTTATATTTTGAAGACCGCCTGACCGTACAGTACCAGATTCAGGAAATGCTGCGTATTGAGCGCGTCTTTGAAGCGGCTGGCATCCAGGATGAGCTGGATGCTTATAACCCCTTGATCCCGGATGGAAGCAACTGGAAAGCAACCTTGATGATCGAATACCCCGACATTGAGGAACGCAAGACAGCCTTGCTGGATTTGTGCGGCGTGGAACGGCAAATCTGGGTCCGGGTGGGCGATTGCGCCCCCGCCTACGCCATTGCCGATGAGGATCTGGAGCGGGAGCGGGCGGATAAAACTGCCGCTGTGCATTTTCTCCGCTTTGAGTTGACCCCAGAGATGACAGCGGCGCTGCGGGCAGGTGCCAGCCTGCACATGGGCTGCGATCACCCCAAAATGCGGCGCAGCCTGACTGTCCTGCCCGCCGTACAGCTCGCCTTGCGCGCAGATCTGGATTAAACCGGCAAGCAAGGCCGTGCAGCGGGGTGGCCTGCTCAGCTTCCTGAGCGGCTACCCGTGGTCCAAAATAGGCTTATACTCAGCAGGCGCAACATCCTGCGATCCACGGGCCGCACGCATGACGACCACAGAAAACCGGATTGAACTTAATCTGATCGCCAAGCTGGGTGATCTCGGCACCATCTGGCACACCACCGGCAGCGGCAAAACGCTGACCGCTTTCAAGGCTTCCACGCTGCTCAAGGAAAACGAATCCATCCACGGCTGCATGATCTTTGATCGCACGAGCTTGAGCAACCACATGGCCCCGTTGGATTTAAGCTGGAAATCCCGCACCCAGGCCGAGCGGGTGCTGGTGGATGACCTCGCGCCGCTGCTGCACAAGCTGGCGCAGGGGCGGGAGATCGCTGGTCTGCCCGCCGATGAGAAGAAATGATAATGGGAGCCGCCTTTGCACAAGGGGCACAGTGGGTGCGCGCAGATTTCCATCTGCACACCCGGGCAGATCGTGGGTTCAAATTCACGGGCGATGACAGCTTTTATTTCAGCAACTACGTGGATGCGTTGGAAAAGGCTGGCATCCGCTTGGGTGTCATCACCAACCACAACAAGTTTGACGTGGATGAATTCAAAGCACTGCGCAAAACAGCCCAGAGAAAAGGGATCGCACTGCTGCCTGGCGTTGAGTTGTCGGTGAACGATGGGGCCAACGGGATTCACACGCTGGTGGTGTTCTCCGACGCATGGATTGACGAGCACAACTACATCGGCCCTTTTTTGAGCAGTGCCTTTGAAGGCAAAGCACCTGCCGAATACGAGCAAGAGAATGGCCGATCCTCTTTGTCCCTGCTAGAAACCATCAAGAAACTGGAAAGTTATCATCGGGACTTTTTTCTCGTGTTTGCACACGTTGAAGCGCGGTCTGGCTTGTGGAACGAGTTAGAGGGAGGACGCCTGAACGAACTGGGGCGAAACGAGTTTTTCAGACGCTGCACGTTGGGATTCCAGAAAGTCCGAACCCGTGATGAAGGTGGCAAGGGGACGGTCAGCCGTGCCAAGGTCAAATCATGGATGCCCGACTTTTACCCCGCCGAACTCGAAGGCAGCGATCCGAAATGCATCGAGGGCATCGGGCAAGGAAAAGCCTGCTATCTCAAGCTGGGGGAATTGTCGTTTGAGGCGGTCAAGTTGGCTTTGTGTGATCCCGCTGCACGGGTTGCCACGGCACCGCCCCAACACCAAGCATCGTACCTGCGCAGCATTCACTTCGAAGGCGGAATTCTCAACGGGCAAACGCTGCATTTTTCACCCGAACTTAATGCATTGATCGGTATCCGGGGCAGTGGGAAATCGGCCATTCTGGAGGCCATCCGTTATGCGCTTGATATTCCGCGCGGGGAAAAGACACAAGACACGAAGTACAAAGACGATTTGATCCGCCATACCCTGGGCAGCGGCGGCAAGGTGACCCTGACAGCCTGTGATGTATATGGGCAGGAGTTCACCATCTCTCGCATTTTCCGTGAAGCACCCAACGTCTACTTGGCTGGCAAGTTGCAACCGGGGGTGTCAATTCGGGAAACCGTGCTGCGTCACCCAATTTATTTTGGGCAAAAAGACCTGTCCAGCACGGGTGAAGGGTTTGAAACCGATTTGGTGGAAAAACTGGTCGGCGAAAAACTCCGCGTCCTGCGTGACGAAATCCAAACCCAGCGCCAGCGTACAGGTGATGCCACACAACGCTGGCTCAAACTCAGCAACACCGCCGAGCAAAAACGCGATTTCGAGACCCAACTCAACGATGCGAATTTCCGGTTGAAAAAGTTCGAGGAGCACGGTGTTGCCGACAAGCTCCAAAAACGCCTCGGTTTCCAGCAGGATGCCGCTGCCCTGACCCGCATGAAGGAGCGAGCGGACGATTTCACCCGCGCCCTGGGGCAATTGATCGCTGAACACGAAGACGAGTTGCGCAACGCCACCCGTTACGTCTCCCAGCAGAACCCCGATTTTTTTGCGGCGTACGGCGCCGAATTCTCCAAACTCATTGCCAAAATCGATCAACTCAAGCAGATCGAGCAGGAGGCCCACGCCATCACAGATCGCCTCGGCGCCCGGCAAGGCGAATTTGAAAGCGCCCGCAGAAGCCTTCAAGAAGAGTTCGCGCACATCGAACGTCAACTCGCGCAAGAACTCCGACAAACCGGTGTGGCCGCCATCCAAGCAGATGACTTTCTGGCCCAGCAACAGCGTAAAACCAGGGCGGAGCAGATGCTGGCGGCGCTGGCCAAACAAGAATCCCAGCAGACGGTCATTCGTGATGCGCTGTTGGCCGAGATCGACCAACTCAACGAACTCTGGCTGCGTGAGTTCAACATCATTCAATCAGAATTGAATCATGTGAATGCCGGCCAAACGGCTTTGCAAATCGAAGCAGAATTCAAAGGCGACAAGGAAGCCGCCATCAGTTTCATGCAGCAGTTGTTCAGAGGCAGCAATATGCGTGAGACCACTTTGCGCGCCGTCATGGCAGATTACGCCGATTTCGGGGGGCTCCTGCGTGCGTTGCCCGGTGCGCTGGCCCGGGCCGGGAGCAACCCGGAGGTTTTTGAAAAAACTTTCATGCAGAACCTGGCCACCTTGGTCACTTGGCAGGTGCCCAACCGTTTTGTGATCCGTTATCGCGGCAAAGAGCTGAAACACCACTCGCTGGGACAGCGGGCTTCAGCGCTGTTGTTGTATGTGCTCAGCCAACGGCAGAACGACGTGATCATCATCGACCAGCCAGAAGACGATCTGGACAATCAAACCATTTACGGCGACGTGATCCAACTGCTGCGCCAGATGAAACCCCACACCCAATTCATATTCGCCACCCACAACGCCAATTTCCCAGTGCTGGGTGATGCAGAGCAAGTGCACGCCTGCCAGTATCAAGATGAACAAGTCACGGTGCAAAGCGGCAGCATCGACGCCCGCACCATACAGCAAGCCATCATCAACATCATGGAGGGTGGTCGGGAGGCTTTCAACCGCCGCAAAGAGGTTTACAATCTATGGAAACCACAGAGCTGATTGACCTGCTCAGCCGGGGTGAGGACAGCCGCCAGCAGTTCAAGGAAAACTTCACGAATGCGGATGCCCTGGCCGCCGAAATCGTGGCGTTCAGCAATACCGGTGGCGGAAAGATTTTGGTGGGGGTGCGCAACGATGGCACGGTGCTGGGCCTGTCGGGCGGGGAGATTGACCGCTTGAACCAACTCGTCTCCAACAGCGCCTCCCAAAACGTGCGCCCGGCCGTGAATCCCCTGACCGACAACGTGCCACACCCCAACGGCATGGTGATGGTGATCTCCATCCCGGAGGGTTTCAGCAAACCCTACATGGACAAAAACGGCACGATCTGGGTCAAGAGCGGCTCGGACAAACGCCGGGCCACCTCACGCGAGGAATTGCAGCGCCTGTTTCAGCAGGCCGGTTTGGTTCACGCCGACGAAACACCCGTGGCCAGCCTGGGGGCGGGTGATGTGGACATGGCCTATTTCGAAGCCTTCTTCACACAACAATTCGGCGAGCCACTTGCCCAGCATCACCAGTCACTGCCGCAGTTGCTCAGCAACATGAACCTGATGAACCAGGGGCGGCTCAACGTGGCGGGCGGCCTGCTGTTTGCCAGGGCGCCGCAGTACGCGCTGCCGGCGTTCATCGTCAAGGCCGTCGCGTTCGTGGGCACCCAGATCGAAGACGAACGCTACATCGACAGCCGCGACATCACCGGCAAACTGGCTGATGTGTGTCAGCAGACGCTGGGTTTCATCATCGCCAACACCCGCGCGCAGCAAAACGAGCAGGGTTTCAACTCCCAGGGGCAGCCCGAAATCGCCCGCATCGTCTGGGAAGAGCTGGTGGTCAACGCCCTCATCCACCGCGACTATTTCATCAGCGCCCCGGTGCGTGTGCTGGTGTTTGCCGATCGGGTGGAGATCATCAGCCCCGGCCATTTGCCCAACAACCTGACGATCGAGAACATCAAGGCGGGCAACTCCAACATGCGCAACCCCATCCTGGCTTCGTTTGCCGCCAAGTTACTGCCCTACCGTGGGCTGGGCAGCGGCATCCTGCGCGTGCTGAAGGCCTGGCCGAATGTTGAGTTCATAGATGACCGGGCCGGAAACTTATTCAAAGTCATTGTGATACGGCCTCAACAGAAAACCATATGAACTGCCTTGCAGCATGTCGGCAATCGGCCAGGAGGTGCATTGGCTGCGTAACGGCCCAATCCAGCCCCTGAAACAGCCCCGTCTGACCGGAAACTGGCCTATTTATGCCAGATGAAGGGCAACAGTAACAGGCGGGTCAGTCGCGCATCGGCACGGTCACGAAAGTACTCCAGCCCCAGCCGAATACGCGCCTGCTGGGCAAAGGGCACCCGGCTTGCCGTGCCAAACAGATAGTCAAACCAGGGTAGCGCCAGGGAATAATTGCTGTCGGTATAACGCTGTTCACTATGGTGATGCAGCCGATGAAAATCGGGGGTCACGATCAGATAACGCAGCCAGCGATCCAGCGTCTCGGGTAGATATAAATTGCTGTGACTCCACAATGCCAGGGTGATCTGTACCAGGGATGCGGTGAGAACCACGTCCGGTGCGGGCGCCAGCAGCAGCAATACCGGCAGGGTGAAGCTGAAGCTGAATAGGGCTTCCAAGGGATGATGTCGATGCGCTGTCGTGACATCTACCGCCAGATCGCAATGATGTACGGCGTGCAGGCGCCAGAGCCAGGGCACGGTGTGCAAGAGACGATGCAGGCTGTATTGCAGCAGCTCCAGCAGAATCACGGTCAGGGCCAGACTGAGCCAGAAGGGTTGCAGACTGAGCAGCCCCTGAGCCGGAACCAGATGCAGGTGTGCGACAAGGGCGTAGGCCCAGGGCGCCAGCCAGCCCAGCAGCACGTGATTCAGAAAGGTCAGACTCAGGTTGCTCAGCCAGCGTTGGGCAGTGCCTTCGGTTTCCGGCAGGCGCGGCCACTGCATTTCTGCCAGCAAAAACGCCACCAACCCGCCAAACAGCACGATGAAGGGCCAGTCAATCTGCATGTCCACCCAGCCTCCGGGCCGCAAAAAACAAGGCGCCCGCAGGCGCCTTGCCACGACCCCGTCAAAGATTAGGGAATCGTCACCAACGTGTAGCAGGCCGCGCCGTTAGCCAGCACCACCCCGCCTTTGCACTGCGGCACAGTCGCTGCCGAATCCACAACAAAGTTGTTGGGGTAGGCCGAGCTGATCTGGAGGATCTGAACCGAACCCCCGCTGGTGTTCGTCCAAGTCGTATTACCAAAGGGGACGATCACAGTGCCGTTGGCATCTGGCAGGGTGCGGGGGCCATCAGCCACCCCGTCCCGAACCAGACTGACGCCCCCAAAGCTGGCCAGCGCCACGCCGGCAGCCAGCGCCAGAAAGCCACCCAGCCGCCCGGCTGCCGGATGCTGACGCAGCAGACGAAACGCCACGACGGCCAGCAAGCCGCCCAGCACCAGCAGCATCGGGCCGGTCAGACCCGGTACTGCGGCCACGATATCCGGGGTCGGGGTCGCGCCCGTGGAGCCGTAGCTCATGATCCCGGCGACGCCCGCAGCCTGAGCTGCGGAAGAAAACAGCACGCCCAGCGCGCTCAAAGCTAACACTCGAACCATACGCATTGCTAAAACCTCACGTGAGAATAACCGCTCAACAGGGTTTGATTATAGACCATACCTGAGCGGCTGGCCAAACTGAAAAATCAAAATTTCCAATTCAATGTCGTCAACGTGGTTTTAGGGGGACGCAAACCCACGGCCGCCCGGGCCAGCGGGCGCTTGAGCCAGGTCTGCTGCTCCACCCAGTGCAGGCCCCGGCGGCGCAGCTCACCCCAGGATTCTTGCCCAAACAGGCTGTTTAGGCCATCCATCATGGCCAGCATCAGGCTGTTGTCGGTGCGGCGCAGGCGCTCATAATGGCGCAAGGCCAGGACGCTGCCGCTGTCACGCTGGCCCTGTAAGGACTCTGCCAGGGCGGCCACATCCAGCAGCCCCAGGTTGACACCCTGACCGGCCAGTGGATGGACCACATGGGCCGCGTCGCCCAGCAAAGCCAGACGTAGTGCCGTCATGCGCACCGCCTGCTGAACCCGGAGTGGAAATCCCCGGCGTGGGCTGGTAGCCGTGAACAGGCCCACACAACCGGCGCTGGCCTCCTGCAATTGCGCCAGGAATTCGGCCTCATCTGCCGCCAGCAAGGCTTGAGCCTGGCCTTGAGGCAACGTCCAGACCAACGCGCTATGCCGCTCGCCGGGCAGCGGCAGCAGAGCCAGCGGGCCGGTGGGCAAAAACCGCTGGCGGGCCGTCTGGTCATGGGGCAGGTGATGCGTCAGGGTGGCAAAAATCGCCTGCTGGCCATAATCCCGTCGCCAGACGGCAATGCCTGCCTGCATCCGGGTATGCGCTTCGGCACCATCGGCGCCGACCACCAGTTGCGCCGTGTGCCTGCTGCCATCGCTCAGGACGGCGCGTGCCGATTCAGGCCAAAGATGCAATTGTTGCAGGCGGGCCGGATGTACCCCGACGGCCAGTTGCGCCAGGCGCTGATGCAGGGCCGCCAACAGGCCCGCATGGGCCACCAGGTAACCCAGACAGGGCACGCCTGCCTCGGCAGCGCTGAAATTCAACCGGGCGGATTCTTCCCAAACCTGCATCCGGGTATAGGGTTGCTGTTGCTCCGGCGGTAACAGTGCCCAAACGCCAAGATGCTCCAGCAGGGCCTGGGAAGCCAGACTCAGCGCATACCAGCGCACATCGGCTGCGGCTTCGGGTCGGGCTTCGACCACATGCACCGTCCGACCCTGCAGGCGCAAGGCACAGGCCGCAGCCGCCCCGACCAGCCCCCCGCCGATGATCAGGATATCGCTGTGCGGCATGGGTCCTCCTAGCCGTGTACGGGTAGTGCCGGCACCCCGGCCACGGTGGCCAGCCAATGCCGTTGGGGTAACAAAGCCAGGCCGTTGAGCGCCAGGCTGCGCAGCGGAGCACTCCAGGCAGCGCCGACCCCACGGGCCAGCGCATCGGTCAGACCCAGCGTCAGACGCTGGGGCCAGTGCCGTTGGGCCTGATAACGGGCCAGCAGGTCGGCAGCGCCGGGATCAGTAGCAGTTTCCAGCAGGCGGGTCAGGGCCATGATGTCGCGCAAAATCAGGTTCAAGCCTTGTGCCGCCAGCGGGTGCAGGGTGTGGGCGGCGTTGCCCAGCAACAACAGACGCCGCTGCACCTGTCGGGGTGCCCAACGCAGACTGAGCGGATAACGCTGGCGCGGCGCAGTCAGGCCCGTCAGCAAGACCCGCTGACCCAGGGCGGCCTGCAATTGTTCCAGCCAAGCCCCCGCGTCCAGAGTCTGGAGTACAGCAGCCTCGGCACTGGGCGCACTCCAGATGACACTGGCCTGTCCAGGGGTCGGCAAGGGTAGCAGGGCTATGGCACCGGCACGCAGGAAACGCTCATAGGCCACCCCGGCCAGGTCCTGAGTCAGGCTGACGCTGGCCAGCAGGGCCGTCTGGCCGTAGTCCTGTTGCTGGCTGGCCAGGTGCGCCTGGGCGCGTAGACTGGAATCAGCGCCATCCGCAGCGATGACCAGCCGGGCTGTCCAGGTACCAGGCCCGTCCGGGGTCAGGACGCTGACCCGCACCTGCGGGGTATCACTCCAGACCTGGGTGATCTGGGTCTGGTGCCAGCGCTGGACCCCGACAGCGGGTTGCAGGCGGGTGGCCAGCGCCCGCAGCAGGGCCGTGGCTGGCAGCACATAACCCAGCGCGTCCACTCCCAGGGGCTGACTTTCCAGCCACAAGGTGCCCAGCCCGCCCTGCTGGCTGACCTGCACCCGGCGCACGGGTGCCGCTGCGGGCTGTAACTCGCCCCATAACCCCAACGTGGCCAGGTAACGGCAGTTATCCCAGGCCAAAGCCAGATGGCGCCCATCCCGCACCCCCTCGGCAGGACGCGGGTCGGCCAAAGCCACCCGCCAACCCTGACGGGCAGCCGCCAGGGCCAGAATCCCGCCGGCAAAGCCGGCCCCGGCGATCACCAGGTCATAATCCACCGGTGCAGGCATCATCGAGCCATCTCCGCTTCGATGGCGGCTACGGTTTTGGGCGCTGCATCCGTCAGGACTTCACAGCCATTCCGGGTAACCACCACATCGTCTTCAATCCGGATGCCGATATCCCACCAGCGGGTTTCGGTCGGGCTACCGCCCGCCACATACAGGCCCGGCTCCACCGTGAGTACCATGCCCGGTTCAAAGCACCGCCAGGCGCCGGCCTGCTTGTAGTTGCCCACGTCATGGACATCCAGGCCCAGCCAGTGCCCGGTCTTGTGCATGAAATAACGCTTGTAGCTTTCCTGAGCCAGCGCCTCTGCCCGATCGCCCTGAAGCAGCCCCAGACGAATCAGGCCTTCGGTCAGCACATGGACGGCAGCCTGATGCGGCGCATCCCACGGATTGCCCGGCCTGACTTCAGCAATGGCTGCCATCTGGGCCTCCAGCACCAGTTCATACAGTGCCCGCTGCTCAGGATTGAACTGGCCGCTGACCGGAAAGGTGCGGGTAATATCGGCGGCGTAATAGTGATATTCGGCTCCGGCATCGATCAGCAGCAGAGTGCCATCCTGCAAACGCTGATTGTTGTCACGGTAATGCAGGATGCAGGCGTTGGCACCACCACCGACGATGCTGGGATAGGCCGGGGCCAGGGCGCCGTGGCGCATGAATTCATGGAGCAGCTCAGCCTCGATCTGGTATTCCCATAACCCCGGCTGGCAAGCCCGCATGGCCCGACAGTGTGCGACGGCCGAAATCTCGGCGGCCCGGCGCATCAGTTTCAGTTCTCCGGCCTGTTTGCGCAGCCGCTGTTCATGGATCAGGTCATCCAGGGCGTGAATTTCCCGAGGCACCTGGACGCCGGCCCGCACTTTGGCTCGCAACTGATTCAGCCAACCCAGCACCCGCTGATCAAAACCTGGATTCAGGCCCAGGGCGTAATACAGCCGGTGCGCTGATTCCAGCAATCTGGGCAGGATGTTATCCAGTTCAGCCAAGGGGTAGGCTGCATCCGCCCCCAATTGGGTCAGCGCACCTTCAACGCCCAGGCGACGGCCCTGCCACAACTCCGCCTGCGGGTCCCGGGGGCGGCAGAACAGGATATAGGCGCCTTCAGCCCGGCCTGGCACCAGCACAGCCACGGCGTCGGGTTCGGCAAAACCGGTCAGATAATAAAAATCGCTGTTGGGCCGATAGGGATGATGCACATCCTGATTGCGCAGGGTCTCGGGTGCAGTGCCCAGAATGGCCACACCACCCACCCCGATGCGCCGCATCAGGGCCTGGCGGCGCCTGGCAAAGTCAGTGGCCGTGAGTGCAACTTGTTTCACAGGCAGACGCCTCCGGATGATCCAGATAAAAACTGACCGCAGCCAGCCGCAGAAACTCAACCAGCTCGACATAGGCACGCTCTTCAGCCTCACCGCTGGCCTCAGGTTCAGCCCGGCTGATTTGTTCAATATCGCGCAGCAATTCCCGTTGTTCGGCATCCACAGCCTGCGGGTGCAGACCGCTGGCCCCATAGCCATACAAAAACCCGGCGCACCAGTCTCGCAGTGCCCCGACCCGCGCCGGCAAGGGCCGGGCATCATCGGGCAGCAGCAAGTCCAGCTCAAAATCAACGGCTTCCAGCACATCCTGCGTTGCGGCAAACAGCCCATGCAGGGCGGCATAGCATTCCTGGGCCAATACATCACCCGCCGCTGGTTCATCATCCAGCAAACGCTGCCAGCCTGCCCAACTTCTGGCACCACTGGCCAGATAACCGCACAGACAACCCTGCACCTCGGCAGGGGACAAGGTCAGCCCGGCCCGATACAAGTGCTGCTCCCATTCTTCGTAACTCAGCATCAGCAAAAACCTCCTGGGCGGATTGACCCTGCGCAACGGTCTTATTATAGTGCAGCACCCCTTAGCAACCGTGAGCCTATCGTGGATATCGACTTTCAGACCCTGGAAACGCGCCTTGATCAGCTGCTGACCAGCTACCAGCAGCTCCGGACCGACTCCGCCGAGTTGCAGCAATGCCGGGCCGAAAACGCTCAGCTCCGCAGCCAGGTCGAAATGCTGAATGCCAAGCTGGAACACGCCCGAAGCCGGGTGGATGCGGTCATGCACCGCCTGCAGACCCTGGAACAGGGCGCGTAGGCCATTCTGGGCCAGCTGCGGAGGTTACGCCATGCCTGAATCCGCACCCAACCCTGTTCCAGTCGTCTCCCTGCATCTGCTCGGCCGGGATTACCGCATTGCCTGTAGCCCCGCCGAGCAGGAAAAATTGCAGGCAGCCGCCAAGCTTCTGGAACAGCACGTGCAGACTGCCTGTGCGGCCGGAAAGCTGTCTTCCCCCGACAACATCCTGATGCAGGCGGCCTTGAACCTGGCCCTGAGTACGCTGGAAGAGCAACGTTTGCGCGAGCAGCAAGCCAAGGTGACCCGGCTCAAACTCAGTAAGCTTTATCACAAGCTGGATCGTAACATTTGCGCACCGGGTCGGGACGTGGTTTAATGAACCCGTCTATTTGGACACCCCCTGCAGGGTGCGTGTGCAGGCTTGATATCTTTGAGCCTGATTGATTTGCCCAGAGACCCGACTGTCGGTGCTGGTGTGCAAGTCCGCCTTCGGGCGGAAAGTCTAAAAGCATCACCAGGGTTTCCACTTGAACCTGCGGTTCAAGGGCGCAAGTCTGCCACGGCCCAGGTGGAGGGTGTCCGCCTCCTGCGCCAGCAGCTACGCCAGACCCGGCGTCAGTTGTCCCCCGCTCAACGCAAGTCTGCCACGGCTGCCATCGTGCAACATCTGCACCGTGCATCCTGGTTGCGCCAAGCCCGGCACGTCGCCTGCTATCAGGCACATGACGGCGAAGTAGACTTGAGTACCTTGCTGGCCCAACTACAACGTCAGGGCAAGCGGCTCTGGTTGCCGCAAGTACCGCCCTTGGCACGCAAGCGTCTGACTTTTGTTGCATATACGGCTCAGAACCGTTGGCACAGGAACCGCTTTGGCATTCGGGAACCCATGAGCCGTCATCGTTGCCCGCTGCGGCGTCTGGATGTCGTCCTCACCCCGCTGGTTGGCTATACCGCCACGGGCAGACGTCTGGGGATGGGCGGGGGCTTTTATGACCGGACGTTTGCCTTCCGGCGCTGGAGCCACTGGCGCAAGCCCTGGCTCATCGGCATCGGCTTTGCCTGCCAGCAGCAGGCCAGTCTGCCTCAGATGCCTTGGGATGTGGCGCTGGATGCCTGGGTGAACGAGCAGGGGGTAGGCGCAATCATGCCCCGCGCTGCCCATGCGGCGGCAACACCCCATTAAAAATGCCGGCATGACTCAATGCATCGGACCACGATGGCCGTTACGGGACAATACGGATTTACAGGCGCTGAGACCTGACGCCCGCCACACTGCTGCCCCGAAAGTTTCAGTTACTCTGGCGCTGCGCGCAATGGATTGGCTCCCTGGGACGGACTCGAACCGCCGACCCGGTGATTAACAGTCACCTGCTCTACCGACTGAGCTACCAGGGAATGAGGGAGGCTGGATTCTAACGAACGGACGCAACGGCGTCAACACCGTATCTGGCGGAGAGAGCGGGATTCGAACCCGCGGTACGGGTTAACGTACACACACTTTCCAGGCGTGCTCCTTAAACCACTCGGACATCTCTCCACGCAAGGGCGGCAATACTAACCGGATGCAAGGCATTTCGCAAGCTGCGTCTAACTGCCATCATCCACCTGACGCTGGTGCAGGTGCTTCTCCAGGGCCAGGACCAGTGCGTCATCTTCGGGGCTATCGGCAAGCAGGACCTGCTGCGCACCGGCTTGACGCACATATTCAGCCAGCCGGGGACTGATGACGATCAGCGGGGTGTTGCGCCAATAGTCCGGATGACCCACCAGCAAGGTCCGCAAATGATCAAAAATCTCGGTGCTGGTCACGGTGACGGCTTCGACCCCACCGCGTTGCCACAAGGTCAGCAAGCGATCTGCGTGCAGCTCGGCGGCCAGGCGCCGATAGACCCGCATAGCCAGCACGCGCGCTTCACGTTGGGCCAGGACTTCAGCAATCAGCTCCCGCCCACCTTCGCCCTGAAACAGGGCAATCCACTGGCCGCGCACCCGCTGCAAGGCCGCTTCGGCCAGCAGGGCTTCCGAGGTATAACCGCGCAAGGGAGTCAGGCTGACAGGCAAACTGGCCGCCGTCAGCGCCCGTGCAGTCGCAGTACCAATGGCGGCAATCTGCACCGTCTGTGGCCACTGGCCCAGTTGGGCCTGCACGTAACGCCAGCCATACTCCACCGCCGCCGCGCTACTGAAAATAGCCCATTGGCACTCGGGCAACCGGGTCAGGGCCTGAGTCAGGCCCGCCTCATCCTGGGGCGGGGCAATGTCGATGAGCGGCCAGCATAAGGGTTGGCCTCCGGCTGCGCGGATTCGGGCACAGCAGGCATCCGCCTGCGGCTGAGGCCGGGTCACCAGGATTTTCATGCCATTCAGGCTCATGTCAGGCTCCTGCCACCAATAGCTCCGCAGCGCCCTGCTGTAGCAGGGTTTGCGCCAGGCTCATGCCCAATTGTTCCGGTGCACTGGCAGCGGCGGTGAGTTCCGCACGCACCAGCCTTCGCCCATCTACCGCACCGACCAAGCCCTGGAGTCGTAGTAGCTGTGGACCTACAGGCTGGGCCAGGGCCGCGACGGGAGCTTGACAACCGCCGCCCAACGCGGCATTGAAAGCCCGTTCAGCGCGTACACACAGCGCGGTCACCGGGTCATGCAGCGGCGCAAACAGATCCGGCACAGCGGCATCATCTGCCCGGCATTCGATGGCCAAAACACCCTGCCCGATTGCGGGCAGCGACAATTCCGGGGACAGAATCTGGGCGATGCGTGCCGCCATACCCAATCGCTGCAACCCGGCTGCTGCCAGGATGATGCCGGCATAGGCCCCGGCATCAAGCTTGCGCAGTCGGGTATTGACATTGCCGCGCAATACTTCGATCTCCAGATCAGGTCGCCAGGCGCGTAATTGGCACTGGCGGCGCAGACTGGCACTGCCGATACGGGCCCCCCGGGGTACGTCAGCCAGCCGTGGATACCGGTTCGAGACCCAGACATCATGCGGGTCTGCACGGGGCAGATACGCACCCAGGGTCAGGCCGGGCGGCAATTCCACCGGCACATCCTTGAGGGAATGCACGGCACAATCCGCGCGTCCATCAAGGAGTGCCTGTTCCAGCTCCTTGACAAACAAACCCTTGCCCCCGATACGGGCCAATGGGCTATCCAGCAGCTGATCGCCCTGGGTGGTCAGCGGCACCAGCACCACCGTCAGCTCGGGCCAGTGACGGCATAATTCAGCCGCGACATGCTCGGCCTGCCACAGGGCCAGCGGACTTTGCCGGGTGGCAATGCGCAAGGTATTCATGCGCCCCCCAGATGACTTTGGCGCAATTGGGCACGGACTTCAGCGGCATGACGACGGCTGACTTCCAGTAATTCGTGGCTGTGGGCCATGCGCAGGGCCAGTTCACCCGCAGCCGTTTTTTCCAGTCCAGCAATGTAAGCCCTGCATACCAGGGTGTTGCGATGGATCCGCAACAGACGCGCACCAAACTCCTGTTCCAGGTCTTTCAGGGTTTCGTCAATCAGCATTTCGCCCCCTTTATGGCGTACGGTGATGTATTTTTGTTCAGCGCGAAAATACAGTACATCCTGCATCGGCACGAGGAACAGATTTCCCCGCAGTTGGGCACAGATGTGGGTCCGGGCCGGCTGCGCCAGGGCCGCGCCGACCTGGGCCAGCTGGGCACGGTTCAACTGATGGGTCTTGTGCAAGGCGGCCTCCAGCCGCTCCCGACGCACCGGCTTGAGCAGATAATCCACCGCATGTACCTCAAAAGCCTGCAACGCATGGCTTTCATAGGCCGTCACAAAAATCAGGGCAGGGGGCTGTGCCAGGCTGGCCAGATGTCGGGCAGCCTCCAGGCCGTCCATACCCGGCATCCGGATATCCAGCAATACCACGTCCGGCGCCCAGGCAGACAGGTGCTGGAGCAATTCCGTGCCGCTGGCCGCTTCACCCACAATGTCATAATCCGCTCCCAGCTCCGCCAGCAGGCTGCGCAGGCGTTGCCGGGCCAGCCGCTCATCATCAACCAGTACGACCCGCATCAGCAGACTCCCGCCAGTCAGGAAATTCCAGATAAAGTTCGAAAGTATCCACCCCCGGCCTGGCCTCACAGCGGCATTGGGCGCCAAAATAGCGTAACCAGCGCTCCCGCGTCACGCCCAGACCCAACCCGTGTCCGGTCCGCCCCGGATCTGACCGGGACGGCAGAGGATTTTGCAGCCGCACCTGCAAGCGTCCATTGGCCAGACGCCGGCCCTGAATCTGGATGACCCCGCCTTCAGGTCGGGCCTGAATACCGTGATAAACGGCGTTTTCAACCAGTGGCTGCAAGCTCAGACTGGGAATTTGCGCTTGCAGGGGCAAATCAGCCAGCGCCCACTGCACCTGTAAGCGGTCCCCCAGGCGCACCTGCTCAATGGCCAGATAGCGTCGCACCAGGTCAAACTCGGCTTCCAGGGTGCGGGTTGGGGCCTCATTCAGGGCCGCCCGAAATAAATCTGCCAAATCTTCCAGCACGCTTTCTGCCTGATTGGGGGCCAGACGCAGCAGGCTGGCGATCGTATTCAGACTGTTGAATAAAAAATGGGGACGAATGCGGGCTTGCAGGGCAGCCAGCCGGGCCTGAGCTTCGGCCTCCACCTGGCGCCGCCAGGCCTGCTCCAGATACAGATAATGCAGCACGACTCCGGCCACCAGACCCGTTACCAGGATACTGCGCAGGGCGGCATCCTGGACACCATGCGGGAGCAGGCGATCAGCCAGGCCCAGACCCGCGAGCAGATGATGCAGGATGACGCTCAACAGCAGGCTGAGCAGCAGTACACCGCCATAACCAACCAGGCCAAACCCCAATGGACTGCGCACCCACCCCAGCCGTTGCAGCCCGCACAGCCACGCATTGCCGCTCAAGGCCAGCCAGAGCACAAACCAGGCCGTCAGGGCCCATTGTTCCCAGAAACGTGGCAGAGGTTCCGCCAACAATACGGCTACACAGGCAAAAATCTGGGCCAGCAGCACCACCCGAAATACCACAGGCAGGGCGCACAGGTCAGGCCAGCCGGTTGTTGGGGGCACATGAAGGGACATGGCGGGACGGATCGCAAGAAACCTGCCGCAAGCATAGCCTAAAATTCAGGCGGGTTTCGTTGGCAGACTTCGCATCTGTCGAGCAACAGCGTATGATTGTATAATCGTTTGGCGAATTGCTACAGGCCGCTACTCATGAATTCCATCTGTCTGATGTCTCAAGCTGATGATGATACCGATTTTTCCGGTGATGACCTGTTATCGGGCGACAAGGATATCGAGCGTGCCAGCCGCTCCCTCAAGGCCATGTCGCATCCACTGCGTCTGAAAATCCTCTGCACCCTGGGTGGCAAGGAGGTCAGCGTACAGGATATTGTGGACAGTGTCGGCACCTCGCAAAGCAATATTTCCCAGCACCTGGCCATCTTGCGCGACAAGGGCATACTAGCCGCCCGCAAGGATGCCAACCGGGTGTATTACCGGGTTGGCGATGCCCGGACGCTGGAGTTGATTGGCATGATGCGCAAGGTATTTTGCCATACTGATCCCGAGCAGAGTGCTGCCTGAACCCTCCTACCCACTACCAGCCGACTCCCCATGCTGTTTGAATTTGCCCAGCAAAATCTGGTTCTGATCAGCGTATTTTTTGGTTTGAGCACCCTGTTGGTCATAGACTTGCTCAGTGCGGCCCGGCAGCGCTATGCCAGCGTCGATCCGCTCGCTGCCTCGGCTTTGCTCAGCCATCAGGACGCCGTGGTGCTGGATGTACGGGAACCGAGTGAATTTCGTGAAGGCCATATTCTCAATGCCCGACACATTCCCTTGGGGCAATTATCCAATCGGCTGGGTGAACTTGAAAAATTCAAGACCCGAACCCTGATTGTGAATTGCCGCATGGGTCAACGTTCGGCCAGCGCCTGCCACATCCTGCACAAAGCCGGGTTCACCCAGATACATAACCTGCGCGGAGGTATTGAAGCCTGGCGCGGCGCCAGCCTGCCGGTTGTGAAAAAATGATTCAGGTCGTTTGCCCGCATTGCCACAGTGTCAACCGGGTTCCACCCGATCGCCTGGACCAGCGGCCCCGCTGCGGGCGCTGCCACGAATCCCTGTTCACCGCTGCCCCGCTGACCCTGACACCGGAGAATTTTTCCCGCCACCGGCAACGCAGTGACCTGCCGCTCCTGGTGGATTTCTGGGCACCCTGGTGCGGGCCGTGCCGAGCGATGGCCCCAGCCTTTGCACAAGCGGCGGCCCAGCTTGAGCCCCGGCTGCGGCTAGGCAAGCTCAATACGGAAGATTATCCTGAACTGGCCGCGCCTTATGGCATCCGCAGCATCCCGACCCTGATCCTGTTCAAACAGGGCCAGATTGCCGCTCAGCAGGCCGGCGCCCTGGATATGCGCAGTTTGCTTGCATGGACACAAAGTCACCTCTAAGCTTGCATCCACCTTCCCCCACGGAGTTCCAACGCCCATGAGCGAAACGCCCGCCGCTGACCGGCAGCTTGCGATCCAACGTATCTATGTCAAGGATGTTTCCCTGGAAACACCCAACTCTCCCCATATCTTCCGGGAAAATATTTCCCCTGAAGTCAACTTCAATCTGGGCACCGAGGCCCACCCCCTGGAGGCCGAGCTGTTTGAGGTCGTGCTGACGGTCACCGTAACCGTCAAGGCCGGGGAAAAAGTCGCGTATCTGATTGAGGTCAAACAGGCTGGCATCTTTGCTCTCAGAGGCTTTGCGCGCCCGGAACTGAGTCATCTCCTGGGCAGTTTCTGCCCCAATACCCTGTACCCCTATGCCTGTGAAGTGGTTTCCAGCCTGGTCCTCAAGGCCGGATTCCCGCAATTGCTTCTGGCACCGGTCAACTTTGAAGCCCTGTACGCAGAGCATATGAAGCAGCAGGCCCAGCAGCGTACCGCCCCGGCGGTCTTGAACTGATTCCAGTGCTGTCGTGGCCGGGCTGACGGTCTTTGGTGCCGGGGCCTGGGGTCTGGCCCTGGCCGTAGCCCTGGAACGCAACGGCCACGCCGTGTGTGTCTGGCTGCGGGATGCGGTTCGCTGCGCCCACTTGCAGCAGACCCGCAACGACCCCCATTATCTGCCGGGGGTTGTATTCCCCGACACCTTGAATTTCACTGCCGAACTGGCTGTCGGTGCAGCTTTCGCGCCCCAGTGGCTGATTGCGGTGCCTAATCGGGCCTTCATCCCGGTCCTGGAAGCACTCTGGGCCGACGTCCCCAGACCAGCGGGCATTGCCTGGGCCACCAAGGGACTGGAACCAACCACCCAGCGCCTGCTCCACGAACGTTACCTGAGTCTGACTCCCGCGCACCCGCCGTATGCCGTGATCTCCGGTCCCAGCTTTGCACGCGAAGTAGCCGCCGGGTTGCCCGCAGCCCTGACCGTTGCTTCCCCAACGCCGAGCCTGGCCGACTTCTGGGCCCGATCCTTGAGCGGCGGGGCGCTGCGGGCTTATGTCAGTGATGATGTCATCGGCGTGGAACTGGGCGGGGCTGCCAAAAACGTGCTGGCCATCGCTGCCGGCATTGCCGATGGCCTGCACTACGGCGCCAATGCCCGGGCTGCCCTGATCACGCGCGGACTGTCTGAAATCATGCGGCTGGGCAAGGTGCTGGGTGCCCGGCCCGAAACCCTGACAGGACTGGCAGGGCTGGGCGATCTGGTGCTGACCTGCACGGATGATCAGTCCCGCAACCGCCGCCTGGGTTTGTTGCTGGCCCAAGGCTTGCCCCTGGCAGTGGCTCAGGCACACATTGGCCAGGCCACCGAGGGCGTGGCCACCGCCGAGGCCATCTGGGGCCTGGCGCAACGGCACGGTCTGGATCTGCCGATCTGCCAGCAAATCTATCAGGTTCTGTACCAGAATCAGTCACCCCGCAGTGCCGTACAACAGCTGTTGAGCCGCGCCCTGACCCAGGAATATCCCCATGGCTGAAAACCAGTTCCGGTTGCTGAACCAGCGCCGCTTCCTGCCTTTCTTCTGCACACAATTTTTAGGGGCATTCAACGATAACGTCCTCAAGCAGGCCCTGCTGATCCTGGCGGCCTATCAGGGCAGTCGCATCGGCATCAGCCATGCCGACAGCTTCAACAATCTGGCCAACGCGCTGTTCATCGCGCCCTATTTCATCCTCTCGGCCACAGCGGGCCAACTGGCAGACAAATACGAGAAAAGCTTTTACATCCGGCAGGTCAAATTGCTGGAGATTTTCCTGATGTTAATGGCAGCCCTGGGATTTTACCTCCAGAATGTCTACCTGCTCATGCTGGTGCTGATGCTGATGGGCACCCAATCCACCTTGTTTGGCCCGGTCAAGTACAGCCTGCTACCGCAAGTTCTGCGTCGTGAGGAGCTGGTGGGCGGCAACGGGCTGGTGGAGAGTGGCACCTTTCTGGCCATCCTGCTGGGCTCCATGCTGGGCGGCGCCCTGATTGCCCTGGAAGATGGACTGTTCTGGGTCAGCGTCACCCTGCTGGCCGTGGCCTTGGCCGGGTATCTGAGCAGTCGGGCGATTCCGGCCCTGCCCCCCAACGACCCCGTTCTGAAGATTGATGGCCATATTTTACGCGCAACCTGGACTGCCTTAGGCATCATTCGGGCAAGCCGCACCTTATGGCTGACGGTGCTGGCCATCTCCTGGTTCTGGCTGTTTGGTGCCGTGTATCTGACCCAGTTGCCCAGCTACACCAAGGCCGTCCTGCACGGCGGCGAAAGCGTGGTGGTCTTGCTGCTGACCCTGTTTTCCGTCGGTATCGGCACCGGCTCCCTGCTCTGTGAACGGCTATCAGGGCGCAAGGTGGAAATTGGGCTGGTGCCGCTGGGCGCGCTGGGCCTGAGCCTGTTTGCCCTGGATATTTACTTTGCTCAACCGCGCCTGGGCGCCGGGCCATTGTTGGACATTTGGACATTTTTGGCCCAGCCGGGCAGTTATCGGGTGGTGGCCGATTTACTCCTGATGGGTTTATTTGGCGGGTTTTACATCGTCCCGCTCTATGCCCTGCTCCAAAGCTCAGCCCCCGCGCAGGAACAGGCGCGGGTGATCGCTGCCAACAATATCGTCAATGCCTTATTCGTGGTGCTGGCCTCAGTCCTGGCCCTGAGCGTATTTGGCCTGGGCGGAGACATCCTGACCTTGTTCCTGACCCTGGCGGTATTGAACCTGCTGGTCTCGGCGTACATTTTTACTGTCGTCCCGGAGTTTTTCCTGCGTTTTCTCGCCTGGCTGCTGATGCACTCGATCTACCGGCTGCGGGTCACCGGCAGTGAACATATCCCGGAAACCGGGCCGAGCCTGCTGGTCTGCAATCATGTCAGCTATGTAGATGCCCTGATCATTACCGCCGCCTGCCGCCGTCCCATTCGCTTTGTCATGTATGACGGGATTTATCGCCTGCCGGTCCTGAATCGCCTGTTCAGGCTGATGCGCGTGATTCCCATCGTGGACCCCCGCAAGGACCGGCGCCTGGTGGTGCAGGCTTTTGCCCAGATCGATGCAGCGCTGGCTGCCGGGGAACTGGTCTGTCTGTTTCCGGAAGGACGGCTCAGCGACACCGGCGCCATGCACCCCTTCAAGTTGGGTATCGAGCGGATGGTTGCCCAACGGCCCGTACCCGTGATACCGATGGCGCTGCGTGGATTATGGGGCAGTTTTTTCAGCCGTTATGCCGGGGGTAAGGCGATGCGCAGCTGGCCCCGCAAATTCTGGGCCAAAATCGAGCTGGTCATCGGTAGCCCGCAAACCGGGGCCATCAGTGCGGCCCAGCTTCAAGCCGAAGTCACGCGGCTGCGGGGCGAGGCAAGCTAGCCATGTCCCTGCCTGCACTCATGCAGCATCCGTGGCTGCACCGGTCGCTGAACCTGCTGTTTTGGGCGCTGTTTACCGGGTTTTTAGGCTTGCATCTGTATTACCATGCCCTGATCCTGGGCGACCCCAACCCCCTGGAATATCGTGAAGGTGCGGCCCTGATTCCGGTGCATCTGCTGCTGGCCGGCAAAAATCCCTACGCCCTGGAATATATGCCGGAAGCCACCAATGTGTACGGCATCGTGTATCCGCTGATGGTGTACCCCTTCGCCCAGTGGCTAGGTCCTGGCCTGTTTACCCATCGCCTGGTCAGCGCGCTGTTTATCGGTGCCAGTTGTCTGCTCCTGGCCCTGAGCTTGCGCCAGCAGCGCGTGGCTTGGCCGTATGTGGCCGGCGGAAGCCTGTTGCTTTATCAGGCACTGTTATTCTTTGTCGGCCCGCTGGCCCGGCCGGATGCCACCGGACTGTTTTATTTTCTGGCCAGCCTGCTAATACCGGTCCTGGGACGTTACAACCTGCCCAGTCTGACCGCCAGCCTGCTACTGGGCATTCTGGCGTTTTACACCAAGTTGTACTTCGTCCTGGGTCTGCTCTTCATGGGCCTGTACCTGCTCTTTTTCGTCTCCCGGCGCACGGGCTTGCTCTACTCCAGCATCGGCCTGGTGTGCCTGTTCCTGTCCATGTTCGTGGTCCAGCAGCTGTTGCCTACGTATTTTGTCAGCACACTCCTAATCTCCAGCAACTCCGCTACACTGGATTTAAGTCGCGCTGCAGATCATGGCGTCAAGCACATGAGCATGCAATTTCTGATCTTTCTAAAACTCTACGGCGTCCTGGCATTATTGGCATTACTGGGTGGTTATCGCTGCTATCGGCAACGGCCGGCACCTTGCCCCGGCATCCTGGCTCTTGCGCTCGTCGCTTTATCCATCTCCACCTTGCTGATTTATTCAATCTTAGGGCGTCATGACGGTAATGGATTGATTTATCTGCTTCATCTAATGTTACCTCCTTTAATCCTGGCAAGCCTGATGCCACCAGAACCATCAAACAAGGCATTTTATGCCCTACCACTGCTCATCCCCATCATGCTGGCGCATCAGTCACTATTTCCCGCTTTGCCAACCACACAAAACTGCCAGGCAGGATGGGCCAAAGCTGCGCTATGGCTAAAAGAAGCGCAAATGGCTCTTGTTTCCCCCCCGCTCTCCCCACAAATGCTGGCTCGGGGACTGCGTACCCACGATGCTGGTCAGACAATTTATTTTTTTCTTGCCCTACCGCAGCGGCATCCTTTGGACAACGTCTTTACCCCAGGTGCAGCCCTCCAGGGCAGGCTGGCACAGTGGACGCAGGCACTCATGGAAGATGTCCGACAACGTCGGTTTGACAGTATCGTCCTGCCCACCGAACTCTTTCGCCCCAAAGATATTGAACCCTATTACCAGGCGACCGATCAGACCACTGTCTGCATGCCGCCCTTCCAGAACTGGACACTCACGCTCTATAAGCCTAATTAATTTATTTTAATAAAAATTTTTCGATTTGATGACTGATGTCCGCAATGCATGTCTCCAGACCAATCCACAGTGGCAGACGCAATAAACGGTCGGCCAGCGATTCAGTCACGGTCAGGGTACCCGCTGTACGCCCGTAGCGTACTCCAGCCAGGGCGTTGTGCAGGGGCATGTAATGAAATACAGCCTGGATGTGTTGGCTGGCCAGCGCCTGAATCAATGCACTGCGTTGGCTCAGGCTCGAAAGCAGGACATAGTACATGTGGGCATTATGTTGAATATCCGGGGGCAGGATAGGTTGGCGCAAGCAACCCGCCTGGGCCAGCGGGGCCAAATGCTGCTGGTAAGCTTCCCAAAGCGCCAGGCGTTGCTGGGTAATTTTATCGGCCTCTTCCATCTGTGCCCATAAAAAAGCCGCAATCAACTCCGAGGGCAGATAGGATGATCCAATATCTACCCATGTATATTTATCAACTTGTCCACGAAAGAAACGTGCCCGATTAGTACCTTTGGCACGGATGACTTCTGCCCGTTCAATCAGCTCAGGCGCATTGATCAGGAGTGCCCCTCCTTCCCCTGCAATCAGGTTTTTAGTTTCATGGAAGGAGATTGCGCCCAAATGCCCAATGCTGCCCAGTGGACGTCCCTTGTAGCTGGCCATGATGCCCTGGGCTGCGTCCTCCACTATCCACAGGCCATAGTGCTGCGCAATGGCCATGATGGTGTCCATTTCACAGGCAACACCCGCATAATGCACCGGAACGATGGCTTTGGTACGTGGGGTAATGGCTGCTTCAATCTGACTCTCATCCAGATTCAATGTGTCTGCGCGAATATCGACAAAAACGGGCACCGCTCCCCGCAAGACCCACGCATTCGCTGTTGAAACAAATGTGTAAGAAGGCATGATAATCTCGTCGCCTGGCTGCACATCCAGTAGCAACGCAGCCATTTCCAGCGCGGCTGTACAGGAATGTGTCAGCAGTGCCTTTGCAACACCAAGACGCTTTTCCAGCCAGTGACTGCACCGGGCGGTGAAGTGGCCATCCCCCGCAAGATGGCCATTGGCATGTGCTTGGGCGATGTACCCAAGTTCCTTGCCCGTCATGTAGGGCTTATTGAATGGGATGGGTGTATTCATCAAGCGACCGTCACATGATGCCAGTGCAGTGTCATCCAGGGTACGGCAAATGTGAAGCCCAGACGCGCGTACAGACTCAGCGCCCGACAGTTGTGCGCTGTAATGCAGGTGGCGACCCGTTTCGCCCCCGCTTGGCCTGCATGTTCCAGCATGCGCATCCAGACCCGTTTACCATGGCCCTGCCCCTGCATCCTGGGTAACAGTGCATTCAGATGCCAGTAGCACGTACCATCTGCCAGCATCTCCGTCACAAAAAATCCCAACCGCTCTCCTCGTAACCAGAGCATCCAGACACGTTGGGTTGCATGCGTCAATGCTGTCTCTACCCAGCGCTGATAGCGAATATCGGCACAGGCTGAATCTATCCTGGGATCTGAATGCAGGCGCCCCATTCGAAAGACAACGGCGGCACTGGGCAGCAATACAGGCAAATCTTCACGCTGCGCAGGTGTGATCTGGATATCATCGCCAAGCCGGGCAGCCGCCGCCAGGTGCATGCCCAATTCGATTTCAGGCCGATAAACCACTTCTACAAAACGGAATCCGGCTGACTCCAACAGCATGGACTCCGCTGAGCAAGGCATGGGCAGGCGGCAACTGACCAAGCCCACGCCTTGCTGCTTCCAGCGGGCGACAACGGCGGCAAGTGCTTCAGGAGCGCCGGCCCCCAATGCACGCACCCGCTCCAGATGCAGCACGGGATAACCCAGGACTGCGGTATCCCAGGGCACGTCCACCCAGGCGAGGTCCAAACCCGCCGAGGCTAGATGTTGCATGTCCGGCCTGCGGGTGGGGTCTGATCCTGCACGGTATAAGGTGGGCGGTCCATGGAGCGAAAATGAATGCGCGCCAGATACTCGCCGATAATACCCAGGGCAAATAGCTGTGCTCCGGAAAAAATGGCAATGATGGATGCTAAAAATGGGAATCCCGGCACACTGCTGCCGACCAACCAATAGCGCCCCAGCACGTACAGCAGCACCAGAAAACCAAATGCTGCAAAGATAAAGCCCACCAGGCTCGCCAGTTGCAGCGGCAGCGTTGAAAAGCCGGTCATCAGGTTTATAGCATGACGCATGAGCTTGGTCATGGTGTAACCAGATACGCCCTGAGTCCGTGGATCCTGGTGGACAACCACGGCAGTAAACCGGTGCGTTCCCCATGTAAGCAAAACATCAAGATTGACAGTGGGGCTGCAGAAATTGGCAAAGGCATCACGCAATTGCGTTCTGAATGCGCGAAATGCGCTAATTTTACCCGCCGTATCTGCACCCATTGCGCCTTGGAGCACCCATTTTGTGATTTGCGAGGCCAGATCACGCAACAGACCGTGGGTTTCTTGCCGGGGCGTACCATAAACAACGTCGGCATCTGCCAGTTTTTCAAGCAAACGGGGTATTTCTTCCGGAGGATTTTGCAGATCATCATCAAGCGTGATGATGGCATCACCGCGTGCCAGACGAACCCCACAGAGCAGCGCATTGTGCTGCCCATAATTACGGCCGAGCCGCACACCCCGCACGCGATTGTCGCGCTGGGCCAACGTCTGGATGATTGACCAGGACGCATCTCCGCCACAATCCTCGACGAGGATCAGTTCAAAGGCGGGTACCAGCGGGGTCAGCACTGCCACTAGGCGGTGGTATAGCGTATCTAACGTCAGCTCGGCCCGAAATACCGGAATAATGACCGTCAGCAGGCTGACCCCGATCGGCGTGGAAGGCGAGATTGGCATTTAAATCCAATAACTCACACCAGTCATGATCCTGGCCGTCAGGCGCATCAGGCTTGGCACCGGGGTCGGCAGATGCAGGGCACCGCCATGCTTCAGGGCCAAAGCGGCATGATGGGCTTCATCAGCCTGCATCTGTTGGATAATCATCCGGCTTTTCTGATCGTCCGACGCCATGCGCCGCAAATGGTCGTCCAGATGTGCAATCACCTGACGTTCGGTTTCCACCACAAAGCCCAGACTGGTCTGGTCCCCCAGCAAACCGGCCACGGCACCAATGCCGACCGAACCCCAATGCCAGATCGGGGCCCCCAGACTGGTATGGCCACCCAGTTCCTGCACCCGTTCAGCGCACCAGTGTAAATGGTCATGTTCTTCTTGGGCAGACTGGCGCAACTGAGCCTGGGCTTGCGGACTGCGGGCCACCCAGGCCTGGCCCTGATACAGGCCCTGTGCCGCAATTTCACCCGCATGATTGACCCGCATCAGCCGGACACTCAGTTGCCGCGCCTGTGGCGACAGCGCCGCTTCGGGCAGATGGGCATCGGGGCGGGGCCGGACCGAGGTCGGTGCGGAAGCCGGTTCTGGCGTTACGTCAGGGACCTGCGGCGGAGCCAGCCAGCTTTCCAGGTGTATCAGCCAGTAGTCGAATTCAGTATACGTGCGGGTCGCAGTCATGGGCTTACTCCTGGCAACGGTGTGCGATTATACTGGCCCTTTGGACGGCATCGAACCATGTCATATTATCGTTACCACCTGTTTTTCTGTACCAATATTCGCACCGATGGCCGCCCCTGTTGTGGACACCATGATGCCCAGCGCCTGCGCGACTATGCCAAGGCCAAAGTCAAGGCGCTGGGCCTGGCTGGTGTGGGTCAGGTCCGGGTCAATAACGCCGGTTGTCTGGATCGCTGTGAACTGGGGCCCACCTTGGTAGTATATCCGGAAGGCATCTGGTACACCTACGTGGATGAGCATGACCTTGACGAGATCATCGAGCAGCACCTGGGTCTGGGCCAACCCGTGGCCCGGCTGCGTATCTAGCCGGATGCCTCCAGCCGTTGCCAGACACACGGTCCGCCGCAGGCTTTGGCCAGCGCTCTGAGGCGCTCTGCGTGCTGGGCGCATTCTTCGGCATCGGCGTAGAGGACCGGCAGCGGCCCGACCCGCCGCTGACTGACAGGCATGGCGGGGGCAGCGGCGCCGGGTTGGGCAGGTGCGCTGCTACCCAGGTTCAACGTGACCTGGCCACCGGTCATGGCCAGATAAACCTCAGCCAGCAACTCGGTATCCAGCAAGGCACCGTGCAGGGTGCGAGCGGCATTGTCCACCCGATAGCGCTTGCATAGCGCATCCAGGGAATTGCGCTGGCCCGGATGTAAGCGCCTGGCCAATTGCAGGGTATCCACCACACCAGCACAGTAACGGCTCAGCGGCCCCCATCCCCCGGCCATCAGGCTGAATTCATGGTTCAGAAAACCGACATCGAAGGGCGCGTTGTGGATCAACAATTCAGCACCCTGGATAAAATCGAGAAATTCGGGGGCTATCTCCCAGAACCGGGGTTTGTCAGCCAGAAACTCGCTGCTGATGCCGTGAATGCGCTGGGCCTCCGGGTCTATGGCCCGGTCCGGTTGCAGGTAATAATGGCGTTTCTGGCCAGTGGGTTTACGCTGACGCAACTCCAGGGCTGCCAGCTCAATCACGCGATGACCTTTGGCCGGGTCTATCCCGGTGGTTTCCGTATCCAGCACAATCTGGCGCATCATGAACTCCGCTCGGTACCGGTATGCAGGGTGCCCCACTGCTGCGCCGCCTGTCTGGCGGCCTGACGGGCCAGGCCATCCACCCGCTCGTTATCCGGATGCCCGGCGTGGCCGCGCACCCACTGCCACTGAATCTGGTGCCGGTCCAGCATCGGCTCCAGCAATTGCCACAGATCGGCGTTTTGTACCGGCTGACGGGCGCTGGTCAGCCAGCCCCGGGCCTTCCACTGCGACAACCACAGCGTCATGCCCTTTTGCAGGTATTCGGAATCGGTCAACAGACGCACCTGAGCCGGGCGCTTCAAGGCGCGCAACCCTTCCAGGGCGGCCTGTAGCTCCATGCGGTTATTGGTGGTATGCGCCACACTGCCCATCAACACCTTTTCCTGGCCGCGATAGCGCAGCAAGGCTGCCCAGCCCCCCGGACCCGGATTGCGTAGACAAGCCCCATCGGTAATGATCTCAACGCAATCAGGGGGGGACTCGGGCAGCAGGCTCATAAAGACGCTCGTTGAAATTGACTAGAGGCCAGCGCGGGCGTAACGGAGGCAAGCCCAAGGTACGTTTTTCAGCCAAGAGCAGATAGCTTTCCGCAACCAGCCACCCACCCGGCCAGCGCACCGGCCGAGTCGGCACCCGCCACCGGCTGACGGCCCAAATTTGTAAGCCAACCAGCCCCTGATGGTCAAGCACCGCCAGCAGCCGGGCTGGACTCAGTGGCCGAAAACCGACGGTATAACGGGCATACAGGCCCAAATCGCCCCAGGGATTCAACATGGCCACCCACAAGCGTCCGCCGGGAGCTAGGGTGCGGGCCAGCTCGCCAAGCAGCGGCTGCGGGTCGTCCAGCACCTCCAGCGTGTGCGGTAGCCAGTAACTATCCACACCCGCCGTTTCCAGCGGCAATGTTGCCCAATCCACCCGCAAAAGCGGCACCCCACGCCTGATGGCTGGCCCCTGCGCGTCAATCAGCCAACCTTGCAGCGGCCAGCAATGCGTTTGCCAAAAAGCGGCGTCCATGGGCAAACCCCCGACCTGCAGCATGACTGCACCGGCTTGCGTACCCAGCAGCGTCCGGGCCAGTTGGCACTCGTTGGCAAACAACTGCTGTCCGGCCGACTGTGCCCACCAGGTTTGCAGCAATGCCTGTGTCAGTACTGACATGGATCAATACTCATGGCCAAAATCAATCTACAGGCTTGACCCATCGCAGGTCTATTCATATCATCCGGGGTTGGTATGGGGTCATCGTCTAGAGGAATAGCGCATGCGTCACCCGATTTTTTGGTTAATAATCAGTAGTTTAGCTCTGGGCCTCTCCGGTTGCGGCACTGCACCTGAACGTGCGGATTCGGAAACGCACCCGGCTTTCAGCTACGAGCGCAGCACCCTGAGCGGCGTACCTGACCTGTCTTCGCGCTTCAAGTCCGGCATCACGGTGGACGAACATCCGGACCCTGGCGCGCAGGGTCTGATCTGGCATCGCATTCGCAATCTCTACGCCCTACCCGACTACGACCGCCCTGAAGTTCAGGCTGAACTGGAATGGTACGTCAACCACCCGGAACACCTCGACCGGGTCATGGAACGCGCCGAACGCTACCTGCATTTTATCGTTCAGGAAGCCGAACAGCGCGGGGTACCGGGCGAAATTACCTTGCTGCCGGTCATTGAAAGCGCCTTTCAGCCGGGGGCCAATTCCTCTGCCGCAGCCGCCGGGTTATGGCAATTCATTCCTTCGACGGGACGGGAATACGGCCTGAAGCAAACCGCCTGGTGTGATGACCGCCGGGACGTCCGCGCCTCGACTCATGCAGCGATGAGCTATCTTATCAAAAGTCAGCAGGAGTTTGACGGCGACTGGCTGTTATCCCTGGCCTCCTACAACGCCGGGCCGGGTGCCGTACGCCGCGCCATGGACGCCAATGCCGCCCGAGGAGAACCAACCGATTTCTGGTCATTAAAAAACTTGCCGCGCGAGACGCGCAACTATGTGCCCCGGCTATTGGCCGTAGCCCAGATCGTGCGTGACCCGGCCCGTTACAACATCAGCCTGCGCCCCATCGCCGATGCGCCCTATTTTGCCGTGGTCGAGCTGGATCGGCACATCGATCTGCAACGAGCCGCCTCACTGGCAGATGTCTCCGTCGAGGAAATGCGCTCCCTGAATCCGGAACACAAACGCAAGATTACTGATCCGGAAGGCCCGCATGATCTGCTGGTGCCCCGGCACAAGGCCCATCTGTTCCAGGAGCGGCTGGCACAACTCCCCAAGCGGGACTGGTTCAGCTGGTCACGTTACCGGGTGCGCCGGGGCGAAGGTCTGGACAGTATCGCCGCCCGGTTTGACACCGATCCGGCTATGTTACGGGAAATCAATCAATTATCTAACGACCGGCTGACTGCCGGACGGGTGATTCTGGTCCCCGCCACCGGACAGCCCATCCTGGATGAAGCCCCGACAACCCGGCTGGCAGAGGCTGAAGATCCTACACCCTCAAGCATGGGCAGCTACACCGTGCGCCGAGGTGAAACCCTGTACAGCGTGGCCCGCAAACACCGGATGGAGGCGCGTGTACTGGCAGCCTTGAACCGGCTGAAAGTCAACACGCGGGTTCGGGTCGGACAAAAGCTGCGGATTCAGGCCGCCGCCGCTCCCCTGCTGGCTGCAACCGAACAGGATTTGGTGGCAGCTCCTCAAACGATACGCAAGCAACCCACAGCCGCGTCTCAACAAACGGCCCTGAAAACGGCCAGCAGCAAAAAAGCCTCTGCCCCAAAACCCCAACTTGCCAAAGCCACGCCCCGCATCAAGCATTACAAGGTCAAGGCCGGTGATTCGCTCAGCGAAATTTCTCAACGCTTCGACGTCAGCATGGACAGCCTGCGGCGCTGGAACAAGATCCTGCACCGGAGCGGCCAGGTGCAGAAAGGCCAGACACTGGTTGTCTATCGCAGTCCCGACTGACACAGGATGCCTGCCCGTAGCCTGTTCATCACGGGCACGGATACCGGAGTTGGCAAGACCTGGGTGACCCTGGCCCTGCTGCGGGCCTTGCAGCAGCAGGGCCAGCGGGCTGCCGGGTTCAAGCCGGTAGCCAGCGGAGCGGAGCTCACCCAGGCTGGCCTGCGCAACGCCGATGCGCTGGCCTTGCAGGCCGCCAGCACTTTTGCCCTACCCTATCCAGCCATCAACCCCTACGTCTTTGCCTCCCCCATTGCCCCCCATCTGGCTGCTGCCCAAACAGGCGTGACCCTGGATTGGATGGTGGTCTTACAGGCCCAGCAAGCCCTGGCCGCTCAGGTGGACTGGCTGTTGATCGAAGGGGCTGGGGGCTGGCTGCTGCCCTGGAATCATACCCATACCCTGGGGGATCAGGTCGTGCAGGCCGGTTGGCCGGTCCTGCTGGTCGTAGGCATGCGTCTGGGCTGCCTGAATCATGCGCTACTCACCGCCGAGGCCATCCGCAGCCGGGGCGGTACGCTGTGCGGCTGGGTTGCTAACGTGCTGAGTCCCGATCTACCTGCATTAGAAGGCCAATTAACCAGCCTACAGCAGCGCTTGGCAACGCCCAGGCTGGCCATGTTGGGCTATGGTCAGGCCGATGGGGCTTGGAACCTGACCGCGCTTGAGCAGGCCGTTGCGCATCAGCATCTCCCACCCACGCAGAATCTGGCCCCGGCGGGGCAGATTTGCTAGAGTGCCGCTTTTGCAGTCTTTGCCCCCTATCATGCAGGAACTCGCCTCCATTATCGAAACCGCCTATGAACAGCGGGCTGAAATCACTCCCGGTAGCGTCACGCCCAAGGTACGCGACGCGGTCATGGATACCCTGGAATTGCTGGATCACGGCCGGCTGCGGGTTGCCGAAAAGAAAGATGGCCAATGGCAGGTGCATCAGTGGCTGAAAAAGGCGGTACTGCTCTCGTTCAGAATCCAGGAAAATCATTTGCTTCCAGGTGATTACACGCATTATTTCGACAAGGTGGCAGCCAAGTACGCCGATTTTGGCGTCCGGGATTTTCGGGAAGCCGGGGTACGTGTGGTGCCACCTGCGACGGTGCGCCGGGGCGCCCACATCGCCCCTGGCGTGGTGCTGATGCCCTCATTCGTCAACATCGGCGCCTACGTCGATCGGGGTACGATGGTGGATACCTGGGCCACAGTCGGATCCTGTGCCCAAATCGGCAAGAATGTACACCTATCCGGTGGGGTGGGGATCGGGGGCGTGTTGGAGCCGTTACAAGCGGCGCCGACGATTATTGAGGATAACTGTTTCATAGGCGCCCGATCCGAGGTGGTGGAAGGCGTCGTGGTCGGCGAAGGCGCGGTGATTTCGATGGGGGTGTATATTGGTCAAAGTACCCGTATTTATCATCGGGATACTGGTGAAATCAGCTATGGCTACATCCCGCCCGGCTCCGTGGTGGTTTCTGGAAACCTGCCATCGAAGGACGGCAGGTACAGCCTGTATTGTGCCGTAATTGTCAAGCAGGTGGATGAAAAAACCCGTAGCAAGGTCGGCATTAACGAACTACTGCGAGATATCTGACCCATGAGTGCAACGCTGGAATTGGCTCAGGATTTGATCGCCCGACCCTCATTGACCCCAGATGATGCCGGATGCCAGCAACTGATCGCTGCCCGGCTGAGCGCAGTCGGGTTTCGGGTTCAACATGTGCGCTTTGGCGCTGTGGATAATCTGTGGGCCTGCTACGGCCAGGGTCGGCCCTGCCTGACTTTCTTGGGCCACACCGATGTTGTGCCGACTGGTCCGGTAGCACGTTGGGACAGCCCACCATTTACCCCCACCCTGCGCGATGGCCTATTGTATGGGCGTGGGGCTGCCGACATGAAAGGCGGGGTGGCAGCGATGGTGACAGCCTGCGAACACTATGCCCGGACTCATCCACAGCCGGGCGGGATGCTGGCCTTGCTCCTGACCAGCGACGAAGAGGGGCCGGCGGCGGATGGGGTGGTGCGGGTGGTGCAGTGGCTGCAGGCCAGAGGTGAAGTCATTGATTATTGCATGGTTGGAGAGCCTTCTTCGGAGTCCCGGCTGGGCGACGTGATGAAAAATGGCCGCCGGGGCTCCTGTGGCGGTACCCTGACCATTCAGGGTAAGCAGGGCCATGTCGCTTATCCACACCTGGCAGATAATCCGGTGCATCGGGCCGCTCCGGCATTGGCCGAACTGACCGCCACGATCTGGGATGACGGGAACGCCCATTTCCCACCGACCACATTCCAGATTTCCAATGTGCAGGCCGGGACGGGAGCCAGTAACGTCATTCCAGGCGAACTGGTGGTACAGTTCAACTTCCGCTACGGCACGGCCAGCGATGCAGCAACCTTGCGCCAGCGGCTGGAAGCGCTGTTACAACGCCACGGCCTGTGCTACAGCCTGGACTGGAGCGTCGGTGGCTTGCCCTTCCTGACCGAAGGGGGCCGCCTCATCGAAACGACCCAGGCGCTGGTACGTGACCATCTGCATCTGGAGCCACGCCTGTCCACTGCCGGTGGCACTTCCGATGGCCGGTTCATTCGGCCCACTGGCGCCGAAGTATTGGAACTGGGACCACTCAATCGCACGATACATCAGCGTAATGAATGCGTCAGCGTAGCCGATCTGGACATGCTGAGCATCATCTACGCCCAGCTGGCCGAGCGATTGCTCGGTACGGCTTAAGCACCCCATTCATGAGCACTGAAGCATGATGACAGGCGTCCGTATCCCACGGATGCCGGAGGCATGCTGGCCAGACAGGCTCCTGCATCAGCTGGCGGATACGCACGGTGGTGCCAGACTCGGCTTCCTTACCTGACCGGTGAGGGCAGCATCATGATCACCCCGCAGGACCACAGGTATCCTGCCGGATAACTGGCGTACAATGGCGCTTTCATGACCCTGGACCCGCTCTCATGCAGGCTTCTGTCCTGGCCCAGCTCAGTGCTGCCGTGCAGCACAATTGCCATATTGCTGATGCCGAGCATGCGGCAGATTACACCTTATGCGTCTATCTTCTTAAAATGGTGGAATATTACCGCTGGGAAAAGCATTACCCCTTCAGCTTCAGCCTACCCAAGGAAGCGGTCGGAGCCTGGATGAGTGCGCGCGAAGCGTATTGGGCCACACTGGCCGAAGCGCGTTTTGCACCCCTGTGTCTGGATGGGCAAGCTTTCGATCCTTTCGACAGCACACGCATCAATGCCCAACTCCTGCCACAGGGGCTGGTGTATAGCGGCGGCTACGGAACCGGGGGACAACCCCATTTCTTCCTGGCGCAATTGCACGAAACCAGACCCTTGGCCGATGGCGCGCAGATCCTGATCAGCACCACGGAATATGCGCGCGACTTTACCGCTCCCCCCGCACTGTTACAGGGGAATACCTTGTTTATCCGGCAAGAATCGCTGCGCCGAATGCTCTGGGAACGCTACAGCGAATGGCGCTGGCAACCACTGGACAACCCGATGGGACGGGCAGTACGTTACTACCCCTTTGCGGATGATCCAGACGCCGCCCTGTACCAGATGACTGCTGCAGAGCTTGAGCCGGTTATCTGGCATGAGCAAGGTGAACATCAGGTGAGCTTGGCACTGGGTGAGGCCTGGGACGGTTGGCTGGCCGGATGTAGTCGCTCCCGGCTGGAGTTGCTGTTGCGCGCCGTGCGGGATCACTACGCTGACGCACAGGTGACCCTGCCCCAGCTTTTGGCACACCAGAACCCGGCCAACTGGCATTTTTATCTGGCCAACCTGCGTGGCTGGCGGAAAGTGAGCTTCCCTGCCCTTGGGGTAGCTTATCAACATTGGTACCAAAGCGGCAGCTGGACCGCACTGGCTGATATCATTGCCCAGGCCCAGCAGCACTGGCCACAAGTCGTCCGAACTGCCCTGAGTCACTACCAGGCCGGCTGGCCTGAAACCGATCTGGTTGCCTGGCTGGAAACACAATATCTTTGAAACCCCTATGGAACGTCCGCTTGCCCCGCTGCGCACCTTGCGCGAACTCGCGCCCAATAGCTTCATCTACGAGCAGGATCATGCGCTTGACCCTACATTTTGTGCTCAACTGATCGCACGCTTTGAAGCCTGCCCCGAACAACAATATCCGGGCCGGATCGGGCAACGGGTGGAAGCAAATCTGGAGGTCAAACGCTCAACCGATTTGGTCATCAGTGGCAAACCGGACTGGGCCGATGCAGACCGGTTTTTATTCCGCTCCTTGGGCCGTGCCCTCATGGAGCTACGGGAGCGCGTGACTTTTTTCAAGGGGCCGTTCAAGGATATGGGTTACGCCCTGCAACGCACCCAGCCAGGAGAATTTTACCACTGGCACATTGATGGCGGCAGCCATGAATTCAGCCAGCGTCAACTGGTTGCCGTCTGGTATCTGAACGAAGTACCCGGACCTGGCGGCACCACCGATTTCTTATATCAGCAGGTCAAAGTCCGGCCTGAAGCGGGCAAGCTGTTGCTGTTTCCGCCATTTTGGACCCACGAACATCGGGGTGCCCTACTGGAAGCAGGCGTCAAGTATATCGCTACGACCTGGGTTGTATTTGCCTAAGCAAGGGATTGCAAGCGTGCCTGATACAATGCCCGCCCCAACTCACCCCCCCGTAGCCCCCGTGCCAGAAGCGGTTCTACCGGCACCTGCCTGACCTGATGCAGAGTCTGCGTCCAGGCAGTGGCCGTAGCTGGGGTCATGATCCCCGTCCACTGCCACAATGCCAGCAATTTCAGCCAGCGTGAGGCACGTCGCAAGGCGTCCAGGCGCTCCAGGACCGCCAATGTCCGCATGGGTCGCTGTGGTCCCGCCTGTAGTACACGCCGATAACGTACGCTCAAGGCCGCAAATTGGGCCACAGCCACCGGCGCACCGAGCTGTTGTGCGACGGTTTCTGCAGCCTGGGCAGCAGCCCGGCCAGAGTCAGGCCCTAGCAGCACGGCGGCAAAGCGCTGCGCTTCATCACCGCCCTGCCGTACCACCGTCTGCAGAGCCGTTCGACCCGCAGGCCAGCGGGCTGCCAGCGCAGGGGCCAATACTGCCCAGGCCTGCCATTGTTGCAAGCACTCAAAGAATCGTTCCGGGGCGGGTGCAGCCAATGCCTTGGCGCATTCACGCCAGACCCGTTCCACAATGATGGATGTCAGGGCACCGTGGGCAATCCAGGTAGCAACAAACGCTACTGTCGTGGGGGCTATCTGAAATTCTGGCAGCTGTGCGGCAAAGCGCGCCAGGCGCAAGATCCGGATCGGATCAGCTTTGAAAGCGGGCCCGGTATGGCGCAGGATACGCGCTTGCAAATCGGCCAGTCCCCCGCAGGGGTCTATCAGACTGCCGTCCGGGGCACGCGCCAGCGCGTTGATAGTCAGATCGCGTGCTTGCAGATCAGCCTGGATACCCCCGTCAGGGCCGCGCGGCAGCGCATATTCTTCGCCGGTACGGGGGTGAAGAAAGACCGGAAAACCCTTACCTACCTGCCGGAAGCCCTGGCGTAGCAAGGCTTCCGGGGTAGCACCGAGAACCAGCCAATCCCGCTCTCGGGGTGTACGTCCCAACAGCGCATCACGGACGGCACCACCGACCAGATAAGTCTGCATGGATGCCCGCACGTCGGGTACGCAACCGGTTGCGTCAACCCGCGTTGGTGCTTTCTTCAGCACCAACGGCTTTCATGCTCAGCCGAATCCGGCCCTGCTTGTCAATCTCCAGCACCTTGACCCGCACGATATCACCTTCGGCCAGCTTATCACTGACATTCTGCACCCGTTCTTCCGAGAGCTGGGAGATATGCACCAAGCCATCACGGCCAGGGAGTATGGTCACAAAAGCGCCAAAGTCCATCAGACGGGTGACACGACCTTCATAAATCTGGCCAACGGCCACCTCCGCCGTCAGCAGGGCAATGCGCCGTTTGGCTTCTTCACCTGCCTTGCGCTCCACAGCGGCGATCTTGATGGTGCCATCATCACTGATGTCGATGACGGCACCGGTTTCTTCCGTCAGGGTTCGAATCGTGACGCCACCCTTGCCGATCACATCCCGGATTTTATCCGGGTTGATCTTCATGGTCAGTATGGTTGGGGCAAAGTCGGACAACGCCTTGCGCGCATCGCTCAGCGCAATGTTCATCTGCTCCAGGATATGCAGCCGGGCCGTCCTGGCCTGACTAAGGGCAATTTGCATGATCTCGCGGGTAATTCCGTTGATCTTGATGTCCATCTGGAGCGCCGTGACGCCTCTGGCACTGCCTGCGACCTTGAAGTCCATGTCACCCAGATGATCTTCATCACCCATGATGTCGGTCAAGACCGCAAACTGCGTACCTTCTTTAATCAGCCCCATGGCCACCCCGGCCACTGGTGCCTTCAGCGGCACACCGGCATCCATCATGGATAAACTGGAACCGCATACTGTGGCCATCGAGCTGGAGCCATTGGACTCGGTCACCTCGGAAACCACCCGCACCACATAGGGAAAATCCTTGCCCAAACTGGGCATGACGGCTTGCAAGCCACGCTTGGCCAGACGCCCGTGGCCAATTTCCCGGCGCTTGGGACTCCCGACCATACCGACCTCACCCACGGAGTAGGGCGGGAAATTGTAATGGAGCATGAAGTTACTCTTGCGATTGCCTTCAATGAGGCCGTCCTGAGTCTGGGCGTCACGCTCGGTACCCAACGTGGTCACAACCAGCGCCTGGGTTTCGCCCCGGGTAAAAAGTGCCGAACCATGCGTCCGGGGTAAGACCCCGGTACGAATCCGGATCGGCCGTACCGTATGATGGTCCCGGCCGTCGATGCGCGGTTCATGAGCCAAAATCCGGCTCCGGACAATGTGTTCCTCCAGTTTGCCAAAGGCACTGCGCACTGCTTCGGCACTGTACGCTGCTTCACCGCCGCTCAACTGGGCCACCGCCTGGTTGCGCAAGGCAGCCACCTGTTCCTGACGAGCCAGTTTATCCACAATTCGGTACGCCTGACGCAGTCCCTCACCGGTCACGCGCTCCATATCTGCCTGCAAGTTGCCCGCCAATTCCGGTGGTTGCCAGTTCCAGTGCGGCTTGGCAGCCTGAGATGCCAGGTCATTGATTGCGGTAATGGCAGCCTGCATCTGGGTGTGACCAAACACGACGGCATCCAGCATCACGGCCTCAGACAGTTCACTGGCTTCAGATTCCACCATCAACACGGCATCCCGGGTTCCCGCCACCATGAGATCGAGTTCGGAACCAGACATCTGGCTGGTTGCCGGATTGAGCAAAAATTGCCCCTGGACGTAACCTACCCGAGCGGCACCAATAGGCCCCTGAAACGGAATACCGGCCAGCATCAGCGCAGCCGAGGCACCCAGCATCGCCGGAACATCAGGGTCAACTTCCGGGTTAAGCGACAACAGCGTGGCAATAATCTGGACTTCGTGGTTGAAGCCCTCGGGGAACAAGGGCCGTAGCGGGCGGTCGATCAAGCGGGAACTCAGGATCTCGCGTTCGCTAGGACGGCCTTCGCGTTTGAAAAATCCGCCTGGAATCTGCCCCCCGGCATAAGCCCGTTCCTGATAGTGCACGGTCAGCGGGAAGAAATCCCGGCTGGCATCCGCCTGTTTCAAAGCCACAGCGGTGACCAGCAACACCGTGCCGTCCATATCTATCATCACCGCACCATCCGCCTGGCGGGCGATTTCACCCGTTTCCAGCGTGACGGTGGCTTGGCCGTAGTTAAAGCGTACTTGCGTAGGGGACACGTAAACTCCTGAGTAAAATCGAGCAGATATCCGCAGTTAGCGGCGCAGACCCAAACGCCCGATCAGCGCCTTGTAGCGTTCGGCATCCACCCGCTTCAAGTAGTCGAGCAAACTGCGCCGATTATTGATCATCCGCAGCAAGCCCTGACGGGAATGGGTGTCTTTTTTATGCTGGGCGAAATGCTCGCCCAGCTGATTGATCCGGGTCGTCAGCAGGGCAACCTGGACTTCCGGAGAACCAGTATCACTCGGGCCACGTTGATAATTCTGGATCACGTCGGCTTTTTGGGGGGCCGTGAATGCCATCTATAAACTCCTGAAGGATAAGCTGTTGCGCTCAAAGGTAAGCGCGGAGTTTAGCGAAATGCCCTGCAAGGGGCAAGTCCTACTTTCGGCAGGGGGGCTTGCGTGACAGCGCGCATCAGTACGGCTAAACTCCGGGATCCCGTCTTGGGCGCATTTTGTCATGCTCAGCTATCAACACCTGCACCATGCGGGTAATTTTGCCGATGTCATCAAACATGTCACACTGGCAGCCTGGCTTCAACACTGCACGGGCCAAATACTACCGGTCCACTATCTGGATACGCACGCAGGCGCAGGACGCTACAATCTACAACAGCGCCGCTCCCGTGAATACGACAGTGGCGCCGGACGCCTTGACCTGGACACCGCGCCAACCGCCATCGCCGCCTATCTGCATCGAGTCAGGGCCGAAGCGCCCTGGTATCCCGGTTCACTGGCCTGGGCCAGCACCCTGCTGCGCAAACAGGACCACCTGCGCTGCTATGAGCAGCACCCCGGCACCTACCGGCAGTTACAACAATACCTGGGTCAGGATAAGCGCATCCGGATAGTGCAAGGCGACGGCCTGCACGCCCTGGCCACCCTGACTGCCCCCAAGCAAGGCCTGGGTTTGGCACTGATTGACCCCCCTTATGAATGTCACACCGAATACGCTGCGACGCTCCACGCCCTGAGCCTGGCCCAGGCGCGTTGGCCCCGCTGTGGTTATCTACTCTGGTATCCACTGGTGCGTGACCTGCCGCGCACCTTCCCCGGCCAATTGCGCCCCCGGATCCCCGGCGCTGTTCAGGTAGAGTTTACGCTATATCCCAGAAATCTGCCCATCGGTCTGAATGGCTGCGGATTATTGCTGGTCAATGCACCGAACAGCGTGCTGGCCGCCCTGCCTGATTGGCTGACCTGGCTGAGCGCGCAATGGACTAGCCCACAAACCCACCCTCAATGGCAGATCACCCCCTGGAGCGATCACGCTAATCCCGACCTGGCCAGACGCGGCTGAACAGTCGATCCAGCAAACTTTCCTGCACCTCGGGTTGTGGCGGTACCACCATGCTGACATAGGGATCGGGTAACGGAGGTGCTTCGGCATCCGGCTGAAAATCGCCTTCAATACGGATCAGGCGCTCCCGGCCATCAAAAATCAGGGTCAGGCGTTTTTGCTCCGCAGCCTTGCCACCAGGCTGGATACGCTGAATATAATCCCAGCGTTCAGGATGAAAGGAGTCAACCAGCTGGGGAGTACCCAGCAACGCCCGTACGCCGGTCTGACTCATGCCCGGACGCAGCTGGTTCACCTTCTCCTGCGTGATGACATTACCCTGGACGATATCCAGCTTGTAAATACCCGGCAGGCTGCCCAAGCTGCAACCACTGAGTAAAATCACCCACACCCATAGCGCTATTTTGTGCATGAACACGTTGACCCGGCAAGATGAGCTGACATAATACCCGAGATGATACCCCAAGACTCGTCACCCGCTAAGAGGTTTGATGGAAAGCCAAGATTTACGTAACGCCGGATTGAAGGTCACCGTCCCGCGCCTCAAGATACTCGCCCTGTTTGAACACAGCAAGACTCGCCACCTGAGCGCCGAAGATGTCTATAAACTCCTGCTGGAAGGTGGCGATGATATCGGTTTGGCCACCGTGTACCGCGTACTCACCCAGTTTGAGGCGGCTGGCCTGCTGCAGCGGCATCACTTCGAAGGTGGACATTCAGTCTTCGAGGTCAATCATGGGACGCACCATGACCACATCGTCTGCCTGCGCTGCGGTAGCGTCTGTGAATTTGTAGACGAGCTGATCGAACAGCGTCAGCGTGCGATTGCCCAACAGCTGGGTTTCGACCTGACCGACCACGCCTTGTACCTGTATGGCATCTGTCCTGCCTGTCAGGTCAATCCTGTGGCTGCAACTGACTGATCAGGATGGGCGAGGTTGCAGTAATGCCTGTGCGTGGCTGCGGAGTTGCGGGGTAATGACCACGCCACCCAACATCCGGGCCAGCTCGGTCTCGCGCTCATCCTGACTCAACAAGCGCAACCGGGTACAGCCGTCCACCTTGCTCACCTGATAATGCCAATGCCCCAAGGCAGCCACCTGAGCTTGGTGGGTCACACAAATGACCTGTCGATGCCCACGTGCCAGATCCAGCAACTTATGGCCCACCAATTCTGCCACACGCCCACCCACACCTACATCCACCTCATCAAACACGAGACTGGGTCCCTGTACAAGTCTACACGCCGCCGCAGTCTGGATGGCCAGACTGACACGAGTCAACTCCCCGCCAGACGCCGTTTTAGCCAGCGGGGTCAGTGGCTGACCTGGATTGGCACTCAGATGAAATAACACCCGCTCCCGACCCTCTGGCCCCGCTGCCGTTGCTTGCAATACGATGCCAAAGCGTGCCGATTCTAAGCCCAAAGCTTGAAGTTCAGCGTTTACCTGCTGGGCCAGAACGGGCAAGACCTGATGACGTAGCTGGCTCAATTTCTCGGCATATTCTTGATAATCCTTTTGAGCAACCTGTACAACCTCCGCCAGATCGGTTTCGCTGGTCTCTTCACGCTGCAATTGCTGGCGCTGATGCTGTAACTGAAGATACAATGCCGGCAAGGCATCTGGCGTCACCCGATGCTTACGCGCAGCCGCCTGCCAAGCAGCCAGATGCTCGGCCACTTCAGCCTCGCGCACCGGTTCCGGCTCCAAGGTGCGTAATACTGCACGTAGTTGCGCACTGGCCTCCTGACTCAATAACGTGGCCTGATCAATGAGACTGACCACCTCATCCAGTTCAGGCGCATACACACGGACACCCTGCAGACGCAGCCGCGCCTGGTTCAGGCAGCGCAGTGCATGTGTTGGTTCCGACTCATCCAGCCATCCCTGAGCATGATGACAGGCATCAGTCAAATCTTGAAGATGGCCAAGGCGTAATGCTTCAGCCTGCAACTGAGCATACGTTTCTGGCCGTAAATCCAGTTGGGCCAGCGCCTGCAGCTGAAAATCCAGCCAGTCCCGCTGTTGCACCCGCTGCTGAGCCTGTGCATGTAGCTGCTCCCAACGCAGCAGGCCGGCACGCCAATGCAGCCAGCACCGACGCACCTGATCCAGATGTGGCATCAGCTCCCCATAACTATCAAACAGCGCCTGTTGGGTCTCGACCTGCAATAACGCCTGGTAGCTATGCTGGGCATGAATCAACATCAATTTCTCGCCCAAGGCCTGAAGCTGGCGCACTGTAGCAGGCTGGCCGTTGATGGTAGCCCTGGAGCGGCCATCATGCCTGATGCTACGCCGCAACAAACACTCGTTCTCAACTTCAAATCCAGCGGTTTCCAGCCAGTGTCGGGCATCAGGCAGGTGAGTCAGGTCAAAAACAGCCTGTACTTCAGCATAATCTTGGCCCAAACGAATCATCTGGGTTTCAGCACGCTCACCCAACACCAAGCCGAGGGCTTCCAACAAGACAGATTTGCCTGCACCCGTCTCTCCGGTCAACACATTCAGACCAGCGCCCAGCTCAATGCTGAGATCATCAACCAATACCAGGTTTTTAATAAATAAACTCAAAAGCATACGGACGCCACACAGTCAAGATGCATGATGATCACCTTGTAAACACGCAACCAGCCGCTACACTGAAATCAGCCGTTATGGTGACGGCGCCACGGAACTTCTAGAGGAGTGTATATGCGTTTGTTAATTTGTGCATTAAGCCTGTTGGCCTTTCAATCCGCCTGGGCTGAATTGGTGGATATCAATACCGCCGACGCCAGTACCCTGGATAAAACCATGGTCGGCATCGGGCCCCAGAAAGCAGCCGCCATTGTTGAATATCGAACCCAACATGGGCCTTTCAAGTCCGTTGACGAATTGGACAAGGTACCCGGCATCGGAGGGGAAACGCTCAAAAAGAATCGGGATAAAGTCACGGTAGCAACACCCTCTGCCGAAACAGCCAAAACCCCGCCCGTCGAGACACCCAAGTAGATAATCGGACCGGGGCATCGTGCCCCGGCACCCGAGAGATTACGCGCAATAAAAAAGCCCGCCTTTATGGGGCGGGCTTTCAAATTAACATCAACATTGGAATAAGAACCTGGCAGCAACCTACTTTCACATGAGCAAGCTCACACTATCATCGGCGATTGAGCGTTTCACTTCCGAGTTCGGGACGGGATCGGGTGGTTCCACCTATCTGTGACTACCAGGCATAACAGGTATGCCAAGCGGCAAAAACTTAAGTTGAACAGGGTCAGAAATCGGCCCAAGATCACTTGGGTGTTACGTGGTCAAGCCTCACGGACAATTAGTACTAGTTAGCTCCACACATTACTGCGCTTCCACACCTAGCCTATCAACCTCGTGGTCTTCGAGGGTCCTTCAGGAACCGCAAGGGTTCAGGGAGAATTAATCTTGGGGTGGGTTTCCCGCTTAGATGCTTTCAGCGGTTATCCCGTCCGTACTTAGCTACCCGGCTCTGCGTCTGGCGACACAACCGGAACACCAGAGGTACGTCCACTTCGGTCCTCTCGTAC
>CAYNNN010000005.1:0-71082 GCA_964398665.1 uncultured Gammaproteobacteria bacterium | reverse complement strand
CATCCCGCTTGAGACAGACCAGCGCCACGAAACCGGGCCATTTGACATTATCGGGGACGTGCATGGCTGCTTTGAAGAACTGACAGCCCTGCTGCGGAAATTGGGTTATCACGTCGAAACGGGCGGGCCTCGTCTGGGCGCCTGGCATCCGGACGGCCGACGTGCCGTGTTCGTCGGTGATCTTGTGGATCGTGGTCCGAATGTACCGGCAGTGCTGCGGCTGGTGATGGCGATGGTTGCTGCCAAAACGGCCCTCTGCGTGCCGGGAAACCATGAAATCAAACTCAGGCGCAAGCTGGATGGCCGGGATGTCCAGCTGACTCACGGCCTGGGCGAGACCATGACCCAGCTGGCTGCGGAGTCACCGGCATTCATCGAAGCCGTCAAGACGTTCATTGACAGTCTGGTGAGTCACTACGTACTAGACGGCGGTAATCTGGTGGTGGCCCATGCGGGTATGAAAGAAGCCCTGCAAGGCCGGGCTTCCGGACGGGCACGCAGCTTTGCCCTCTACGGTGAAACCACCGGTGAAACGGATAGTGACGGCCTGCCGGTACGTCGTGACTGGGCAGCAGATTACCGGGGGCGGGCCAAGGTGGTGTACGGCCATACGCCCGTATCTCGCGCCGAGTGGCTGAACAATACCTTATGCCTGGATACCGGCTGCGTGTTCGGGGGCGCCCTGACTGCTTTGCGTTATCCTGAAAATGAACAGGTTTCAGTACCGGCCGCCCAAGTCTATTACCCTGCACCGCAACGGGGCCACAGTTTCAGTACGCCGGTGCGCAAGGGCTGAAGCCAGGTGAGTGAGGGCGGTCCACACGGTGCAAGCTTGCCGTACGTGCATCATGCCAGCCGTACCTCCAAACTGAACGCCGAGTCCGGGAAGCGGGCTAGGGCACAGGAAGCCATGACAAGGCGGTCGCCACGGAGGGCTGAACCAGGGAGGCGTTGGTCGTTGCTGGGGAAATTTCTTGAGTTATTTTTTCTTCTTAGTGAGGTTAACATGTTCCATCTGTTGTTACTGTTGGTGGTGAGCGCACTGGTGTGGCCGCAAGGCGATGCGCAGGCTTGTGTCGCAGGTCAGGTGGCACGCGCGGCCAAGGCGGGTGCTGATGTTCAGAAGGCGTCGCAGGCAGCAGCCGTGGCGGTGGATCAAGTGGATCAATTGGCGGCAGATCGCTTCGACATTGCCTGTGATAGTGCGGTACTAGCCTCCACGGCAGCGACGGTACATACGGTAGCAACCGGTTCGGCGGCGACGATCATGGGCACGATGGCGGGTGCCTCGACTGCCTCGGGCGTAGCAGTCTTGGCAGCACCGGGCGTGGCGACGGCGGCTGTCCTGAACAAAACGGTGTATGTTGGCTGCCACGACCAACACGCCTGCGACAATGCTCAGGTGGGTAATTATGCGGGTGCTGCCTTGGGTACTGCGGCCAGTGCCACGGCTTTGGTATCGGCAGGCGCAGGCCCGGCAGGTCTGGCTGCCATCGGCAGCACATTGGGCGGTGGCATGGCGGTTGGTGCAGCAACGGTGATCGCGGCCCCTGTGGTAGCGGCCGTTGCGGTGGGCGGTCTGGTGTACTGGTTGAGCCAATAACCCCCTGCCGGACGAGCCAAATCTGCATCGCCCACCTCCTGTCAAGTTACCCCCGCAAGGCGTGCCCAAGCGGGGGTTTTTGTTGGGCAGCAACCTCCGCACCGTTCGTTGCGTTACAATGCGGCAGTGCCTGTCTGGAAGAAAACCCGATGCCACATCATCCGCCCACATTGCACCGAGTGCTGCGTATCACCACGCATCAGGAACAGCCCAGCGACTACCAATACTGGGTGACACGCCCGGTTGCTGAGCGTCTGGATGCGCTGGAATGGCTCCGCCAGTCCTACCTGAATGGCCCCCTTGGCTTAAACGTCCGCAACGATGTTACACCGCGACTTCAAAGAGTTTATCGCATTACTCAACCAGCACGGGGTTGAGTATTTATTGATCGGCGGTTATGCCCTAGCCATTCATGGGCATCCCCGTTACACAGGCGACATGGACATCTGGGTGCGGCCTGAACGGCTCAATGCCGAGAAAGTCATTGCAGTGCTGCACGCTTTTGGTTTTGGTGTGCTTGATTTGAGCCTTGAGGATTTTATCCGGCCAGGCAATATCATCCAATTAGGCTATCCACCGTTGCGCATCGACCTGATCACCCAGCCAGACGGTGTGGATTTCCCCGGTAGCTATACCCGGCGTTTGGAGGTTGAATATGACGGTCTGATCCTGCCTGTCATCGGCCTTGAAGACTTCAAGCAAAACAAGGCGGCCAGCGGCAGACCCAAAGACCTTGAGGATTTGCGCAACTTGAGCTGAAGAATTTAATTTCCCGCAAGGCGCTGCCTTGGCGGGGGTTTTTATGGGTATTGCCTACTCCCTGCGATTTCCCCCCCCCGCTCAACGGTGCCTTGAACGCCGGGCGAACCGAACAATAACGCCAATCCTGTAAATTTATCCCCGCAAGGTGTTACCAGACGGGAAACGGGGGTTTTTATCGCTCAACATAATACCCTGATTGCGCTGGCGCAGAAAAATGCTTGTTCCGATGCCGTCTATATAACCCTGGAGCTGGCGCAAGTAACGGTGGTAGGTACGCCGGATAGGACAAAGTTGGATATTGCTTGCACTAATGTGTTTGGTTATCTGAAGGGGCTAAAACTCCTGACGCCACAACCCAGTTTGCTGCTGAATATCGGCCCGCTGGAAAGTTTTTACAATCAGTTACGTGAACTATACCTGATTGCCAAGCTTGTGGCACCTGGGCGGGGAAGGACGATGTTCCGGCTGACTGAGATCAGGCCTAGGCTAGATATTGGGAGAATCTTTGAGGCAGGAGTTACTGCCCGCGTACAGCGTTATTTTGCGGATAATCCTTCAATCGCCGCTTGCATTGCTGAAATCTGGATGCAGACCAAAATCAATGTGCAAAAAGACAAGGACAAGGTTGTGCAAGAATTTGACGTACTGCTGGTATTAAAAAATGCGGTCTTACTGCATCTGGAGTGCAAAACCGGTGGTATTGAGACCAAAGACATGGATGCCCGCTTGCTGAACATCACTCAGGCAGGTTCTAGTCTGGCGCGACAATATTTGGTAGCACCGGTATTTACGGCCTACAGCCAAGCACTCTGGTTTCGGGCCATGCACGAAACTGCCCAGAAAATAGGTACAGTCCGTTCGGCCCCGCCGCTTTATTTCACCTTGCCCGGTCAGCCGCCGAGTTATCACTACCCCGGTGCGCAGGGTAAGCCAGAAACCTTCACCATCGAGCCGTTTGAGGACAGTCTGACCAAAATCCTGCGGCCCTACCTGCCTTGACACGGTAAGCCCCCGAGCTTCGGGGGCGGCAGGATGCACGGCGTGCAAGCTTGGTGCGGCTGGCTGCAACCCGTTCCTGAATCTGCAAGCTTGCCGTACGTGCCAAGGTTGCGCCGAACCTATTCAATAGCGATGTTCTCGACTACACTTTGGCAACAACAGGCGTAATCATGCGCTCAAATGAGGATAAGCTTATGGCTAACAAACGTATTTTATTGTGTGTCACTGGGCTGAGTCCCCAGATTGTCACCGAAACCCTGTATGTCTTGGCCACCCAGCAAAACTGGGTACCCGAGGCAGTACATATCGTGACGACCCTGACCGGTGCGCGCGAACTCAAGCTGAATCTGCTGGCGGAACCCAATGGCTGGCTACATCGCTTGCGGGCTGATTATGCCTTGCCACCTATCGCCTTGGGGCCTGAGCAGCTTCATGTCGTGACCGATGCGGCGGGTAAGCCGCTGGATGACATTCGCACCCCAGACGATAACACCAGCGCGGCGGATTACATCACTGAAGTGGTGCGCAGCCTGACGGAAGACGCTCAGACCGAACTGCATGTTTCGATTGCGGGTGGGCGCAAGACGATGGGCTATTATCTGGGCTATGCCTTATCGCTGTATGGCCGGGCGCAAGATCGGCTGTCACATGTCCTGATCAGCGATCCGTACGAAAATAACCGGCAATTTTATTACCCCACGCCTTATGAATACCCCATTTCCGTGCGCCGGGGCGACAAGGAACAGACCTACGACGCCCAGGAAGCGCGGGTGGACTTGGCCGAAATCCCCTTTGTGCGGCTGCGTGAGGGCTTGCCTGCCGCCTTGCAACAGGGCAAGAGCGGTTTTTCGCAGGCGATTGCCCACGCCAACCGTGCGCAGGCGGCACCCTTGTTGCGGCTGGATATTGCCAGGCGTCAGGCATGGGCTGATGAGATTGCGCTGGGCCTGCCAGAGGTAGAGTTCCTGTTGCTGCTTTGGTTTGCAGAAGCGGCGGCCCAGGAAGCCGGGCCATTGGACTGGGCTGAGGTGGCAGTGGCTCAGTCCTTTCTGGCGCGCGCGCAAGCCGTGCTTGGCGACATGGACAGCACTTATGAACGGATCGAGGAGGCGCTGGCATGGCGGATTAAAAATGATGAGCAGCTTAAAAAATATTTTGAGCCACTGGGTTCTTATCTGAACCGGAGTCTCAAGCGGGCTTTGGGCGCAACGGCTGCGGCCCGCTATAGTGTGCGCTCGGTCGGCAAGCGCGGCCAAAAAAATTACGAATTGCCGCTGACCCCTGAGCAAATCGAATTTGTGCATACCTCGTTGATCAATCCCTAAGGAGTCCAGCATGACGGTTTATCTGTGTACGTGTGGCACATCAGCATTCAAGCCCGGTGCGTTCAACAATACCCGGCTCAGCCCAGCCTGGGTGGAACAACAAGGCGGGGTCAAAGCTGCCGCTGCGGTATTGCATGCAAGTTTTGCCCAAGCCTCAATGGCAGATGATGCTGCTTTGCGGCGCCAGCTTTCAGCCGAGATTCACTCGCTGGCCCGCATGGGCCTGAGTGCGCAAGACAACGTGGTGCTTTACAGCTCGGAAACGCCCGATGGCCAAACCTGTGCCCATGCCGTGCAGCGTTATCTGACTGCGGCCCTGCCGGGGCTGGATTGCCGGGTGGACATCGTGCCGGGCTTGCAAGTAGATGATGCGGCGAAGTTCCGACGTGCCGGGGTGCTGAATTTTACCCAGAAGGTGCTCCACGAAATTGATAGTCACGGCCCGGCGCAGTGCGTGTTGAACCCGACCGGGGGCTTCAAGAGCTTAGTGCCTTATACCGTGTTGATCGGGATGCTGAAGCATGTCCCGGCGAAATACATTTTTGAGCAATCTACCGCACTGATTGCCTTGCCAATGATGCCCGTCGAGTTTGCCCGTACCCCGCTGGAAACGCATCGGGCGGTCTTTGAAGTGATTCAGCGCGATTCGGCCATGCCATTGGCGGACTGGGAAAAGGCGATTCCCTACGATGCACGGACCGCCCTGGAGCCGCTGTTTGAGCGTGAGGGCGCCGAAGTCACGCTGTCGCCGGTCGGTCTATTATTGTGGGAAGAATTGCACAAGCCCACGGCGCTGGTGCCTTATCTATCACGGCTTGCCCTGGAGGACCTGGTGCAGATGCGCGGCATTGAGGGGACCAAGCCCGATGCGTACCTGGCGCGGGTGGCGGCCAGCCCCGCGCAGTTGCAAATCGGCATCCACGACAACTGGGGGCAGGGGTTTTACTGGCTCAAACCGGGGGCGCATACCCGGGATCGCTATCTGGTGTCGGTCGAGGGCTGGCGCCTGCTGGTCTGGCAGATTGCGGATAAGCCTGAATACGAGGCATTACTCCAGCGTCAGCGCAGCGGTGATGTTGTGGGTCAGTTGTTGCGCGACCGGGCGAAAAAATATGCGCCCTTTGTGCGCATGGATTTGTATGAAGGAGGAAAATCATGAGACAACCACGGTTACAGGTGCCGGAAGAGCACTATCAGCCGCCCCAGGCAACGGCGACCACTTATGACTGCACGCTGGTAACACCGCTGTATGGCGGCGGGGTGCAAGCTGGGAAGGTGGATACCGCGTTGCCGATCCGGCCTTCCGCGCTTCGCGGCCAGTTGCGGTTTTGGTGGCGTGTGGCCTGCGGGCCGTTTGAGTCGCCACGAGCAATGTTTGCGGATGAAATAGCGATTTGGGGTGGGATTGGGGCTAAAAAGCCGACGGCCAGCCGGGTGCGGGTTAGGGTGGCGGATGTATCTAACATTACGTTAGAACCGGCATTCACATACAAGCGTGATAGTCGGCCTGATAAGCATGGTCAGTTTAGAACGATCCCTGATAATGCTGGTTGGGCCAATGCCTACGCGCTATTTTCGGCGCAAGGTAAGCTCACTGCGGACAAGCGCAGTGTGGATGTCGCGCCCAATCAGTTGGCCATTGAAAAAGACGAAGGGAAAGGAGTGCTAAAGTTTTCTTTGTTGCTACAACTGGATCATTGCCTGACGGATGAGCAACGCCAGGGGGTTCAAAAAGCCCTACGCTGGTGGGCGAGTTTTGGCGGTTTGGGTGCCCGGACGCGGCGCGGTTTGGGTGCAGTGCAGGTTATGGGTCTGGAGCGGGTGACGCCTGAGGAAGTGGAAGATCGGGGCGGATGGCTGGTGTTGCGACGGGCTGAGACTTCAGCCAATGCCGCCTGGCGGACAGCAGTCAACCGGCTGAAAATCTTCCGGCAAGGTGTGAACGAGGGCCGTAATGCGGGGCAGAGTGCGAATCGACCGGGCCGGAGCCGTTGGCCCGAAGCCGATGCGATTCGACGGCTGTCGGCCATAAACGCGCCCCTACATGCGCCCACACATCCTGCGGGGAATGTGTTTCCTCGGGCCGCATTTGGCTTGCCCATCGTGTTTCATTTCCAAAGCAACAGCGACCCAACCGATCACACCTTGGAACCGGCTGGGGCTGTGGATCGCATGGCCAGCCCCTTGATCCTGCGATCCTACTGGAATGGTCAGGAATGGTGTCCGGCAGCCTTGTTATTGCCGGGGTGGGAACAAGCCTTGAGCCAGCCGCTGAAGTTCAAAACCCAGCCGACACGACCAATGGCTTGGCCTGCCAATCAGACTGAGGAGCAACGGCTAGCGCAGTTGATCAAGCCGATGCAGGGTCGGGGCGAAGATGTCCTATCAGCGTTCATGCAGTTTTTTTAAGGAGCTTGCCTGATGCCTACTTATCTGGTCACGCTGGCCTTGGGGCCGGTGCAAAGCCTGATTGCTGCTGCGCGGCGCACCCGGGATTTATGGTGCGGTTCCTGGCTGTTGTCTGAAGCGGCACGCGCCGCTGCGCGGGTGCTGCATCAACAGGCACCCGGCTGTCTGATTTTTCCGCATTTGGCCAATCCTGATCAGGATTTAGTGCCGCAGGAACATATCCGGGATGATGACGCCAATATTGCCAATATCTTGCGTGCAATACTGCCCTTGCCGGATGCTGAAGCGGTGCGGGCTTTGTGTGAACGCGCCCAGCAGGCGGCGGCTGTGCGCATCCATGCGTTGGGCGAGGAAGCGCGGCGCAACTTGCCCAGCGGGTTGCGTGATGATGTTTGGGGCGCGCAAATCCATGACATTCTGGAAAGTTTTGCCGCCTGGGTCGAAGTCGCATCAGCAGCCGACTATCCCCGGCAAAGCGAGCAGTTGGGGAGTGTGTTGGCTGCCCGTAAAGCGACCCGTGACTTTGAGGCATGCCAGCCGGTGGAGTTTGGTCTGCCCAAATCTTCGCTGGACGGGGCCTTGGAAACCGTCCTGCCCGAGTGGTGTGAGCGCCACCGCGCCCGGCGCAAATTGGGTTTATCCGACGGTGAACGGTTGGATACACTCGGCCTTATCAAGCGCTTGGCGGGGGAGAGTGAGCAATTTACTGCTTATACCCGCATCGCTGCCGATAGCTGGCTGGAAACACTCCTGGCGTCGCAGCTTGCGCAACTCCGTGAAGTTTATGAGCCGCTGGTAGGGTTGGAGCTGGCAACCCGCGTCCAGGGTAATCAAGGCAGCTATAAAAATTTCCCCTACGATGGCGGGCTGTTGTTTGATTTTCGCTTGGCCAACGCCCTGAGTAAAGCGCATCTTGATCAGGACGCAGAAGCCAGCGATGCGATCACGTTGTTGCAGCGTACCCTGAAAAACCTGGCCCAAGAACGCAACCGCTGGGGTGAGCAAGTGGGTAATCCAGTCCCGTATGCGGCGGTGTTGCTGGCCGATGGCGACCGCATGGGCAAGTTGCTGACCCAGGCCAAAACGGCGCAGGATTCGCAGCGCATTTCCCGCGACCTGCATGGCTTTGCCTGTCAGGTGCGGGCGATTGTGCGTAAGCATCGCGGCCATGCGATTTACGCCGGGGGCGATGATGTGCTGGCACTCGTGCCGCTGCAATCGGCGCAGGCGTGCGCCAAGGCCCTGGCCGATGCGTTCAAGCAAGACTTGCGCGCAGTGGCAACCGATTTGGGCGTAGCCGACGCGGAACAACCGACCTTGTCGGTGGGTATCGGGATAGGCCACATCATCGAGCCGTTCTGGAGCTTGCGGGATCGCGCCGAGCGCGCCGAAAAATTGGCCAAAGGCAATAGCCTGCCTGAAAGCCAGCAGCGCAATGCCCTGGCCATTCAGTTAGGTATCCGCTCTGGCGGCGAGTTGCGGTGGCGCACCCAATGGGGTGACAGCGTGGCCCTGGAAGATCTGGCGAGTTTTACCCAGGCGTTTGCCAACGAGGAACTACCTAGCCGGGTGGCCTACGACCTGCGTGCCATTGACTTGCGTCTGGCGTGGCTGCGTGAGGAGAAAACTGAGATGGCCCAGGGGATGCGCAATGCGGAATTACTGCGGATGCTGGATCGTGCCCGCGCTCAGGGGCAAAAAATCAATGAAGACTTACACAAGCGGCTGGTTAAACGCGCCCGGCAACAGGGCTTGAATACGTTGGCCGATATGTTGATCCTGGCGCGCTGGCTGTCGGCCCGCACCGCCAGCGATCTGGAAGGACGGGGGTAAGATGAATCAGCAAGCGATTAGCGAAATACTAAAGCAAGTGGCATCCCACTCGGTGGTGAGTTTGGCGCCCCTGGCACCCGTCATCGTGCGTTCGGGCAAGCCCAGCGTGGGCCAGACCCGCGCCGACCCGGCCCGGTTGCCGCCACCGTCCACAATTGCAGGGTGTTTACGCACCGCGTGGGCACGTGCCCGCGCGCAAGCCTTTAGCCCGGAATTGCTGCAACTGTCGGTGGCGGGGCCGTTACTCTTGCGAGGCCAGGACGTGCTGGTGCCTAAACCGGCGGATGCGCTGTATTTTGGCCAAGGGGATACCGTGCGTTGTGTGCGTGCCCAGCCGCAAGGCTTACCCGCAGGCTGCGGCTGTGATCTCCCCAAGGGCCTGCTCCCGGTGCGCCTGGTGCAGGACGAACGTGAAAAAAGCGGCAAAGGCCCGACCTGGTGGCGCTGGCAAGACCTGCTGGCCTGGCGGCGAGGACAGGCGCCCGACTTGAAACAAGGCTATACCCCACCCCCTGGCGACCGACGGACTCACGTAGCCCTGGACGCGCAGCGGCGGGCCGCGCTTGAGGGCCGCCTGTTTCAAACCGAGGGCCTGGATCTGGCCGCAGAATGGCCTAAACCCGAAGCGGCCAAGGAACCTGCCCGACCCGCAGTGCAATTGCTGGCCTGTTTTGGTCAGCCCTTAGCGCCCGATCTGGTGCGTTTGGGCGGTGAACAACGGCTGGCGGCTTTGCACCCTGAAGCGGACGCGCTGTGGCCCACGCCGCCTGATGGTTGGCTGGAAGCCATTGTGCAGCAAGGGGGGTTGAGTCTGACCTTGCTGACGCCGGGGCTGTTTGAAGCGGGGTTTCGGCCTGCTTGGCTGGATGCGAAGGGGTGTGGCAGTCCACCCGGCCTGCCCGAAGTGCAGCTGCGGCTGGTGGCGGCGGCGGTGGAACGTTGGCAGCCGCAATCGGGCTGGGATTTGGCGGCCTGGGCACCGCGTCAGACCCGCAAGCTGGTGCCTGCGGGGGCGGTTTATTGGTTTGAATGTCTGAATGACCCGGAACCGGCAGTCCTGCAACGGCTGTGGTTGGGCAGTGTCTGTGATGCGGCTCAAGACCGCCTAGATGGTTTCGGGCTGGTGTTGCCAGCCGCCTGGAAGCCGGTGCTTTCTTCTGACTCGAAATAGGATGGTTATGCAAGCTCAATTATTTCATCTTCATGCGCTTTCAGCGCTGCATTGCGGCACCGGGCAATCTGCCGGAGTCGTAGATTTACCGATTGCCCGCGCACGGGCCACGCAGTTGCCCATCGTGCCGGGATCCAGCCTGCGCGGGGTGTTGCGCCAACAAGTGACAACGACTAGCCCAAAGGAAGCTCACACGCTCTTTGGCCCGGAATTCATCAACAGTAATGAAGACGCTTTCGCCGGGGCGCTGGCAGTGGGCGATGCGCATTTGTTGCTGTTGCCGGTGCGCAGCCTGGCGGGCGTGGTGTGCTTTGTCACGTCGCCATTTATCTTGCGCCATTATGCCCAAGACTTGAGGCTGGCAGGCCAGACACCGCCGCCGACCTTGCCCACGCCGCCTGCGAACGGCGCGCAAGTGGCCGAAGGTTCGGTGAATTTATTGAACCAGACGCTGGTGCTGGAAGACCTGGATCTGACCGCCCAGCCCGCCGGGATTGTGACCGCCTGGGCACAGCACGTTGCCCAAATGGTTTATCCCGATGATGTCAAGGCGCAAGCCGCACTCAAGGAGCGCTTTGCCGTAGTTTCTGACGAGATTTTGGGCTTTTTAGCCGAAACCGCGACCGAAATCCGCACCCGGATTGCGATTGACCATAATACCGGCACAGTCAAGCGCAGTGCTTTGTGGTATGAGGAAAATCTGCCTGCCGAATCGGTGTTGTGGGGGGTTTATGCCCTAACGGAATCCCGCAATCCCAAAGATACCCATCCAGCGACTCAGTTGGCTCAGGCCCTACCCGCAAGCGGCACCCTGCTGCAATTGGGCGGTAAAGCCGGGGTAGGCCGAGGCTTGGTGCGCTACTTGCCGCAGGGGGTGTGACATGCCCAAGATTCGTACCCATCGGGTTGCCCAGGCGGCGTACCAGCGCGTCAGTGCCCGCGAAGATGCGACCTTCAAAAAAGAATATGGGGCCCTGCTGCACAAGCTGCCCGGCATGATTTTGCAAAATGGCCTGGCGCAAGCAACCGGGTTTTTGCTGGCTAAAAGCAAAGGCACAGACGCGCATCGGGCAGTGCTTGATGACCTGCGCCAAGTGTTGCAAGCAACCGGCGTTACAAACACAGCCAGCGCTGAGCTGTTACATCAAGCTGTTATTGCTGCGGATCTGGCGCAAACGCTGTTGCTGACCCGCCGCGCCCTGGAAGCCAGCGGCTGGCTCAAGCGCTACGCCCAAGGCGTGTTGCGGGTGGGTGCTACCGGTGAGACTGCAAACGGGGTGCAATCATGACCGAGTTAATGCGCCAAGCGCTACGTCACCATTATGCAAAGGCCAAAGATGCCAAAGATGCCCACCCCGGCTTGTTGATTCAGCGCGGGCTGAGTCAGCACGATGAACAGAATAAGGAGCTTAAAACCCAGCACATCCAGGACATTTGCAAGATCCAGGCCAGTGAGTTTTACCAGCAGGCTTATAATCGGTGGCTAACCCAAGCCGCTGACTGCCAGCGCTTTGCAACGGTGGTGCTAACGCTGGAAACCCGGTTGTTCATCGGCCTGACCGGCGGCGGGATGCTGGAAACTGGCTGTGCCATCAGCCATAGCTACGGGATGCCCTACATCCCCGGTTCCAGTGTCAAAGGCGTGGTCAATGCCCAGGTGCGGCGCAGTGCATTTGGCCAACACTATCCCGACCACTGCGATGAGCTGTTCGGTGCCGCGCCCAGCAAAGATGATCCGGATGGTCTGGCGGGTTTGATCAGCTTTCACGATGCCTGGTGGGTGCCGCAGTCTACCAACAGCAACAAGCCCTTTGTCGAGGAGGTCGTGACTACCCATCATCTGGATTACTACGGCAAAGAAGGTGCGGTACCGGCCAGTGATTTAGACAGCCCCATTCCGAACGCCCAAATCGCGGTGCAGGGCAGCTTTTTGTTTGTGCTTGAAGGCCCTGCCGACTGGTTGCCGTTAGCCAAACAAATGTTGGTTGCGGCCCTGACGATAGACGGGATTGGCGCGAAAACCCGGGCCGGTTACGGGCTGTTTCATAAAGACGAAACGCAGCAACAGGCCCTGGCGAAGCAGCTCGCGGAGTTGCGCGCGCAACAACAACGCCAAGCCGAACTGAAGCATCAGCAGGCCGAAGAGGCGCGAAAACAGGCCCTACTCGCTACCTTGTCCCCGCTGGGTCGGCAACGGGTACAACTGGAGGAGGCGTTTACCCGCTATCAGCAACAGGATGAGATGGCACAAAAAAACAAGCGCAGTGAGTTTATCGGCAAAATAAATGGCTTGCTGGAACAGGCTCAACAGGCGGGTGCTGACTCGGCGGAGCGTCTGGCCGTGGCGGACTTGCTCACGCGCATTTATGACGCCATCGGCTGGGGTGACCCCGGCCAGAAGAAGGACAAGCGCGAGAAGCAGGAACAAAAACGCCGTCAGCAAGTTGAACGGCTGCGTTCAATGCCGTGAGCCGGACCGGCAGCAAGTCCCCCGATCCTGGAGGTGCCCGCCTGCCTGACTCAGGGTGACCATCAAGTCAACACGGGGGACGTGAGATGCGCCCCGGCTGACCACCCGGCTGCCGGTTATGCCAAGTCCCGGCGTAGCCCCGCCCGCGTGCCTTGCGGTGCGTTGGCTGTGGCCGCCACCATCCCGGGTGGTGTCTGGCCCTGGAATCGGGCCGCCACGCGGCATGATGACCGGTCCACCCTGGCTTGCAACTACGCCCAAAGCGACTAAGCTATTTGGAGTGTGGGGGAATTATTATGCAAGCCATTCTCATGATGACCCTGTTGCTGTGGCTGGGCAGCGGGGTTGCCAACGGGGCGCCTGCGGTGGATGTGGCCTATCCTGACGCTGCGCCCAGTCCAGCCAACATCATGGCCCAGGTCTGGTATGTCAACCACTTCCGGGCCGTGCGCAATTATGCCATCCGCAAACAGGGCGCCAGCATTCCCTATCTGGTCTATCGTAACGGCGAAGGCAAATACCGGTTTCGTACCCTGGAGCGTTTCCTGCGCAATGCGTTTCCGGAAAATTCCCCGTTGTTGGCGCAGGATATCGCCATCTTCCGCTATCCGGCAGCCGTCAACGGGACGGCATTTTTAATCTCGGATTTTCTGGACAGCAGCCGTAGCCAGGAGCTGGTCGTCTGGTTGCCCGCCCTACGCAAGCCAAGGCGATTTACCCAGCCTAATCATGATGATGCTTATGCGGGCACCGACTGGAACTTTGATGATGTATCCTTGCGCCGCCCGGAGCATGAGACCCATGAACTACTGCGGGTCGAGCCGTTTGCGCAGGCGCAGGAAGGGGGCGGGCGTCTGCATGTCATCAGCATTCCGCCGGAGCAACAGCAGGTTTTCATGGCCTATCAACCGCAGGCACACGAGGATTTTGCACCCCGGCCCTGTTATGTCATCAAGAGTACGACCACCTTCAAGGATTATTGGTACGACTACCGGATTTCCTGGGTGGATCAGGAAAGCTTTGCCGATTATCGCACCCTGAGCTACAAAAACGGCCAGCTGGTCAAGATCATCGACCGGGATTGGCGCCCGATGCGCCAGCATCCCGGCAGTGCGGATGTGGCTGACCTCCGCGCTGTGTACTGGGTGATGTGGTATGGCAAAACGCTGGCCAGTGGCCATGAAAGCATGGCGGTCATTCCACCCGAGACCAGTGCCTGGAATGCCGATTTACCGGACGATACCTGGAGTATCGCCCATCTGGAACGGACCGAGCGTTAGGGGGGCCGGATGCGACTGCTGATATTGAGCTGTGCCCTGCTGGTTGCTGCGGATGGTCATGCGGGCGAATGGGCGCTGACGGGTCTGGCCCGCAACGAGACCACCATGCGCTGGCAAGCGGGCCGAGACCTCAGCCGCAGCGAGTGGTCCCTGGACCTGTTTGCCAACTATACCTTCAACGAACAGTTGCAACTGCATCTGCAACCCCGGCTCTACTACGATGCGACCTGGGATTATTGTCAGGATGACGACCCACTGAGCAAGCGGGTATGTCCCCACCAAGCGCTGGCGCAGCGTTACGCCTATCCGCGCCGGGGCACGACCGCCGATCCATTGCGGGAAGCCTATCTGGACTGGACGCAGGAGAACTTCAGCCTGCGCCTGGGCAAACAGCAGGTCGTCTGGGGCACGGCAGACGGGATCAAGCTGCTGGATATTATTAATCCCAGTGATTTTCGGGAATTCTATCAAAACACCTTTGAAGATTTTCGGGTCACGCTCTGGATGGCCAAAGGCGAGTGGCGTCTGGGTGAGGAACAGGCGCTGCAATGGGTCTGGGTCCCGGATGTCAAGGCTAACCAATATCCGGGGCTGGATGCCGGGGGTGATGTAGGTCATCCATTTGTATTCAAGGGAATAGATGCCATCACCGGCCCGGTTTACGGGTTTGCGCCGCTGGCGGGCCGTCTGGGTACGCTGGCCAGCGGTCTGAGCCAGCAATTGGGTCAGCCTGCCCCCGGCCAGTGGGCCGCCCAGACTGTGTTCAACACCGGGGTGCTGATGCCGGGCGTCGGGTTGAATCCGGCCATTACCCAGGCCATCGGTCAGCTCAAACTGCCCAGCGCTGCCTATGAAGCGGCCTTGCTCAGCGCTGGAGATGGCCGGACGGACTCTCTCTTTGAAATAACGGCCCTGGCTACCTTTGAGACCAATCTGAACTTTGCCGGGCTGACCAGCCGTTATCAGCGCCGTTACCCCAATTCCCTGACCCTGGAAGCCAGCAATCTGGGTCTGCGCTGGAAGGGTAAATCCGGCCCCACCCGTTATTCCCTGAATTATTATTATCATTGGAGTAACGACCCTCAGGTCGGCCTGCACTACGAGGCCGGCGGTCAGCCCGTGACGCCGGTTTATGCCCGCCAGCCCAATGCCAGCGGTGCGCCGCTGTCCATCACCGGCTTTCAGGGCGCGGATGGGCAGATTTACTCGGGTAGCCCGGCTCATCCCAGCAATGCCTCAGACCAGACGCCCGCAGGGGATGCGCTCAGTCTGGTATTTACCGAGCGATTGCACCGGGTTCACAGCCTGGGGGGCAGTTTCGACAGCCAACTGGAAACGCGCTGGGGGCCGGTCGTGCTGCGGGGTGAGGTACTGCTGAACCTGGATGACCGCCAGCCGGTGGTGGATTTTGGTTACGCGGCAGTGGGCGACCTGGCGGCGGGCCTGCGTCAGGAACCGGCAGATTATTTGCGTTATGTCATTGGCCTGGACAGGACATTTCTGCGCAACCTGTTTACCAGCGTGCAGTTTATCCAGTTCATCAACCTGGACTATGTGGATGCCCCCAGCGCCGCCCAGGACAGCCTGGGGGCTACCGTGCTCAATCCGGTGACGGGGGAGGCTTATCGCCGGGTCAGCGCCGATTTTGCAACCGTGAATCTGAGCAACGGGTTACGGGCCGGCGCCCGGTATCAGAATTTTTTCAGCCTGTATCTGGCCACCAGCGCTCTGAATGAACGCCTGCGCCTGAGCAATCTGTTGCTGGCTGATGCCGATGGCGGCTACTGGGATCAGTTCCAGCTCAGTTATGATAGCAGCGACCAGTTGACCTATACCCTGGAAAGTAATCTATATTTTGGCACCGAGGACAGTCTGCTGGGTCAATTTGCCGGGCGCGGTTCCGGCTTGACCCTGGGGGTGCGTTATGCCTTCTAGTGCGCCGACCCCGGCCTGGCCAGAACGCTACGCGGCCGCTGCGGTGCGGGGACGGTTCTGGTTGCTGGGGCTGGTCATCATCCTGACCGGGCTGGCGCTGACCCAGATTCCCCGGATCATCATCCGCAACGATCCGGATTCCCTGCTCCCGCTACGCAACCCCCATGTGCAGACCAACAATTATGTAGAACAGACTTTTGGCATGGGTAACCTGGTGGTCATTGGCCTGGCGGTGCGTGAAGGGGATATCTATCAGCCCTGGTTCATCAATGCGGTGCGCCAGCTCCATCAGCACCTGGCGGCCCTGCCCGGCGCCCGGCCAGAGAATTTCATTTCCATCGCCGCCAAGAAGGTGCGCTATATCCGGGGCACCGAGGATGGTCTGGATATCCGCCGCCTGCTGCCCCGCGAGGGTCTGCCCGATGATCCGGTGGCAGCCGAAGCAGCTTTGACGGTGTTGCGTACGGGGCTGGAAACCAACCCCATCCTGCGGCCCATGCTGCTTTCAGAAGACCGTAAAGCCACTTTCATCATTGCCGACTTCGATAGCAGCATCAAGAACCAGTATTATACCTGGGTGCTGGCCTTTCAGGCCTTGCTGGCCCAGACGCGTGCCGATGATCGCTTGCAGGTCTATGTTTCCGGAGAACCTTATTTTCTGGCTTCAATGCTGGTCAATCTGGCCCAGCATTGGCACTGGTTCCTGCTCTCCCTGCTGCTGGTCCTGGCCGTGTTGTATGCCGAATCCCGTTCCTGGCGGCTGGCCTTGTTGCCGGTGCTGACAGTCAGCATCAGCATCCTCTGGACCCTGGGCCTGATGGGACTGACCCGCTTTGAGCTGACCACCATGATGGTGCTGACTCCGGTGCTGATCTTTGCCATCGGCATTGGTCATGCCGTGCAGATCATGCGCCGTTATGGTGATGAGCTGCATACCCAGCCCCCGCAACTGGCTGCGCAACGGGCGATCCGGCATACCCTGTTCCCGGCCAGCATGGCCATCCTGACCGATGTGGTAGGCTTCTTTAGTCTCGCCTGGGTGGACATTTCCTTTTACCGGGATTACGCCTACTTCGGCATGTTCGGCATGTTCAGCCTGTTGTTGACCACCACCACCCTGCTGCCCCTGCTGCTGGTCATGTGGGTGTCCCACAAACCGTTACCCGCAGATCACACGGTACGCACCTGGGAGGCCCGTCTGGGGCAGGGTGTGTTGAAGTTGCTGACCGGGCCCTGGAAGTGGCTGCCGGTCGGTTTGAGCCTGGGTTTGGTTGGCGTTTCAGCGCTGTTCATCCCGCGCCTGGAATTGGGCATTCATTACCCGGAGGCGGCCTTCAAGCCCAGCAGTCCGCTGATTCAGGACTTGAATCAGCTCAACCGGATGATGCCGGGCGTGGTGTCGTTCAACATCCCGCTTCTGGGCAGGGAACCCGGCGCATTCAAGCGGCTTGAAGTGCTACAAGCAATTGATGAATTGGAAAGTTTTCTGCATCAGGACCCCAATGTCGGGTATACGGTGTCATTCAGCCAGTATCTGCGCCTGCTGAATCAGAGCCTGCACAACAACGATCCGGCCTATTGGCGCCTGCCGGACGATCCTGAGCTGGTCGAGCAATATATTTTTACCTACGCCATGGGTGCGGACTCGGGTGATTTCAGTTCGGTAGTGGACTATGACTATGGCAATGCCCAGATCATCGGCTATATCAAAACCCTGGACCCGAAGTCCGTCCATGCGACCCTGGAGCGGATCCGGACCTATATCAAGCTCCACCGGGACGACCCCCAGTTTCGCCCGGTGGCGCTGGGTTTGCCCCAACTGCGGCCTGAAGTCGGCATCGGCGGGTTTGCCGGTACCACGGAAGCCAGCCGCGAAATCAGCGCCGAAAACTGGCTGCTCAATCCCTTGTTGACCGCCTTGCTGGTCGGGGGTGTGATCACCTGGATGTTTCGTTCTCTGCTCATGGCAACCCTGATCATGCTGATGGTCAGCATCACGTTGATTACCCAATACGGCCTGGGCGGTTATTTCAGCAGTGTTGGCAACTGGGGCGGCAACCTGCATTTTGGCAATCTGGTCACGCTCAGCATCGCCATGGGGCTGGGTGTGGATTACTGCATCTATCTGGCTGCCCGCTTTCGGGTTGAATACGAACGTAGCGAAGACCTGAATGAAGCGTTGAAGCAAACCCTGAGCACCACCGGTTCCGGCGTGGTCCTGGCCGTGGTGGTCCTGCTGTTGAGCCTGTTGCCGCTGTTTCTCACGGATCTGGCGAATATCTGGGGTCTGGCGATGTATACCAGCGTGGCGATTCTGACCAGCGTCTTTACCGCGCTCTTTTTGCTGCCTTTGCTGCTGCGCTGGGCCGTGGATCTGCCCTTTACGCTCGGCTATGCCAGCAATTTTCTGAACTTGCAGGTTTCCGAACGTACCCTGGCCTTGCGCAAGGAAAAGGAGGAGGTGAGCAATGCCCTGCGGTTGTTGAAAGAAACGCAGGAGCGCCTGGTTCAGTCCGAGAAAATGGCTTCCCTGGGGGGGCTGGTGGCCGGTGTGGCCCACGAGATCAATACCCCGCTGGGTAATGCCGTGACTACCGCCAGCTTTCTGCATGAGCGCATTCTGACCCTGACGGGCAGCTTCAATGCCGGGAAAATGAAGCGCTCCGAGCTGGAGGAATTCCTGAAACTGGCCGAGGAAGGTTTCCAGATGTTGCAACACAATATGCAGCGGGCGGCCAATCTGGTGCATAGTTTCAAGCAGGTGGCCGTGGATCAGTCCAGCGAGGCGCAGCGGGAATTTGGTCTCAAGCCCTATCTGGAAGAAATTCTGCTCAGCTTGAGTCCGCTGCTGCGGAAAAATCAGGTTGAGGTCATGCTCACTTGCCCGGAACCCCTGTACATCACCAGTTATCCGGGGGTATTTGCCCAAATCCTCACCAATTTAATTTCCAATGCCGTGTTGCACGGTTTTGAAGACCAGCCGCCCCCGCGCCAGATCCAGATTGAAGTGGGCTTTGAAGAGGATTGGGTGCGCAATGTCTATCCTGTGCCGCAACCCGGTACCGGCCCGCGTGAACTGGTGCGCCGTCGTCCCGAAGAACGGCTGGTGTTGCAGGTGAGTGATAACGGCAAAGGGATTGCGGACGCCCATCTCAAACGCATCTACGAGCCATTCTTCACCACCCGCCGTGGCACGGGGGGTAGCGGCCTGGGGCTGCATATCACCTATAATCTGGTCACCCGGACGCTGGGCGGCGAAATTGCCTGCCGCAGCCAGCCTGGCCTGGGCACCCACTTTACGCTGAAGATTCCCTTACCCTTGCACGCGGTGCGCCATGACGCCTGATAACCCCGACGAAGAAAACCTGTTTGCCGATGAAGAGGCGCCAGCACCCACGGCCACTGCCCCGCTCAGCCCCTGGAAGGTTCTGATCGCAGACGATGAGGTGGATGTCCATCACGTCACCCGGCTGGCCCTGCATGGCTTTCAATTCGCCGGGCGCGGGCTGGACTTGCTCAGTGCGCACTCGATGGCCGAGACACAAACCTTGTTGCGGGCCCATCCCGATTTGGCCGTAGCCCTGCTGGACGTGGTCATGGATCGTGACGATGCGGGCCTGCGTCTGGTGGAATTCATCCGCAACGAGTTGAAAAATAACTTTGTCCGCATCATTCTGCGTACCGGGCAGCCCGGCCAGGCCCCGGAACGGCAGGTCATCATCCAGTACGACATCAACGACTACAAGGCCAAGACCGAACTGACGGCCCAGAAGCTGTTTTCCACACTGGTTACGGCCTTGCGTTCCTATCAGGCCGAGCGTGCGCTGTTTGAGGAAAAGGAAAAATCCCGCATTACCCTGGAAGCCATCGCCGAGGGCATTGTGAGTGCCGACCTGGAAGGCCGTATCAGTTATCTGAACCCGGCCGCCGAGAAGATGCTGGGCTATACCGCCGCCGAACTGCTGGGTCAGTCGGTGGATCAAGCGTTTCATTTACTCCATGAAAGCTCCGGTCAGCCACTGGAATGCCCGCTGACTCAGGTATTGCGGGAACGTCGCCTGCTGCGCCGGGTGCATCAGTTGACCCTGGTCCGCCAGGATGGTGACCGACTTGCCATCGAAGGTTCGGCAGCGCCCATCCACACGGCGCATCACCAAATCACCGGTGCGGTGTTTGCGTTCCACGATGTCACTCTGGCCCGCGATATGGCCAACCGGCTGGCCTGGCAGGCGACCCATGACCCGCTCACGGGCCTGGCCAACCGGCGTGAGTTTGAACGCCGGGTAGAATTGGCCCTGGGCGGCGCGCAACGTGATGGCAAAACCCATAGTCTGTTGTATCTGGATCTGGATTATTTCAAAATTGTCAATGACACCTGCGGTCATATCGCGGGCGACCGCCTGCTCTGTCAGCTCAGCGCCCTGTTTCAGGCCAAAGTGCGGCACAGTGACCTGGTCGCCCGCCTGGGCGGCGATGAGTTCGGTGTGTTACTGGATCATTGCCCGCAGGAGCAGGGCCTGCTGGTGGCGGAAAACCTGCGCAGCGCGGTGCGGGAATTTCGCTTTACTTGGAAGGAACGGCGCTTTGAAGTCGCCGTCAGCATTGGTTTTGTGCTGATCAATCCCCATAGCAGCAGCCTCTCCGAACTCATGAGCGCTGCTGATGTGGCCTGCTATACCGCCAAGGAAACCGGGAACCGGGTTCATGTCTATCAGGAAAGCAGCGATGAAAGCTTGCGCCGGCGCCGGGAAATGGACTGGGCCTCCCGCATTTCCGGTGCGCTGGAGCGCAACGAATTTGAACTTTATTATCAGTCCATTCTTGATCTCGCCCTGCCAAAGGGGGTCCGGCCTCATCACCATGAAATCCTGTTGCGTCTGCGGGATGACCACGGGCGGATGGTGCCGCCGGACAGCTTCATTCCTGCGGCGGAACGCTACCGGCTCATGCCCCAGATTGATCGCTGGGTGGTGCGCCAGGTCGCCCAGTTTCAGCGCCGATTGCTCCAACTGGGTCAGGTGCCGCCGCTGTGTGCGGTAAATCTTTCCGGCACTTCCATCAGTGACGAGGGGATGCTGGAGTTCATTCAGGATCAATTGCGGGACGCTGGGTTATCCGGCGCCCGCTGGTGTTTCGAGATTACCGAAACGGCCGCCATCGGCAATCTGGCCCGCGCCAGCCTGTTCATGCAGCAACTGCGCGCCCTAGGATGTAGCTTTGCGCTGGACGATTTCGGCATTGGATTGTCCTCATTCAGCTATCTGCGCAACCTGCCGGTAGATTACCTGAAAATTGACGGCAGTTTCGTGCGCGACATCCTGGATGACAATGTGGATTGTGCCATGGTCGAGGCCATCAACCAGATAGGGCATCTGATGGGGCTAAAGACCATCGCCGAGTATGCGGAGAATACCGACATCATCCTGAAATTGCAGACCATGCGTATTGATTATGCCCAAGGCTATGGCATCAACCTGCCCAGCCCGCTGCGAGAGCTATACCCGTAAGTGGCTTGCCGCCTGGCGCCGTTCACGTTACAGTTTCCCTTCTGCCATCGTGGAATCATTGAATATGCGACGCCTGGGTCCTGGTGCTATCGGTTTTGGCTTGATCAGCGGGTTGTTGCGCCCCGCCGGGGCCGATGCGTTGTATCACATCGTCGGGGCAGCCGATCTCAATCCCCAACTGGCCCCGGCCGTCGTCAGCGCCCATAGCCTACAGGTGGATGCGGCTACGGCGCTGGCGGCCGGCAACAGCGCCCGGATCGAGCTGCCCCTGCCCGATGGCACTGTCCTGAGCGCCTTGCGGCAAACAGTCCAGGCCCGCAGTGGTGGGGATTATGTCTGGCGTGGTCAGTACCCCGCCGCCCAGGACCAGACCGGGCAGGTGACGCTGACCTACAAGAAAGGTGTGCTGTACGGGCTGCTGCTGGCCCCGAAGCATGTCTATGAGCTGCTTCCGGTTACCGGCGGCTACCAGTTGCGGCAACTGGATCAGGCCCAATTTCCCACCTGTGGCGGCGCCCTGGAAGCCCCTGACCCTGATCATGCCGCCTCTGCCATGACCCCTTCCGGAACCAGCCGGGTCGGGGCGGCCAATGCCCTGATTGATGTCATGGTGCTGTATACCCCGCAGGCGCGGGATGCGGCCGGTGGGGTGGCCAATATCGAAGCCACTGCCCAGGCAGCGGTGGACAATGCCAACACTGCCTTTGGCAACAGTAACGTCCCCGCCCAGTTCAATCTGGTGTACACCGGGCTGGCCGACCATGACGACAGCGGCAATACCAGCACCGACCTGACCTGGGTAGCCAATGACGGTACCGTGGCTACCCTGCGCGCCAATGTCGGGGCCGATCTGGTCAGTCTGCTGGTGGAGGATGGGGGTGGCTTTTGCGGCGTGGGCTACGTGATGCGTAATCCCAGCACCAGTTTTGCTGCCAGCGCCTTTCAGGTGACCGCGCGCGGTTGTGCGGTGGGCAACCTTACCTATGCGCATGAACATGGCCATAATCTCGGCCTGGAACACGACCCGGCCAACGGTCCGGCGGCGGGCAGTGCTTCCTATCCCTGGTCATTTGGCCATTATGTCAATGGCAGTTTTCGCACCGTGATGTCCTATTCCAGCCAATGTACCCAGGGCTGTACCCGCGTTGCCCATTTTTCCAACCCCAGCATCACCTATAACGGTCAGGCCACCGGTATTGCCAGCCAGCGTGACAATGCGCGTACCCTGCGCGAGGGTGACAGTGGCACCGGCACCACGGCCATTGCGGCCGACTTTGTTACAGTGCCCACCCTTTTTGGTGATGGCTTTGAGTCCGGCGACCTGAGCGCCTGGTCATTCAGCACGCCCTGAGCCGGGTAACCGGGAAAGCCCCAGCAGTGCTGGCCTTGCACTGGCCGCAAAGCTTGGGCACCCTAGCGGGGTTCTTCCTGATGCGCATGGCCCATGCAGACCCAGCTCAGCCCCGAATTTCGCACGACCCCGGCCGGCCAGGAGGCCGAATCCATCCTGCGCAGTTGTGTCCACTGCGGTTTTTGCCTGGCTACCTGCCCGACTTATCAGCTGCTGGGCAACGAACTGGACTCACCCCGAGGCCGGATTTACCTGATCAAGCAAGTCCTGGAAGGCCAGCCGGCCACTGTCAGAACCCAACAGCATCTGGATCGCTGCCTGACCTGTCGCAATTGTGAAACCACTTGCCCTTCCGGGGTACGCTATGGGCAATTGCTGGATATTGGCCGTGATATTGTGGAACGTCAGGTCGGCCGCAGCCCCTGGGCCTGGATGCAGCGGGCGGCCCTGAGTGCGCTTTTGCCTTATCCACGCCGCTTTACCCCGCTGCTACGTCTGGGCCAAGCGGTGCGAAGCGGGTTGCCCCACAGCAGCGTGCTCAGCCGTAAAATCCCGGCCTATGTCCCCAAACCCCCGTCCGTGGCTCCGCCCACGGCTCCCCAGACCCGGATGTTGCTGTTGCGCGGCTGCGTGCAGGATGCGCTGGCACCCAACATCAATGCCGCAGCCACCCGTGTCCTGGCCGCGCTGGGCATTGAATGCCTGCCTGCCGAAGGGTGTTGTGGCGCAGTCAGTTTTCACCTGAATTTTCAAGCGGCCGGGCGAGCCACCATGCAGGCCAACGTCACGCGCTGGCAAGCGGCCCTGCAGGCGGGTGCGGTCGGCATCGTCAGCACTGCGTCCGGTTGCGGTGTGACGGTCAAGGATTATGGCCATCTGCTGGGCACGGAAGCGGCTCATGCGGTGGCAGCCCAGACCCAGGATCTGGCTCAGGTGATCAGCGCCCGCCAGCAGCAGCTCTGGCCGCTGTTACGCCCGCTGGCCCAACCGGTACGCGTTGCCTGGCACCCACCCTGCACCCTGCAACACGGCCAGAAAGTGCGCGGTGTGGTTGAAGCGTTGCTGACCCAGGCCGGTTATACGCTGGTTCCTGTGGCTGACGCACATCTATGCTGTGGTTCGGCAGGGACTTATGCCTTGCTGCAACCGCAATTGGCCGGCGCCTTGCAGCGACGCAAGCTGGACGCCTTGCAAGCACATGATCCAGCGGTCATCGTAACGGCCAATATCGGCTGCCTGACCCATCTGCAAAGCGGGACGACGCGCCCGGTACGGCACTGGATAGAATTGCTGGCTGAACGTCTGGCGCTCACATCTGACTGAGGAAGCCCAGCCGCAACAGGGTATTGCGCAGCGCACCCCGGGCCGTGACCCTGAACGCGCTGTACTCGGGCCGAAACGGATAGCTTTTGCGCAACTGCTCAAAGGCCGCGCCGCGTTCGGCTTCTGGCAGCGTCAGCATTGCGCGCAGACGCCGGTCATCGGCGCTGATGTCATACGCAGCTCCCAGCACCGCTTCCAGCGCGGGGGGGTCTGAAAAACTCAGGGTTTGTACTGGCAAGGGCGGCAGGTGCCACTGGGGCGGTTGTTCCAGAAATGCGCCCAGGGCCTGATACAACTGGGCGGTAGCCCGGAGTTTGCCCAACTGACTGTAACCGGCGATGTGTGGCGTACCCAGGGTGACGGCTGCCAGCAGGGCCGGGTTGGGTCTGGGTTCACCCTCCCAGACATCCAGCACGGCGGCGCGCAGATGATGCTGCTGCAACTGGGTCAGCAGGGCGCCATTGTCCACCACGCTTCCCCGTGAGGTATTAATCAGCATGCTGCCCGGCCGCATGGCGCTGAGGCGTTCGGCATCAAACAGATGGTAGGTCGGATGTGGTCCCTGGCGCGTCAGGGGTACGTGCAGGCTGATGATATCGGCCTGCTTGAGCAGCGTGTCCAGATCACAAAAACCGGCCGCTTCGGGGTGACGCTGGGCCAGGGGCGGGTCATTGCGCAAGACTTGCACCCCCAGTACCGCCAGCTTGGCAGCCAGGGCACGCCCGGTATTGCCATAACCGACGATGCCCACGGTGCGGGCGGGCAGTTCAAAGCCCTGCCGGGTTGCCAGCACACACAGGGCGCTTAACACATATTCGGCTACGGCTTCGGCATTGCAGCCCGGCGCGCTGGCATAATGGATGCCCTGCTGTTGTAAATAATCCGTATCCAGATGATCCGTGCCGATGGTGGCAGTGCCGACAAAGCGTACCGCCGTATTGGCCAGCAAGCGCGCATCCACGGATGTTACCGAGCGTACCAGCAACACTTCTGCCTGCGTTTGGGCCAGCAAGGCCGCAGTCAGAGCCCGGTGTGGCACCTGCGTGACGGTGCCCAGACTGGCGAAGGCTTCGGCAACCAGGGGAATCTGTTCATCAGCGATGATCTGCATGGATCTGACCTGCTTAAGAGCGCGCCAAATGGCTACGTGGGTTGAACGGCAAGGCCGCTGCCAGCTTGCGATAGAGCTCGCGGGCGGCTTCGTCCAGAGCGGGCGGGGTCATGATTTGCAGCGTGAGGTACTGGTCGCCGGGCGTCTTGCCCGGCAGGCCCCGGCCCTTGAGACGCAACTTCTGCCCACTTTGGGCGTTGGCAGGCAACTTCAGTTCCACGGTTCCGCCCAGGGTCGGCACCGGCACCGTTTCACCCAGCACCGCCTCCCAGGGCGTTACCGGCAGGGTCAGGGAGACATCCCGGCCCTCCAGGGTAAACAGCGGATGGGGCTGGAGCTGGACTTCCAGATGGACTTCCTCGGGCCCGCTGCCCACCCGGATGGTTTGCCCCGGCATGACGCCCGCCGGAATCTTGACCCGTAGCGTCCGGGTACTGCGCCGACCGCTTGCGTCACGGTGGTGCTGGGGAATTTCCAGGGTCCGGGTCGTACCCTGATAGGCTTCCTCCAGACTCAGGCTCACCTGGCCCCGGTACTGCGGCCCGGCAGGTTCGGCACCAGCTGTGCCCTGACCAAACAGGCTGGAGAAAAAATCGCTGAAGCCACCAGCCTCTTCCGGATTGAAACGCCAATGCTGCTGGCCGGCGCGGGTCTGCCAGTCCGGCGGGGGCCGGAAATCCTGCCCGGACTGCCACTGATTGCCCAGTTGGTCATAGGCTGCACGTTTTTGCGCATCCTTCAGCACTTCATAGGCTTCATTGACAGCCTTGAACTGGGTTTCGGCATCCGGTTCCTTGCTGACGTCCGGGTGATACTTGCGCGCCAGCTTGCGATAGGCACGCTTGATGTCGTCGTTACTGGCATCACGGGCCACGCCCATGATCTGGTAATAGTCTCGGTATTGCATCGCAGGAATCAACTAATCACTGGCTAAACGGATGCCGCTATGATGCGCCAGCCTGCGGGCAAATGCCAGCCGGTACTACTCGACGGGTGCCAGCGGCAGGGTGAAACAGAAACAGGCGCCGCTGGGCATCGGTTCGGCCCAGAGTTGGCCACCCAAGCCCTTGATCAGGCTGCGGCTGATTGTCAGACCCAGGCCCAGACCCCCGGTCTTGGTGCTAAAAAAGGCTTCAAATAATTGTTCGGCAGTCAGGTCTGCCGGTAGCCCCGGCCCGTTGTCACTGATGCGTACCTGCAAGCCTTCCGGCGTGCGCAGGGTTTGCAGGGTAATGATGCCGGGCTGTCCTGCCGGACGGGTCGCCAGGGCCTGCAAGCTGTTGCGCACCAGATTGATTTCCACCTGCTGTACCTGGAGAGGATCACCCCAGGCGGCGGGTAGTCGTCCGGTCAAATCCAGCTTCAGGTAAACCCCCGGATGGGCCTGCAAGCTGGTTTCCATGAGCACTGCCACCTGACAACTGATATAGTTCAGGTCCATGCGTTGCAGCTCTGCGGGTTGGCGCTGCAGGCGCTGGCGAAATTGCTGCAGAATTTCCCCGGCCAGTTCTGCTTGCCGCGCTGCTTGTTCCAAAGGCCAGATCAGGGCCTCCGGGCGGGCCTCCGGCTGATTCAGGCGCCGGACACAACCCTGGGTATAGTTTACGATTGCCGAAAGTGGCTGGGTGATTTCATGGGCCAGCTGACAGGCCAGTTCGCCCAGCAGATTGGCATGCCATAAATGTCCCAGCGCGCTTTGATGCTGTTTGAAGGCCGCCATCTCGGCCTGACCGCGTTCCCGGATATAGGCGGTCAGGCGCGCTTTCAGCTCCAGCCGTTCTGCGTTCAGGCGTTGCCAGGTCCGCCAGCACAGCCAGGCCAGTGCTGCGGCCAGCCCGGTCATCAGCAGCGCGTAGCCCAGCACCAGGGTCCAAACCAGATTCACGGATGAGCCTCAAGCCGCTCCCGTGCCCGCACCAGGGCTGCCCGCACCTGACCAGGTGCGGTGGCGCCATAGTGGTCGCGTGCCATGACGGCGGCCCTGGGCGTCAGGTGGGCAAACACTTCCATCCCCAGTTGCGGGGCATACTGGCGCAGGGTCTCCAGCGTGAGCGCCTCCAGCGGTTGCCCGGCTGCAATGGCGTGGCGGACAATCTGCCCGGTGATCTCATGAGCCTGACGAAAGGGTATGCCCTGGGTGGCCAGAAAATCGGCCAGCTCCGTTGCGGTGACATAGCCCATACTCAGCGCTGCTTCCAGACGTTCCGGGCGAAACCGCAGCGCTGGCACCAGTTCGGCATACAGTTGCACGCATGCCCGCGTGGTATCCACAGCATCAAACAGGGCTTCCTTATCTTCCTGATTATCGCGGTTATAGGCCAGCGGTTGGCCTTTCATCAGGGTCAGTAATGCCATCAGGTGCCCAAACACGCGGCCTGCCTTACCCCGGATCAGTTCCGGCACATCCGGATTTTTCTTCTGGGGCATGATGGAAGACCCGGTACAAAAGGCATCCGGCAGCTCTACAAAGCCAAACAGCGGGCAATTCCAGAGAATCAGTTCTTCGGCACAGCGTGACAGGTGCATCATGATCAGTGCCAGTGCGGAAGTGAATTCGATGACGAAATCCCGGTCGCTGACGGCATCCAGCGAATTTTCTGCCGGTTGTTCAAAGCCCAGAGCCGCAGCAGTATGCCAGCGGTCGATGGGATGCGGCGTCCCGGCCAGCGCTGCCGCGCCTAATGGGCAGCGATTGACGCGCTTGCGGCAGTCGCCCAGGCGTTCCTGATCGCGCTGGAACATTTCAAACCAGGCCAGCAGATGATGGCCGACCGTGATCGGCTGCGCTGGTTGCAGATGCGTGAACCCCGGCATCAGGGTTTCGGCCTCCCGTTCAGCCAATGTCAGCAGGGCGGCTTGCACATGGCGCAGTTCCGTCCGCAGGGCGTCCAGTTCGGCGCGCACATACAGGCGCAAATCCGTGGCCACCTGGTCGTTGCGCGAGCGGGCCGTATGCAGTTTTTTCCCCACCGCACCGACACGTTCCGTCAGCCGTGCCTCAATGTTCATATGGACATCTTCCAGGGCTTCATCCCAGACAAACTGACCTGTGCTGATCTCGGCTGCAATGGCATATAAACCTTGCGTCAGGGTATCCAGCTCATCCTGGGTCAGGACCCCCACCCGCGCCAGCATCGCCGCATGGGCCAGAGAACCTTGAATATCATAGGTGGCCAGGCGACGGTCGTAGCTGACCGAAGCCGTAAAACGCTCGACACTGGCCGCCGTGGCGCTGCTGAACCGTCCGCCCCACAGCTTGGCCGCAGGGTTGGCATCGGTGGGTCTGGCCTCAAAACTCATGCGCGATTCCTTGGGGTAAAGCCCGTATCCTACCATGTGCCCGCCTGCACCTGCGGGCGGCGCTCGGATACAACTCGTCGCCCCGTCCATGACAGGGCAGGTTGCTTCGCTTACACTGCGCCTGCTGTCACCGTCATCCGAGGTTTCGTCATGCACACGGTCAGAAAACTGATCCAGAGTCTGGTCACCCTGGCCAAGTGGGGCATTTTGGCTGCCGTCCTCGTCGCCCTGTATCTGACGGCCACCACGCTGGAGTTCGGTAGCGGGCGTGATGACCACCCGCCGGAAGCGCAGACCCCCCTGTTTGATGAGCGCGGGCCGGTGCGCTAGCCGTCAGGACTACCCGATGCCACACCTGCCCGGCTGACGACCGGTGTGGCCGGCGTCTGGACCGGTTCCCTAATCCGTCATCGAGAAACCCGAAGGCCTGATGGGTGCGATTGACGTGCTGAAGCAGTTGACCAAGCTGTTAATCTTTCTATTTCAGTGTGTTGTATTTATTGATGCTGTCGCTGCCCGTTCAGCCCTGCATCAAAATGCCAGGGCTGCGCTATGATCAGCCCGTTGTCCCATGATTATCAGTCCATGCAGGTTCAATTGCGTTATCTCGGCAGACTCGGCGAGTTACATCCGGATGAAACCGTCTGGCTGCCTGCGGAAATCAGCGATGTGGCCGCGTTGCGTGCCTGGTTATCGGCACGGGGTGCGGCCTGGCAGGCGGCGCTGGCCCCGGAGCGGGGGGTGCGGGTTGCCGTCAATCATGCCGTTGCCGGTGCGGAAACCCGCTTGCAACCGGGGGACGAAATTGCCTGGTTACCCCCTTTTACGGGTGGTTGAGCCTTGCGGGAGGTTGTGATGGTGCGTGTTCAGACAGAGCCGTTTGATCTGAATGCAGAATGGCAGGCCCTGCTGCAAACCGGCGGGGGTGCAGTGGCCAGCTTTGTCGGCGTGGTGCGGGCGGATGGCCACCCGCCCGTGCAGGCGCTGCATCTGGCGCATTACTCACCCATGACCGAACAAGCTTTGGAACAATTGGTTGCTGCGGCCCGGCAGCGTTGGCCATTACTGGCCGTTCGGCTGATTCATCGGGTGGGGACCCTGGCCGTGGGAGCGCCGATCGTCTGGGTGGGGGTGAGTGCGGTGCATCGGGCGGAAGCCTTTGCGGCCTGCGAGTTCCTTGTGGATGCGTTGAAAACCGAGGCGCCCTTCTGGAAACAGGCCATCACGGCCGAGGGCCGGACCTGGCTGGAACCCCGGTCAGGTGATGGCGCGGCGATGGCACGCTGGCAATAGGGCTAATCCGACCGTGGCTACAGTATATGTTATTGATGATGAGCCTGAAGTAAGAAGCTCGCTGTGTTTCTTGCTGGAATCCTCCGGCTTCACGGCCCTGGCCTTTCCGGGTGGAGTCGCCTTTCTGGCGGCTGTGCCCCCCACAGCCGCCGGTTGCCTGGTTCTGGATTTGCGGATGCCGGAATTCGATGGCCAGCAGGTGCAACAACGTTTGCAGGCTGCCGGTTATACGTTACCAGTCATTTTTCTGACCGGGCATGGCGATGTGCCGGTGGCAGTCGAGTTGATGAAACAAGGTGCCTTCGATTTTTTGCAAAAGCCGGCCAATTCCGCACAATTGCTGGCGCGCGTGGCAGCAGCCCTGCATCGGGATGCCAGCCTGCGGGAGTCGGTAGTACAACGGCAGGTGCTGGCAGAACGCCATGCGGAGCTGACGGAACGTGAAGTGACGATCATGCAGCTGGTTTGTCAGGGTTTGAGCAATCGGGAGATGGCCGAGCGCATCAACGTCAGTGCCAAGACGGTGGAAGTGCATCGGGGACGGGTGATGCACAAAATGCAGGCCAGTTCCGTTGCCGAGCTGGTGCAGCAGGCCATGCTGCTGGGTTTGTTTGCTGAAACGCGGTCAGAGCGATGAGCACGACCCAGTCCCGCTGGCTGGTGGGTCAGGCCTTGCCCAGACCGCGCCTGCGCCTGATCGTGTTTCCCTATGCCGGCGGTGGGCCGAGTGCCTTTGTCACCTGGCAAGCGCAGTTGCCTGCCGATGTGGAAATGCGGGTGGTGCAATTGCCGGGCCGGGGGGGACGCCTGACGGAATTGCCCGTGCGGCAGCTGGAGCGGGTGGTGGCCCCGTTGGCAACGGCACTACTGCCTTTGGGACCGTTGGTATTTTATGGTCATAGCCTGGGGGCTTTTGTTGCCTTCGAGGTGGCCCGTTACCTGCGTCGTCTGCGCCACACCCAGATGCTCAAGCTGATCGTCTCGGGCCAGCGTGCCCCGCAACTGCCCCAACGTACCCCGATGGTTCACGCCTGGCCGGATGCAGAGTTCATCGCCGATTTGCGCGCCCAGGCCGGGACACCGGAGGCCGTGCTGGCCAACGCCGAACTGATGCAGTTGCTGTTGCCCATGCTGCGGGCCGATTTTGCCCTATGTGAGACCTACGGCTATCGTGCCGAACCCCCGCTGGCAATACCCATCACCGCCTGGGGCGGGGAAACTGACCCCAAGGTGACCGGGGCAGAATTGGCGGCCTGGCAGGTACAAACCCAGATGCCGTTGCAAATGCGTCGATTTGCCGGAGGGCATTTTTTCCTCCATGATTCAGAGGCGGCGGTGCTGGCCGCCCTGCGTGCCGAACTGGCCACCCTGTGATGGCCACTGTGCAGCTTTGGCTGGCCACGCTGGCTTATACCGCCGATCAGGCTGCCTGGGCCTGGCCCTGGCTGGTGCCTGCGGAACGGCTGCATCTGGCGCGGCTGCGCCGGGCCTCCGACCAGTGGCGCTATGCGGTGGCACGGGCCTACGTGCGACATTTGCTGGCAGGTTATCTGCACTGTGCCCCGCAGGACGTGCCGCTGGTGTATGGGCCTTATGGCAAACCGGGTCTGGCCAGTCCGCAGGCGCTGCATTTCAATGTATCCCATGCCGGGGCAGTGCTGCTGGCCGCAGTCAGCCCGGATCGGGCGGTGGGTGTGGATGTGGAAATGGTCGATGGGCAGCTGGACTGGTTGCCGTTGGCACGGCGCTTGTGGATGCCCGAGACGCTGCCACCGGACCGGCATGCTTTTTACCAGTATTGGTGTTGGCATGAAGCGCTGTTGAAAGCGGCGGGCGTGGGTTGGGCCGGAGTCGAGTCCCGACTGACGTGGCCCCTGCACCGACCCGGTACCGGGTTTACCTGTGTCCAGGCGGATAGCGCCGGTCAGGTGCAGCCCTGGACCCTGCACACGCTGGATATGCCACCGGGCTACGCGGGGGCTGTGGCGGTGCAGGGGACTGAGGTCGCCAGCGTATCCCTGTCCCGTCAATCCTGGCCTTGTTGTTTTTATGATACAGTATAAGCAATTGAACCTGAAATCTCGGGGCATACTAGCAACAAGACGTGGCTTCCGGGTATATTCGCCCATCACCGCTGCGAGTCTGGCGTCCAACTCATGAATACTTCCCGGAATGCGACTGCGCAACCTTCCCAGACCGGCGGACGGGTTTGCCTGGTCGAAGACAGCAAGACGGCCGCTTACGCCATCACGCAGACATTGCGTATGCTCGGGCTGACGGTTGAACATTTTACCGATGCCCGTGAAGCCTATGCGGCCTTGTGTCTGAGCCGCTTTGACCTGCTGGTGACGGACCTGGGGCTGGCCCCCGGCGTCGAGCAGGGTGATGACCTGATCAAGATGGTACGCGCGGCCCGTGATGATGCGGTACGTCGCCTGCCGATTCTGGTGCTGACGGGAGACCGTGAAGGGGAAACCCTGGTGCGGGTCTTTGAAGCTGGTGCCAACGACCATCTGGCCAAATCGGCCAATACCCAGGAATTAATTGCCCGTGTCAATAATCTGCTGCGGATCAAGCGCACTTATGACAGCCTGTCTCAAACGCGGGCGGCACAAGAAAGTCAGGGTCTGATCTGTCTGGTGGAAGACAGCCGCACTTATGCGTATGCCATTCAGAAGGCCCTGAAGGAACAGCATTATACGGTGGAGCATTTCACCGATGCCCTCAGCGCGCTGGCTGCGATCAAGGCGCGACCCTATGACCTGATCCTGACGGATTTGCGACTGGAGGGGAACATGGATGGCGATGTGCTGACTGCGACCGTGCGTCAGTTGCCTGACCCGGCACGTCAGCGTCTGCCCATCGTGGTCATCACTTCCGACCAGGACGAACAGACCCTGTTGCGCGTCTTTGAAGCCGGGGCCAACGATTATCTGATCAAGCCGGTGCGTCCGCTGGAACTGGTGGCCCGCCTGCGCAATCTCATCCAGGTCAAACGCGAGTTTGAAGCTTCGCTGCAAAAGGCGGTCAACGAGGCCACCCCGCAGGTACTGCCCACCGTCAAGCCACGCGAAGCCTCCAGAACCGACACTGCGCCGGTTGTGTCCACGTCACCTGCGACAACATCGGAACTTGCGTCAGAACGCAGTTCGACCACGGCCACGCACGGTACTACGCCCGTGCCCGAAATACCCGGCGTCAGTTGGGGTGAGTGGCTGGGCCGCTGGGTGACAGCGTATCCCTGGCTATTTTTGTTGCTGACCCTGGCCCTGGGTGCGGGCAGCATTGCCGGCTTGCATTACATCGGCTTCACGGATGATTATCGGGTCTATTTCAGCGACGCCAACCCCGAATTGCGGGCTTTTGATGCCCTGGAACATACCTATGCAAAAAACTACAACGCCCTGTTTGTGGTCAAGGCGCCTCAGGGCGATGTATTTACTCAGGAAACGCTGACCGCCGTAGAGTGGCTGACGGAGGCGGCCTGGAAGATACCCTATTCCAGTCGGGTGGACTCCGTGACCAACTTCCAGCATACCCAGGCCCGTGAAGATGAGCTGATCGTCCGGGATCTGGCCTCGGGTGCTGCTCAATTCACCCCGGAGCAACTTGATACAGCGCGGAAAATTGCCCTGGCCGAACCGCTGCTGCTGAATCGGCTGGTTTCACCGTCTGGGCATGTCACCGGGATTAATGTCAGCCTGCAACTGCCGGGCAAATCCACAGACGAGAACCGCCAGATCGTCGAATACTCCCAGCAACTGGTGCGTCAGTTTCAGGCTAAATATCCTAACATCCCGATCTATCTGAGTGGCATGGTGATGCAGGATGCGGCCTTTCTGGAGGCCACCTTGCGGGATATGGAGCATCTGTATCCGGTCATGCTGCTGTTTGTGGTCCTGCTGGCCGGGGTGCTGCTGCGTTCGGTGACCGGTGTGCTTGCGATCTGCGTGATTATCGCAGCGGCCTCGCTCAGTGCGATGGGGATTTTTGGCTGGTTTGGCGCGGCCTTGTCCACCCCTTCTGCGGCGGCCCCCACGATCATCCTGACCGTGGCGGTGGGTGACAGCCTGCACTTTCTGACCGCATTCTTCCATCAATTGCGTCAGGGGGACAGCAAGCGCGAAGCCCTGATCACCGCGATGCGTCTGAATCTGATGCCGGTATTTCTGACCACCCTGACCAATGCCATCGGTTTTCTCAGCATGAACTACAGCGATGCCCCACCGCTGCGGGATTTGGGCAACATCGTTGCCGTCGGCGTGGCGTACGCCCTGATTTATTCCATGCTGTTCCTGCCGGCTCTGATGATGTTGCTGCCATTTCGGCCCCCGAGGAATCCGCGCAAGCAGCCCTGGCTGGACAGGCAATTGAACCGTTGGGCCGATTTTACCATCCGGCGTCAGCGGCCCATCCTGGTAGGTTCCCTGACCCTGATGCCGCTGGTGGCGGCCGGCGTCATGCTGATCGTCCTGGATGACAATTTTGTCGAATACTTTGACCACAGCTACCGGTTTCGGGTCGAGACGGATTTCATCCGCGATAATCTCACCGGCATGGACAGTATTGAGTATTCGCTGAAAACCGGTGAACCGGGTGGAATCAACGACCCCTTGTATCTCAACCGGATTGAGCAGTTTGCTACCTGGTATCGCAAGCAGGAAGGCGTCATGCACGTCAGCGCCATCACGGATATCGTGAAGCGTCTCAACGCCAACATGCACAATAACGACCCGTTTTATGCCCGGATTCCCGAAGATCGCAATACCGCCGCGCAGTATCTGCTGCTGTACAAGCTGTCATTGCCCCGTGGACTGGATTTAAATAACCAGATCAATCTGGATGAGTCCGCCACCCGTTTTACCGTCACCTTGCGCAATGTCAGCAATGCCCAGCTCATTGCCCTGGAGCAGCGCGCTTATGAATGGCTCCAGGAGAATGTCCCGCCGATCATGCACGCCCGAGGTGCCAGCCCGTCCCTGATGTTTGCCAAGATATCCGAACGCAACATCAACAGCATGCTCAACGGCAACGTTCTGGCCCTGTTCCTGGTATCCGGGATCATGCTGATTGCCTTGCGCAGCATTTCCCTGGGGCTGGTCAGCCTGGTGCCGAATATTTTCCCGGCCTTGCTGGCCTTTGGCATCTGGGGTTATCTGGTCGGGCAGGTCGGTTTGGCCAGTGCCGTGGTGTTTTCCATGACGCAGGGTATCGTGGTGGATGACTCCGTACATTTCATGGCCCATTATGCTGCCGCCCGGCGCCGCCGTCTGGCCGCTCATCAGGCCATCCGCGAGACTTTCCTGCATGTCGGGCCATCCATGTTATTTACCTCCATCATTCTGGCCGGGGGCTTCCTGATTCTCGCCAGTTCCGGTTTCGCCGTGAACTCTGATATGGGCATGTTGACGGCCATGACGTTCGTTCTGGCACTGGCCCTGGATATGCTGATGCTGGCACCTCTGGTGCTGTGGCTGGAAGCGACCCAGGCCAAATGGCTGTCCAGACCCCAGGTGGGCTGATTTTGATTAGACTGTAGAACAGCGGGGAGCAGGTGAATTATGGTGTATGACAAACTACGACAGCTTTTCTGGGCCGGCGCCCTGTTGGGTCTGGTGGCCTGTACTTCGGAACCGGTCAAGGAAGCTGCGCCGGCCAGAACGCATGTCATCACCGCTGTGGCGGGCGCCGGGGGCAGTGTGACCCCTAAAGGGGATATTCCCGTCGAGGCGGGTCATGACCGGGCTTTCGTGATATTGCCTGACCCTGGTTATCAGGTGCAGTCGGTGTCGGTGGACGGGGCTGAAGTCGGCGCAGTCACCAGTTACACTTTTCAGGCGGTGAACAAGGCCCATACCCTGGCGGTGCAATTTGAGGCAGTGGCGCCGGCGAGCAAAACGCCCAAGGCGCAAAAATCGCGGGTCAAGCCCAAGGCGCAGCCAGTGGCAGAGGAAGCGGTTGAAGCCGCCGAAGTGGCCCCCGAGCCTGTGCGCGCCAAGCCCAAACCCAAGCCTAAGCCGGCCCCGCGCACGGTGACTGCTGACCCGGTGCCTGTGAGCACACCAGCGGTGGAAAAGTCAGTGGTGGAAAAGCCGGCGGAGGTTGTGGCCAAACCCAAACCCGCAGAACGGGTGGCTGAGCAGCCGGTGGAAAAACCGGCGCCTGAGCCAGTACCCGCCGTAGCCACGGCGGCTGCGGTGGCGGCGCCGCCGATCACGGCCCTGGCACAGGTATTGACGCCGGGGATGGACCCCGAAGCCAAGGGCCTGGCCATCGTGCAGGAGGCCGACCGCCGCGATACCGGGTTTGGAGATTTTCGTGCCGACATCATCATGGTTCTGAGTAATCCCAATGGCGATGAGGTTACGCGCTATATCAGCTACAGCACGCTGGAGGCTGCCGGTGATGGCGATAAAAGCCTGGTGTTGTTCAACCGCCCGGCGGACATTGCCGGAACAGCCCTGTTGACGCATAGCCACAAGACTGACGCTGATGACCAGTGGCTGTACCTGCCGGCCCTGAAGCGGGTCAAGCGCATCAGCTCAGCCAATAAATCCGGCTCCTTTGTGGGCAGTGAATTTGCCTATGAGGATCTGAGCACTCAGGAAGTCGAAAAATATCAATATAAATTCTTGCGTGAGGAGGCGTGTGGTGACAGGACCTGCTTTGTGGTGGATGCCTATCCGGTAGATGCCAAGTCGGGTTATACCCGGCAGGAACGCTGGATCGACCAACAGGATCTGTTGCTGCGCAAGGTCAGCTACTATGATCGCAAGGGCGACTTGCTGAAGACTCTGGAAATCAATAAATATCAACAATATCTGGGGCGTTACTGGCGGGCTGAGGAATATCTGATGCAAAATCGCCAGAATAGCAAGACCACGCGGCTGCTGTGGAAAAACTATCAGTTCCGTTCCGGCCTGACAGCGGAGCAATTCAGCCCGAATGCGCTGGAACGCGGTTCCTGATCGGTCTGCATGCCAATTTGCAATGATAATTAAAATGCTTGGGGGAGTGTGTCATGTTGCAACGACAGGGGGGCTGGCTGGCGCTGGCGCTTGGGTTACTGGTGGGGGCCGGGTCCGTTTGGGCTGATGCGCTTGAGGTCGCGCACAAGGACAAGCGGGTTGCCGATGATGCGGCATCCAAGTCGGGCTGGTCGGGTTATGTAGGGCTGGAAGGTCGGCTGTTCTTTGAAGACCCGCTGTACCCGGATCAAGAAGAGCACAGCCTGGGATTTCAGGCCGAGCCGGAATATCAATATACGGCTGCCTCGGGTCGCTGGGTCTTCAGACCGTTTGTGCGTCTGGATAGCGCTGATTCCGAACGTAGTCATGCCGATATCCGGGAACTGAGCTGGAGTCGGGCGCTGGGTAGTGATCTGAATCTTCAGCTTGGGGTCGGGAAGGTTTTCTGGGGCGTCACGGAGTTTCAGCATCTGGTGGATATCGTCAACCAGACTGATCTGGTTGAATTTCCGGAAGGCGAGGACAAGCTGGGCCAGCCGATGGTGCGCCTGGACTGGGCGCAGGGGTCGGGTACCTTGAGCCTGTTTGTCCTGCCTTATTTCCGGGAACGCACCTTTCCGGGCGCCGAGGGTCGGCTACGGTTTGAGCCGTACGTGGACACCGACCTGACCCAGTATGAAGATCCTGACAAACAACAGCATGTGGATTTTGCTGCTCGCTATCACCTGCTGCTGGGCGATCTGGAACTGGCGTTGTCGCATTTTAGCGGCACCAGCCGCGACCCCAGTTTCCGTATTGCCGTCACCCCCGATGCACGCTTTGTGCTGGCGCCTTATTACGAGCAGATTGACCAGACCGGGCTGGAGGTACTCTGGGCCAACGAGAGCTGGCTGTGGAAGCTGGAAGCCATCCACCGGAGTGGTCAGGAAGATTTGTTGGGGTTGGAAAATGATTATTTCGCCTTCACCGGGGGCTTTGAATATGCCTTCAGCGATGCCGGGATCGCCGGGGCCGAACTGAACCTGCTGGTGGAATATTTGTACGATGACCGCGATGAACTGGCCAATTCGGCTTTTGCCAACGATCTGTTTGTCGGCCTGCGTCTGGGTCTGAATGATGCGGCCGATACTTCCGCATTGCTGGCCTGGGGGCATGACCTCGACGGGCATGGGGATCTGATCAAGCTGGAAGGTAGCCGGCGCCTGGGCGAAGCCTGGAAACTGAATCTGGATGCCCTGCTGTTTTTTAACCAGGACGAGATTGATTACCTCTATAGCTCCCGCGATGACAGTCTGGTTCAGCTCCGTCTGAATTATCACTTCTAGGCGGGGGTTGCGATGGTAACTGAAGCGCCTTGCGCAGCAGGACATCCGGCCCCTGCGGCGGCGGCGTTTTTGCCCGAGGGTGAAACACGGGTCGGGTTGCTGCTGGTGGATGATTCGGATGCAGCCCTGGCCATTTTGCGCAAGGTCTTCCAGGATTACGAGGTCTCCCTGGCCTCCAGCGGCGAGGAAGCCCTAGACAGCATGACTGACGACATTGCCTGCGTGGTGATGGATGCCAAAATGCCCACCATGTCAGGCTTTGAGGCTTCCCGACGCATCTGGCGCAAATTCCCGCACGTGCCCATCATCATGCACACCGGCCATGATGATGAACACAACATTTCCGAGATCGTCAGTTACGGGTTTGAGTCTTATATCGTCAAGGGGGCGCCAGAAATGGAGATGCGCCTCAAGGTCAAACATGCCTGCGAGAAATATTTCTATCAGCGCAAGGAACAGCAATACAAACGTGATCTGGAAAAACGCACCAGCGAACTTTCCCAGGCCTTGGCCAGCCTGCGGGAAACGCAGGTCAAGCTGATTCAGAGTGAACGTGCCACCATCACCAGCCGCCTGCTGTCCAGCCTGTCCCACCGGTTGAAGAATCCGGCAGTGGCGATAGAAAGCGCCCAGCCCAATCTGACCCAGGATGTGCGTTGGCTGCTCACGACGGGTATCCCGTGGCTGGGCACGCAGACTGAGACCGAGTTGCAGGCGGGATTGGCAGTATTGCAGGCGGTATTTGAACAAGCCCTGGTTCAGCGTCTGCCGACTTCGCTGGAAATCCTGCAGGCGGCTGCCAGGTTGCAGGCGGCTGCGCAGGGCGCGGGCCTGGGGTTGAAGCGGGAGCATTACAGTCTGGCGGCCAGACATTTGCTCACGGCCCCCCAGTTGCAGATGCTGGCGGAATTGCTGGGGCCGCTGGACCGCTGGCTGGAGCTGGTGCGCGTGGTGGTGCAGGTGGGGGCGCAGTTGCGTAACACGGGCAGCAATGCGACCCAGCTTTCCAAGGAAATCTTCATGGTGCTGAATGCCGCCCAGCCGGAGCGTGCCAAACCCTCCGATCATATCAACCTGAATCAGGTGATTGGCAGTGCCCTGGACATGCTGTCCTTTCGGCTCAAGGGGATCAAGATCAACTCGCAATTTGCCGAATTGCCGCCGCTGTCGGGGTTCCCGGTGGACCTGATGTACTGCTTTGTCTACTTGATCGAAAATGCCATTGATGCCGTTGGGGAAGGGGGGGAAATCACCCTGACGACCCAGGCGGGTTCCGGGCAGATCAGCGCAGAAATTCTGGACAACGGCAAGGAAGGCATTCCGGCCGCCTTGCAGGCGGAAATTTTCAAGCCGTTTGTCACGACCAAAAGCGGCAAGAAGGGCACGGGGCTGGGATTGTTCGATGCCAAGCGCATCATCGAGGAGGGTCATCAGGGCAGTCTGCAGGTGCGTTCTCGTCCTGGTGAAACCCGGTTTGTTCTGACCTTGCCGCTGATAGCGCACGGCGGGCGTTGAATTCATTATTAGTATTAGGGGGAGTGCTTACGTGGACAATCAGCCTTATATCGTGCTGGTGGACGATGAAGAGGGGGTGCGGGAATCCTTGGCCCGCATTCTGACCGAACATTTCGCTGAGGATTATCAAATCGTCACCGCCGCCAGCGGGGAAGAGGCCCTGGAGCTGCTCACCTACCTGAGTACGGATACGGCTGAAATAGCCCTGGTGCTATCTGACCAGCGCATGCCCGGCATTCAGGGTATCGAATTGCTGGCCCATGTCTATGAGCATTACCCGCGCACCAAACGGGTGTTGGTGACGGCTTATGGCCAGGATGTGGAACTGGTCAAGAATGCCATCACCCAGGCGCGGGTGGATGCCTTTATCGACAAGCCGGTGTATCCGCCGCAGGAACGCTTCCTGCCCAAAGTCCGTCTGATGCTGTTTGAGTATGGCAACAAGGGCCTGGCTTACGAGACCCTGGTGGATGTGTTGCGCACTCGGGCCAAATTGCGTCCCGAAGCGGAAGCCTACCGGTTCCTGCCCGACGGTGAGGGGGATGGCCAGCCGATTGATTATGCATTGCTGGACAAGCAGGCCCGCGCCATCGCTGCGCAATTGCAGGGTCTGGGTCTGGCAGGGGAACGTGCCCTGCTGTTTTACCCCTCCGGACTGGAGTTCATCAGTGCGTTCTTTGGCTGTCTATATGCCGGCGTGATCGCCGTTCCGGCCTATCCACCCCGGCGGAACCGCAATCTGCGCCGCCTCAGTGCCATCATTCAGGATGCCCGGCCGGCGGCCGTGTTGACTACCCGTGGCATTCAACAAACCCTGGAGCCGATGCTGGATGAAGTGCCGGCGCTCAAGGCCCTGCACTGGCTGGTGACGGATCAGGTTGTCCTGACGGATGCCGAGCGCTGGGCCATGCCCAGGCTGCAAGGTGATGACCTAGCCTTGCTGCAATACACCTCGGGGTCAACCGGGGCGCCCAAGGGCGTGATGGTCAGTCATACCAATCTGCTGACCAACCTGCGGATGATGGAGGACGGTTTTGGCCTGACCGAACAGGATGTCGGGTGCGGCTGGCTGCCCCTGTTTCACGATATGGGCCTGATTGGCCTGTTGCTATTCCCATTGTACCGGGGCATGCGCTGTATCTTCATGCCCCCGGCTGCCTTTTTGCAAAAACCGCTGCGCTGGCTGACGGCCATGAGCCGGTTTCGGGCCACGGCCTCTATCGCCCCCAATTTTGCCTTTGATCTGTGTGTGGATGAAATAGACCCGGCTGCCCAGGCGGGCCTGGACTTGTCGACCTGGCGCTTTTTGCTCACCGGTGCCGAGCCGGTCAATCCCAAGAGTCTGGATCGCTTTGCCAAGACTTACGCGCCTTTGGGTTTTAGCCGGGAAGCGTTCTATCCCAGCTATGGGCTGGCCGAAGCGACCTTGCTGGTGACGGGGGGTAAACCGGGCGCGGGGCCAGTGCATCAGGGTGTGGTGGCTGATGGCTTGCGGGCCGGCAAGGTCATGCTGACGACCCTGAGCAGCGGGAGCCAGACTTTTGTGGGCAATGGCTGTGCCTTGGGGTTTGAGCAGGTTGTCCTGGCCGATCCGGAGGAACGGACCCGCACCCCGCGCAACCGGGTGGGGGAAATCTGGGTGCAGGGCCGCCATGTCGCTCAGGGCTACTGGGGCCGTGAGGATGAGACCGAACGCACGTTCCGGGCGCACTTGAGCGATACCGGGGAAGGGCCGTTCATGCGCACCGGGGATCTGGGTTTCATCCATGACGGGGAGCTGTTCATCACCGGGCGCCTGAAAGATGTGCTGATCATCCGGGGCCGCAATCATTATCCCCAGGATCTGGAATGGACGCTGGACGAGACCCTGCGCGAATTGGTGGGCAGCAGTGGCTATCTGCCCATTGGTGTGGGCAACAGCATTGCTTTTGCCGTGGACAGTGCGGCCGGAGAACCGCAACTGATCATGGTCGCCGAGGTGGATCGGCGTTATCAGCGCGATTTGAAAAAGCGTCAGTTTCGTGCGGTCGGCGATAGCAGCAGCGCCCTGGCCCCACATCCGGAAGAACTCCTGACGGCGGTACGCCGGGCAGTGGCCGAGCAACATGAATTGCAGCTCCAGCAACTGGTCCTGCTGAATTTTGGCGGCCTGCCCAAGACTTCCAGTGGCAAGGTGCAACGGCAACGTGCCAGGCAGGACTATCTTCAGGGCCAGTTGGATCTGGCCTGGGCCTGGGATGTCCCGGCCACGTCGGCCGGACCTGACGCAGAACCGGTGCAGGCTGCACTGGAGACCGCCGCAGGCCAGCTCACTGCCTGGCTTGTGGGCCGAGTCGCAGAGCGCCTGCACGTACCGGTTGCAACGGTGCAGGCCAGCAGCGTGCTGGGGGCGCTGGGGGTGGATTCAGTGACGGCCCTGCGGCTGCTGGGCGATTTGGAACAGCATCTGGGCCGGACCTTGCCGGTGAGTTTGCTGGGCAATGCTGCCACGATAGGGGAGTTGGCCGCGCAGGCCCTGGCGGCCAGTGGTGTCGAGCGTCAGGCACTGACCTTGCAGCCTGATCGGGCGCAGCAGGCGCAACCGTTTCCGCTCAACGAAATCCAGACCGCTTACTGGCTGGGGCGGGTCGAAAGCCTGGAATTGGGTGGAGTCGCCTGCCATTTTTATGCGGAATTCGAGCACGCCGGTCTTGATGTCGCACGTCTGGAAGCGGCCTGGCAGCGTCTGATTCAACACCACGGGGCCTTGCGCCTGGTGGTGGACGCCCACGGCCAGCAGCGCATGCTGCCGGAAGTTGCGCCTTACGCGATAGCAGTGGCCGATCTGCGCCACGCCGATCGGGCGGTACGCAGCACCGCCCTGGAAGCGGTGCGGACGCGGATGTCGCATCAGGTTTATGACACCGCCTTGTGGCCGCTGTTTGAAATTCGTGCCAGCATCCTGCCCGAGGATTTGACCCGGGTGCATGTCAGCATCGACCTGCTGATTGCAGATGTCTGGAGCTTGTTACTGCTGTTTCGCCAGTGGGGCGAGCTATATGCCAACCCGACCCAGGCGCTGGCGCCGCTGGGCCTGAGCTTTCGTGACTATGTGCTGGCCGAGCGGAGCTGGCAGGGCCGGGCAGACTACCAGACGGCGCTGGCATACTGGCGCGCCCGGCTGGCAGAATTGCCACCTGCGCCGGAACTGCCGCTGGCGCGTCCACCGGCCACCGTAGGCAAGCCTCACTTTGTCCGACGCCAGGGCCGCTTGGCCGCGCCGCTGTGGCAGGCGCTGAAACAGCGTGGGCAGCAGGGCAATCTCACGCCCTCGGTGTTGCTGGCCACGGCGTTTGCCTGTGTGCTGGCGACCTGGAGCAAACGCCCGCACTTTACCCTGAATCTGACCACATTCAACCGGATTCCGGCCCATCCCGAAGTGGAGCAACTGGTCGGTGATTTTACCGCCCTGCTGCCGCTGGCGGTGGATTTGCGTCATGCGGCCAGTTTTGAAGAACGGGCCGAGCGGGTACAGCGGCAGTTGTGGCAGGATTTGGCGCATCGCCAGGTCAATGGCCTGAGCATCCTGCAAGAATGGGCGCGCCTGGAGGGCCGTCAGAACGTCAGTCTGCCGGTAGTGTTCACCAGTGCCCTGGGGTTACAGACCGGGGCAGATTCAGCGGTGGACTGGCTGGGCCAGCGGGTGTACAGCGTGTCCCAGACCCCGCAAGTCTGGCTGGATCATCAGGTGCTGGAAGACGGCGCTGACCTGGTTTATAGCTGGGATGCGGTGGAAGCCTTGTTCCCGGCGGGTTTGCTGGATGAAATGTTTGCCGCCTATCAGGCTTACCTGCACCGGCTGGCTCAGGATGAAGCCCGCTGGCAGTCCCTGCCACAACTGACACCGCTTGCTCAACTGGAGCAGCGGGCGCAGGTCAATGCCACGGCTGCGCCGCTACCGGGCCTGCGGTTGCAGGAAGGCGTCGGCTTGCAGGCGAGACTGCGCCCGAGCCAGATTGCCGTGATTGCCGCCGATCGCACCTGGTGTTACGGGGAGTTGTGGCAGGAGACCAACCGGATTGGGCGGGCCTTGCGGGCGCGCGGGGTGGTGCCGGGTGAACTGGTGGCCGTGGTCACGGAAAAAGGTTGGGAGCAGATTGTCGCCGTCCTGGGCATTCTGCAAGCCGGCGGGGCTTATTTACCCATCGATCCGGCCCTGCCTCAGACCCGGATCGATTATCTGCTGGCCCATACCGATACCCGCTTTGTCCTGAGCCAGAGCTGGGTGGTTTCCCGGCTGACCTGGCCCGAGACGGTGCAGGTCTTTGCCCTGGACGCTCACCCGTTTGCCGCAGAGCTGGGGGATGAGCTGGAGCCGGTTCAGCGGCTGGATGCGCTGGCCTATACCATCTTCACCTCGGGTTCGACCGGCACGCCCAAAGGCGTGATGATCGACCATCAAGGTGCCATCAACACGGTGGTGGATGTCAATACCCGGTTCCGGGTCCAGGACAGCGACCGGGTGCTGGCCCTGTCCTCGCTGTCCTTTGACCTGTCGGTGTACGACATTTTCGGACTCCTGGGCGCAGGCGGGGCCTTGATACTGCCCGACCCGCAGCGGCAGCGTGATCCGGCCCATTGGCTGGAACTGGCCGTCCGGCATCAGGTGACCGTCTGGAACACCGCCCCGGCCCTGATGAAGATCCTGCTGGAGTATGTCCAGGGTCATCGCCTGAGCCTGCCCCCTTCGTTGCGGCTGGTGATGCTCAGTGGCGACTGGATTCCGCTGAAGCTGCCTGACACGCTCTGGACGCTGGCTCCGCAGGTGCAATTCTTCAGCTTGGGTGGGGCCACCGAAGCCTCGATCTGGTCGATCGCCTATCATGTAACCCGGGTGGAGCCGCACTGGGTCAGCATTCCTTATGGCCGCCCGATGGTGAATCAGACTTTCCACGTGCTGGATAGCCAGTATTTGCCCTGTCCGACCTGGGTGCCCGGTGAGTTGTACATTGGCGGGGTAGGGGTGGCGCTGGGCTACTGGCGCGATCCGGAGAAAACCGCTGCCCGCTTCATCTGCAATCCCCATACTGGGGAACGTCTATATCGCACCGGAGATTTGGGCCGCTATTGGCCCGACGGCAATATCGAATTTTTGGGCCGGGAAGATTTTCAGGTCAAAATCCAGGGCTACCGGATTGAACTGGGCGAAATCGAGGCGGTGTTGTCCCAGCATCCGGCGGTCAAGGAATGCGTGGTTTCCGTTACCGAAGCGGCAGGCGAAAAACAGCTGGTGGCTTACGTGGTCTCCCTGCTGGACCTGGCCCGGGCTGAAATCGCCGTGGCCTGTGAACTGGAAGACCATGCCGGGGCCTGGTTTGCCGCGCAGGCGACTGCGCTCTCGGCCCAGACGCTGACCCTGACTACGCAATTGTGCGAGTGGCATTCGCGCCAATATGTGCGCCTGCGCCTGCACTTGCCGGGGCTGGAGGCCCAGGGGGAATATCACGGTGAAATTCTTTGGGTGGCCCAAAAACAGTTGTGCGTGCAGCTGGAGGGTGAAGCAGCGCTGACCGACCTGCGCCGTAGTCTGGCCTATGTCATGGAAAGCGAGGCCGGTGTGGTCATGGGTGGACCGCTGGCTGACCCGGACAGCGTGAGTCTGCCCGCTCAGGAACCCTGCCGGGTGCGTTGGGATGGGGGCGAAGCGGAAGCTTTGCTGCTCAGTCTGGCGCCTGCCGGGGCACAGCTACTGGATTTACCCGCCGACCTGGTACCCGGCCAGCGGTTTGCGCTCAGTGTACGTCTGCCCATTGGGAGCGAGATTATCCGCCTGGAAAGCCAGCTGCTGTGGCGCAGCGGCAAACGCAGCGGGGTGCAGTTCCATAGCCCGCAGTATGCTGCTGCCTTGCAGGATTCGGTGCATTACCTGCGCCGGGCCAGCGGGCCGCAGGTCAGTCAGTTCACCCTGACCCAGCTGCGTAGTTACCTGGAAGCGCGCCTGCCCGCCTACATGGTGCCGAAGTTCTACATGCTGCTGGAAAATTTACCGTTGTCCTCCAACGGCAAGGTGGACCGGCGTGCCCTGCCTGCGGTGACGACCACCCGGCCTCAGGCCCTGGCCGCACCGCGTAATGTCCTGGAGCAGCGCATTCTGGCCATCTGGCAGCACATCCTGAAAAACGATCACATCGGCATTGATGAAAACTTCTTTGAAATCGGGGGGTATTCACAATTGGCGGTCCGGCTGATCGTCGAGCTGCGCGACAAGTTGGGTGTGGAACTGCCGATCCGTGCCCTGTTTGAAACTCCAACCATTGCCCAACTGGCCGAACGCATCGGCCAGTTGCTGGGCACTGTGACGCTGCCAACAGCGGATGCAGCCGCATTGCTGCCCGATACCGCGCTGTATGGCCATTATGCCCGTCGGGGTATTGCCGGACGCATCGCCGTGATTGGGGCCGACAAGCACTATACCCGTGCCCAGGGGAATTATCTGTACTACGAAATCCAGGGACAGGAGGTTGAAATCCTCGATATGGTTGGTGGTTATGGTTCCACCATTCTGGGTCACAATCACCCGGAGCTGGTGCAGCACATGCAGATGCTGTTGGCCGAAGGGGTGCCGATCAATGCGCAGCACAGCAATAATATTGCCGCTGGCAAGTTGGGCCGGGCCTTGTCGGAGCGCCTGCATCAGGCGACCGGGCAGCACTTTGTGGCCACTTTGGCCAGCACGGGCACCGAGGCCGTCGAAGCAGCGGTCAAACATGCCAAGCTGGAACTGCGCAACAAGGGCTTGCAGCAGGAAAAATACCTGGACAACCTCGCCGCCCTGATGCTGGACCAGTATCACAAGGGGCAGGTAGCCGTGCAGCCGACCTTGTATACCGAAGCCGCTGCCCTGCTGGGCGTGGTCTGTGCCGATCTGGCCGCAGTCTATCAGGCCGTGGTGGCGCACAATGGTCAGGTGCTGGCTCAGGAACCGCTGTTTCTGGCCCTGACCCATGCGTTCCACGGCATGACCACCGGCGCCCTGAGCATGACCGCGTCCCCGGATTTCCGCCATCCTTTCCACTGGATGGGCTTGCGCACCCGCTGGATTCGACATGAGCCAGGCGCCTTGCAGGCAGCCATTGAGGCGGAGCGCCAGACCATCTATCTGTTTGCCCTGGATGCTGCGGGGGCCGTCACGCTCACTGCCAAGCCCTGGTACCCGGTCGCTGCCCTGTTTCTGGAGCCGATTCAGGGCGAGGGCGGGATGCACCCGGTCAAGCCGGAGTTTTTACAGGCGGCACGCCAGTTGGCGGACGAGTACGGTTTTCCCATCGTGGTGGATGAAATCCAGTGCGGCATGGGCCGGACGGGTACCTTCACGGCAGCGGAACTCTCTGGCCTGCGGGGAGATTACTACACCTTTTCCAAGAGTCTGGGCGGTGGTTTGACCAAAGTCAGTGCCATGATGGTCAGCGAACGTCGTTATCAGGACGATTTTGGCTATATGCACGGCTCAACCTTTGCCGAAGACCGTCTGGGCTGTCTGATGGCGCTGCGTACCCTGGAATTGTTGCAAGAAGAAGACATCCTGGCCACCTGTGCCCGCAGTGGCCAGTTGTTTCTGGGTAAATTGCGGCAACTGGCCGTGGATTATCCCGATGTGATCCGTGAAGTGCGCGGGGCCGGCCTGATGCTGGGTGTTGAGCTGGCGCCCCAGCAACATTCGCCCTCGTTCATGCTGCGCCTGATCGCCCAGCATGGCATGGAAATGGTCAACATGCTGATTGCAGGTTATTTGCTCAATGTCAAGCAAATCCGCATCGCACCAACCAAAACCCGCAACACCATTCGTTTCCTGCCCTCGGCGTTGATTACCGAGGCTGAAATGGAGCGGGTCATTGCGGCATTTGCCGATGTGTGCCAAATCTTCCGTCATGCCAATGCCGGGCGGTTGTTGCGCTATGTCGTGGGTGCCGAGACCGACCCAGGCGAGCCGGTGCAGGATTGGCGCGACCGCCAGCCGCCTAACACCGACACGACCCCCGGTGATGAACCTCGGGTGGCGCATATCGGACACCTGGAAGATCTGGACGCCCTGCTGCAACTGGAACCTTCCTTTGCCGAAGTGCCGGAAGCCCTGCGCGAACCTTTGTTGCGCCAGTTATTCCCGTATTCCAAAATTGCCATCGCCCAGCAGATGCGCATTACCACCGCCACGGGAGCGCAGGTGCATCTGTCCATCATCGGCCTGCCGCTGACCGGGGCGCTGTTTGAGGCCATGATGCGCACCGAAGAGCGCGAGCTGCTGCTGTACAAGATCGACGAGGCCGTGCAACTGGCGCACAAGCACGGTTGCAAGGTGGTCGGCTTTGGCGGCTACACCTCCATCGTCACCCTCAATTGCACCGCTGTCGCGGAAACGGGGCTGGCCCTCACTTCCGGCAATGCCTACACCGCTGCATTGGGCATTGAAGGGGCGCTCAGTGCAGCACAGGCCCAGGGCCTGATCCTGGCTGAAACACCTATTGCCGTTGTGGGTGCCAAGGGTAACATTGGCTCGATCTGTGCGCGGGTCCTGGCTGAATACTCGCCGCTGATCCGGTTGTTCGGTCGCAATGCGCAGGACGAGGGTCTGCGTGAAGTGGCGGATACCCTGTATGCCGATGCCTGGGTGGCCTTGCAGCGCGGCGGTCCGGTATCCGGGCTGGCAGCAGCCTTGGCGACGACCCAGACATATGCCCGGCTCATGCAGCAGGCCACGCCGCCCGAGGCCATCGGGGCCTTCCTGCGCGCCCAGGTCGAATCCGAACTGGGCGGGGCGCGCTGGGTTCAGCTCTCCGACCAGTTGACTGACTTGGCCGATTGCCCGGTGATCGTATCGTGTACCAACTCGGCTCGGCCGGTGATCTACCCCCAGCATCTGTCCAGGCGCGTGGTGGTGATCTGCGATATTGCCACGCCCAAGGACGTGGCCAACAGCGTATTTGACGCCTATCCGCACATCCAGATTCTTTCGGGGGGACTGGCCCGGTTGCCGGGTGCTCAGGGCCTGAAATTGCAGGGTACCCGGCTACCGGTGGATCATGTTTATGGTTGCGTGGCCGAGACCACCCTGCTGGGCGTATCGGGTTACGCGCAACATTTCTCGTTTGGAGAAATGACCAAGCAGCAGGTGGATTTCATCCGCAATCTGGCGCAACAGCAGGGCTACCAGATTGGGACGGTGGCCTTGCAGGCGCTGGAGTATGCGGGGCACTAGCCTCCTGTTGGCCGTGTGTCTGGCCGGTTGTGCCGGACCGCAGTCGGGCGGGCGTGATGGCCCGCCCAGTGATCCGATAGACCTGGCCGCAATCCCCGATGCTGTCCCCAAGGCAGAACCCCTGAGCCGTTACGGCAACAAGGATTATGTAGTCTGGGGCAAAGCCTATCGAGTCATGCCCAGTGCCGTCGGTTATGTCGAACGCGGCACTGCCTCCTGGTATGGCAAGGCGTTTCATGGCAAGCCCACCTCCAGCGGCGAACCCTACGACATGCTGGGCATGACGGCTGCACATAAATCCTTGCCCCTGCCGACCTATGTGCGTGTGACCAACCTGGCGAGCGGCAAGGCGGTGGTGGTGCGGGTCAATGACCGGGGACCGTTTGTCGCAGATCGCCTGATTGATCTGTCCTATGTGGCCGCCGCCAAGCTGGGCATCACCGGGACGGGTGCTGTCGAGGTGCAGGCCCTGACCGTGCCGGAAAGCGGGGTGGTACCGCTGGCCTCTCCGCAGGGGGAACGCGCTGACACGATGCTGGCAGCAGATGACGGCTGGTATTTGCAGGCCGGGGCCTTCGGTGCCCGTGGTCGGGCTGCGGCCTTGCAGACGCAACTCCAGATGCAATTGCCGCCGCCCTGGCAAGCCCGCCTGACTGCCGGGGCCGGGCTGTGGCGCCTGCGGGTTGGCCCGCTGCCGGATCGGGCTACGGCCCTGGATTTACAACTGCGCCTGCAACAGCAGGGCTGGGAGATTCAGTTACTCGCCCCCGCAGTGCCCTGAAACGATCGCGCGCTTCCCGCTCGGATCATGTATAGGCGGCGTTGATCCCGATCATCACGCGATGAGTCAGGTATTGTGTACACTCTCACCGTGGTGTGAGAACGTCCAGCTTGAGCGCGCGCTGAATAACCTGAACGTCGAGCGATGGGGTACTGCGTGGAATTGCCGCCCGAGATCGTCCCAAACGCCCTGCATTTCCTTGCCAGGGCGGATTTTCCTGCCCTGCTGGCTGCGTTGCATACCAGCGGATATGCCTGCGTTGGCCCGCAAATCTGCCACGGTACCATCGTCTTTGCGCCGCTGACCGATAGCACTCAGCTACCCGCCGGCTGGCAGGATACCCAGCAGCCAGGTAGTTACCGCCTACACCAGACGGGTACACCCTATTGGTTTGATTGGGCAAACGGTGCTTCCGCCATCAAGCCTTACACTTTTGCGCCCCAGGAAACGCTGTGGACCGCCCACCGCGCTGAAGCCAGCCTGCACTTCCAGGCCACCGACCCTGTCGCGCCCAAAATCGCCCTGCTTGGTGTGCGGGCGTGCGACCTTGCGGCCCTGGCCTTGCAGGACCAGCATTTTTTACAGGGCGCACAGTGCGACCCTCATTACCAGGCGCGCCGCGCCAACCTGCTGCTCATCGGGGTGAATTGCACCCACGCCGCAGCGACCTGCTTTTGCGTCTCGACCGGGGATGGGCCGGAAATCCGCGCAGGTTATGATCTGCTGTTGAGCGAAATTGCCCCAGGATTCGTGGTGCGAACCGGTTCCGTGGCGGGGCAACAGCTTGCTGCCTTGCTGCCGTTGACGCCTGCAACCCCGCAGCAGTATGCAGACGCGCAGCAGCGGATGCAGGCTGCCACCCAACAGCAGCGCAGTTTACCCAGCAAGCCGCCGCTGTTTGCCCACCTTGAACATCCCCAATGGCAGACGGTAGGCGCACGCTGCCTCGCCTGCGGCAACTGCACCAGCGTCTGCCCGACTTGTTTCTGCCATCAGGCAATAACCCAGCCCAGCCTCGATGGTCTGAGCAGCGTCCACGAACGGCGCTGGGATTCTTGTTTCCAGCAGGGTCATAGCTACTTGCACGGCTGGCAGGTGCGGGATAACCACCCGCACCATTATCGGCAGTGGCTGACCCATAAGCTGGCGGGCTGGCACGAACAGTTTGGCCGCAGTGGCTGTACCGGCTGCGGACGTTGCATCACCTGGTGTCCGGTCGGTATTGATCTGACCGCAGAAGTGCAAGCCATCTGCGGCGGGGACATATGAACAACGCCTATCTGCCCCGGGAAGCCGGGATCGTGGCGTACACCCAGGAAGCGCCCGACATTTTTACCTTGAGGCTGCAATTCACTGATCCTGAAATAAGAGACAGCTACCGATTCACGCCGGGGCAGTTCAACATGCTGTATCAGTACGGCGTGGGCGAAGTCCCTGTTTCCATCGTGTCCGACCCTGCACAGGCTACATATTTTGAACATACGATCCGCAGGGTCGGGCGGGTCACGACGGCAATGGCGGCGTTACAACCCGGTGACCGGTTGGGGGTGCGCGGGCCATTTGGTCGGGGTTGGCCGCTGCACGCCGCAGCAAATCGTGATCTGGTGCTGATTACCGGCGGGCTGGGCTGTGCGCCGGTCATGTCCGTGATCAACTATGTGCTCCAGCGCCGTGCGGAGTTCAAACGTCTGGTCATCTTGCAAGGTGTCAAACAGGCTAATGATCTCATCTGGCGTGCCCGCTATGAGACCTGGCGGCGCTTGCCCGATACCCAAGTCCTCCTGGCGGCGAATGTAGCGGCACCGCATTGGGCGTTCGATGTAGGCTTTGTGACTGATTTGCTGGCCAAGGCGGATTTTGACCCGGCCAATGCGGTGGCGCTGCTGTGTGGACCGGAGGTGATGATGCATGCTGCCAGCCAGCGCCTGCTCGCCCGCCAAATGCCTGCCGCGCGGATTTGGTTGAGCCTGGAGCGCAATATGCACTGCGCGGTCGGGCACTGCGGCCACTGCCAATTGGGTAGTCGGTTCGTCTGTAAGGACGGCCCGGTATTTCCCTTGCCTGAAATAAGCGCGCTATTGGGCGTCAAAGGCTTTTAATATGGGCAAACTCACGGTTGCAGTTCATAAATTTTCCTCCTGCGATGGCTGCCAGCTCGCCTTCCTGAATGCAGGGATGGACTTGCTGCAACTGGCCGCACGGGTGGATATCGTGCATTTTGCCGAAGCCGGGCTGTTGGCCGAAACAGCGCCGGTGGACCTCGCTTTTGTGGAAGGCAGTCTCAATACCGCGCATGATTTGGTGCGCATCCAGCAGGTCCGCGCCAACAGCCGCTACCTGATCACCATCGGTGCGTGCGCCACCGCAGGCGGGGTGCAGGCGCTGCGCAATCTCCACGATGCAGGCGCCTGGCATCAGGCCATTTATGCCCAGCCGCACTATCTTGACAGTCTTGCAACGGCCAAACCTATTGCTTCACAGGTCAGGGTTGACCTGGCATTGTGGGGCTGCCCGGTCAGTACCCAACAGGTGTTGCAGGCGATTGCCAGCTTGCTCCACGGAACCCATCCACCGGCATTACAGGAAAAAGTCTGCGCAGAATGCAAGCGGCGCGGCAATGTGTGCGTGGTGGTTGCTGCCGGCGCGCCTTGCCTGGGACCGGTGACGCAGGGCGGATGTGGGGCCATTTGCCCGGCTTTTGGCCGTGGTTGCTATGGTTGTTACGGACCTCGGGGGGTCATTTATGCCGGTAGCGCGTAATGTCAGCATTCAGATTCCCGTGCTGGCACGTGTGGAAGGTGAAGGTGCGCTGGCGCTTGAGATCAGCAATGGGGACATCACCCAGCTGAAGTTGCATATCTTTGAGCCGCCCCGGTTGTTCGAGAAGCTGCTGGAAGGGCGAAGTTTCCAGGAAGTGCCGGATATTACCGCCCGTATTTGCGGGATTTGCCCGGTGGCTTATCAAATGAGCGCGGTACAGGCGGCGGAAATGGCCTTTGATGTGCCCATCAGCCCGTGGGTACGGGCGTTGCGCCGGCTGTTGTACTGCGGTGAGTGGCTGCAAAGCCATGCGCTGCACATCCATCTTCTGGCTGCACCAGATTTTTTGGGGTTTGAGTCTGCATTGGCCCTGGCGCAAGCCTTTCCCGAGGTGGTTAAGCGTGGACTGAAATTGCAGGGGTTGGGCAACCGCATCATGCATGTGATCGGCGGGCGCTCCGTGCATCCGGTCAATGCCTGTGTGGGTGGGTTTTACGCTGCGCCCGCGCTGAATGAAATGCGGGCATTGCGGCAGGCCCTGGCGGCGGCACAAGCCGATGCCGATGATCTCGTATGCTGGGTTGCACGTCTCCCGGTGCCGACGGATCAACAAGATTTTGTCTCCGTTGCCCTGGCCCACCCCAACGAATATCCGCTCAATGAAGGTCGGATCATCTCCAGCGACGGCCTGGATATCCCCATCAATGCTTACGCACAGCATTTCCATGAATTTCAAGTACCGCATTCCACCGCACTGCACGCGCATTTGCAGGGCAGACCCTATCTGGTCGGGCCGCTGGCGCGGGTGAATCTGTGCCACGCCCAATTACCGCCGCGCTTGTTGGCGCTGCTGGAAGATCAGGGCATCCGCTTTCCCAGTCGCAACATGTTTCACAGCATGGCGGCAAGAGCGCTGGAACTTGCCTATAGCCTTGAAGAAGCTATCCGGCTTCTGGACGCCTATACCCCGTCAGATCAGCCGCACCTGCCGGTCACCCCGCGTGCTGCCACTGGCTTTGGCTGTACCGAGGCGCCACGCGGAACCCTCTGGCACCGCTATGAATTGAATGCAGATGGCACGGTAGGCGCTGCCCGGATCGTTCCTCCCACCAGCCAGAATCAGGCGCGGATGGAACAGGATTTACACCACGCGATCCATGCGCTTGGGCTGGATCGCAGTGATATCGAGATAAAATTACGGGCCGAACAGGTCATTCGCAACTATGACCCGTGCATTTCCTGCGCAACCCATTTTTTGCGGCTGAAGGTAACGCGCACATAAAAAGCATACTTATCGCCGTTGGCTCGCCCTTTGGTGCCGACCTGTTGGGTTGGCAGGCGACGGACTGTCCTGTGGCACCATCCGTGCGGGCAGCCCTTGCGCGTGGGGATCTGACGCTGATCAAGCTCGACCGTCCCGGTATGACCTTGCTTGAGCATTTTCAGGGTGTGGACCACGCGATTTTACTGGATGCGGTCATCGCCCCCCAGTATCCTCCCGGAACCTGGCTCAAACTCCAGCGCGAGGAGCTGGCGCTGCTGGCTACACCCACCTCGTCCCACGGTATCGGCGTAGCCGAAGCGCTGGCGCTTGGTGCAGCGTTGGGGCTGCTACCCCCCACGCTGGAAATCTGGGGCATTGTGGCCGAAATATGACCCCAAATCCATCGGGATGGATATGACCACCCCAGTGAGCCAACAGCCCCGCCTGCGGTGGGTCTGTGGCTCACTTCCAGCGTCATGCGATCTTGATGGCGGGCAGGAGGCCCATGTGCTCAACGAAAGGCAGGAAATCCTTATCCTGAAACAGCAGCGGGCATTTGTTCTCAATGCAGTACGTGGCAATAAACGGGCTGGCGTGTCACGGTGTGTTCGCGCATAACAACTCGCTGTAGGGGCGACCGCACTGAGCTAACGCGTTGGCGCAACGCGGGCGCTTGGGCTCCACAATGCAGCGCTGAACCTAAAACGGCTGGCAACCGTAACTGCTCTACCCGTGGCGAGTCCGACCAGTAACGGCGGCGCTGCAACAGGAATGGTTCCTGTTGCAGCCGGGGAAGTGACGCCTGTCAGATACGAATGTGGTCAGCAAGACACGTCGGGGCAGGAAAAGAACCGTGCGCACCTTCGCGCACTTTCTTGATAGCAGCTAGACTCCAAAGCTGCAATGCGTTTGCTAGCTGTTGGCTGCCAGTATGTTGCCCCAGCAAAATGACGCAGCTGCTCAACTGCGGCCCGTTGGGCCGATGCGCGATGTGGCAAGTACTCGCGCGGCAGATGTACGATCGAATTAAGGTGTACTTTCGGATAGAATAGAATCACTATTGGTTCCCAGAAAGTCACTATGCTTGAATTAACGGAAGATACCCAATGGAAAATCACAGCGGTTTTGGAATCCACGCCAAAACCTTTCTTCGTGAATGAAGAGCGCGGCATTCGCTTGTATCAAGGGGACGCACTTGCAATGCTGCGCCAATCGCGCAGCGAAAAATTCGACGTAATCTTTGCCGATCCGCCCTACTTTTTGTCAAACGGTGGGATCACTTGTCAAAACGGCCAGATGGTGAGTGTTAATAAAGGAAAGTGGGATGAAGCTCCTTCACTCGAAGAAATCCACAGTTTCAATACAGATTGGTTGCGCGAGTGCTATCGTCTGTTAAAGCCAAACGGAACCATTTGGGTTTCTGGCACAGCGCACAACATCTACAGCGTCGGGTTTGCGATGCAAACTCTCGGCTACAAGATTCTTAACGATATTGCTTGGTTCAAAATAAACCCACCGCCAAACTTGGCCTGTCGCTATTTCACGCACGCCACCGAAACAATTTTGTGGGCGCGTAAAGGCGAGAAAGCAAAGCACCTCTTTAATTACGACGAGATGAAACGTGATAATCACGGCAAGCAAATGCAATCGTTGTGGTCAATCACACCGCCCGCGCCGCGCGAAAAGCGTTTCGGCAAGCATCCAACGCAAAAGCCCGAGGCTTTGCTTGATCGCGTTATTCGTGCGTCCTCAAATCCTGGAGATTTAGTATTTGATCCTTTCTGCGGTAGTGGCACGACCGGAGTACTCAGCGCCCGCCTTCGGCGGCGCTTCGTGGGTTTTGACATTGATAAAAATTATCTTGACCTTGCAGTCAAGCGAATTGAAGATGAGCTTTCAGAACATCAGCCATGAATCTATCCCAATAACTGGTTATGACGTTGCTGCACTGTGTGCCCGATTACGTCAACGCGGCATCTCGCCCCTCATCACCCCCAATCCAAGGCGCCGTCGCACACCCAAGCGCGGCAGAGAGTGAGATAGGCTCAAGAAGACTTACAGCATGAAAGAGCATGTTATTGGCTTGGATTGGGATGGTACTATCTCTGATTATCCCGACAGTTTTTCGTTCTTGGCCAGCCTATTTTCAAGATGCGTTATCATCACTGTAAATGACGAAATCACTCAGGAGCTGGCATCATCAACTTTGCATATTGATATTAGTAAAATAACCGTTGAAATATGTCCTCCTGATAGCATAGAGAAGTATCAGGACTGGAAAGCCAACATATGTTTGGCTCATAAAGTCGATATCATGTTCGATGATGATTCTGATGTAGTACTGGCTTGCTTGAACAAAGGGATTAGGGCAATTACTGTAAGTGAATTCATTTACAGATATTCAGCCAAGCGAAGATACAGCACCTTCTGACTTATCGCTCAGGGCCGACCACCCGCCATCGGGCTTTTTTGGTTTGGCTCCGGGTGTTGTGCCGGCGGGTGTCGACTTGGCTCAAACGCTCTCCGGCGCTTTGCACTGAAGCACATACGTGAGTTGTGCGAACGCGGGGACGGCGCAAAGCGGCAGCACCCCTCATTCAGGCCGACTGCACTGCTGCGCGCGGCTGTCGCCCCTTGAAAAATGAGCTACACTCTGCGTGGCTCAATTTTTCTCGGGGGGCCGCTCAACTGCGGTCCGTCAGGCGTTGTTGTGAATGATCTGCGGCAATAACGTGAAAATTGTAAAGCAGCTCTTTATATTCCTCACAGGGGTTTCTCTCATGAAAAAGCTATCCAAATCGACTTGTGCTGCAATCATTCTCCTTGCAATCAGCAACAATACCTTAGGTTCCAGCTTCCCGGACGGTTATTTCAAGCTCACCACTCAGTTCCGCGAAAGCAAAAATGAATGTCTTGAAGGCAACCAGGTGAGTGGCTCGATGAATGGCGCAGCGTTTATGGATAAATGTCAGAACGTCACGGGCCAGTTGTGGAAAGCAACGCCCGCCGGGAATGGATATTTCAAGCTCACCACTCAGTTCCGCGAAGGCAAAGATGAATGTCTTGAGGGCAACCAGGTGAATGGCTCGATGAATGGCGCGGCGTTTATGGATAAATGTCAGAACGTCACGGGTCAGTTGTGGAAAGCAACACCCGCCGGGAATGGATATTTCAAGCTCACCACTCAGTTCCGCGAAGGCAAAGATGAATGTCTTGAGGGCAACCAGGTGAATGGCTCGATGAATGGCGCGGCGTTTATGGATAAATGTCAGAACGTCACGGGTCAGTTGTGGAAGTTTGAATAATAGCGGGTGATGGCAATACGGACCGGCTTAACTAGGGCTTGCACCTGCCCCGCCATGCGGGGCGGGTGCAGCGTGGCGGGCTCAGGTGCACATGAGGCAGTGGCTTGCACTCAAGATCGCATCAGACCCCCCAGCGTAAACTGGCGGCGGTTGAACCGCTGGATGAACCCGTTGCTGGATTGCCAGGGCAACCGGAGTCAATTCTATCCCGCACGTTGCTGGCCGAGATCCTGGATCGGGCCAATTTGCAAGGTGCCTTGAAGCAAGTGTGCCAGAACAAAGGTTCATTCAGCAAGCCATTGCCCAGGTGATCAGTAGTCAAACCAGCCTCCGCGTTTGCCATCGGCCAAGCCTCGCGCCGGGGAGCGCAGTCCTGAACGGGCTGCGTCATGATCTAGATCAATTGCATCCATGGGTGTAACGGGTACAGTATCGGCGTATTCCTGACACAGTGGTGCCGCTATGCTCGTGCTCGGTATTGGCAACGTGTTATTGCAAGACGAAGGGGTCGGCTTGCACTTGCTGAAATTTATGGCGCAACAGTACCCGCCGCTGCCCGCCGTGACTTATCTGGATGGCGGCACCTTGAGTTTTACGCTGGCCGACGAAATTGCTGCCCACGAGCATCTGCTGGTGCTGGATGCGGTTGAGCTGCACGCGCCGCCTGGTACCTGGTGCTGCTACGAAAACACGGCGATGGATCATTTTCTTGGTACTACCAAACGCAGTGCCCACGAAGTGGGTTTGCTGGATTTATTGGATATTAGCCGCCTGACTGGACAGTTACCCCAGCACCGCGCCCTGATCGGCGTTCAGTATGGCGTGTTTGGTTGGGGCACCGAGCTTACCCCGGCAGTAGCTGCCAGCATTCCTTTGGCAGGTCAGGCCGCCACACGCTTGCTGCAACAATGGGCGCAGCAGGCCGCTCAACGCCCTCTCATACACGGAGGCGTCACTCATGCCGCTTGCTGAGATACCCGTCATGACCGACCTGCCTGCTACGGGGAACTTGCGTCCCATACTGGGGGAGATTCACCATGCCCTAACAGCACTGGCGACGGGTGGTGTCCATCATGTCATTGATTTGCAAAACCTACCCTTTGCCCCGCAGGAACTCGCCGCGCTGGATGCCTTTCTGGGTGAAGGCGAGATCGATGTCACGCTCAACATGTTGGGCAAAACCCGCATCCGGGAGAGCCGCTATGCCGGGGTGTGGCAGGTCGAACACTTTGATCTCAGTGAACGGCGTATCGGTTACTGCATCGAAATCGGGCGGGTGCCCGAATTGCTGCGTGCGCAAGCAGACGATATTGTGGAAGCCCTGGCCGCGATGACCACAACCCTTATAAGCCGTGGAGGACAAGTCGCATGAATGACGCTAATCACCCCTATGCACAAACCTTGGGCGCGCATCTGCGGGCACACGGTATTACCCGGCGGGGCTTTTTGAAGTTCTGCGGCCTGCTTGCATCGAGCATGGCGCTTGCCCCGGCGATGATCCCCAAGATCGCCGCTGCGCTGGAGGCTGCGCAGCGTCCGTCAGTGATCTGGCTGTCTTTTCAGGAATGTACCGGCTGCACGGAATCGCTCACCCGCGCGCATAGCCCCAGCATCGAAAGTCTGATCTTTGATGCGATTTCGCTGGATTATCATCACACCTTGCAAGCGGCTTCCGGTGAGGGCGCAGAGGCAGCCCGCGCAGCCGCAATGCAGGCACACCACGGCAAGTACGTGTTGGTCGTCGATGGCTCCATCCCGCTGGGCAATCCCGGTTACTCGACCATTGCGGGCATGAGTAACCTGGAGATGCTCCAAGAAGCCGCAGCGGGCGCAGCGGCGATTATCGCAGTCGGCACTTGCGCTGCATTTGGCGGCTTACCCAAAGCCAAACCCAATCCGACCGGTGCGGTCTCGGTTTCCGACCTCATCAAGGATAAGCCCATCATCAATATCCCCGGTTGCCCGCCGATTCCGGTGGTGATTACTGGCGTGATCGCGCATTTTCTCACCTTTGGCTTGCCTGCCCTCGACAGTTTGGGGCGGCCCAAAGCGTTTTACGGGCAAAGCATCCACGACCGCTGCTATCGCCGGCCCTTTTATGAAGCGGGATTATTTGCGGAAACCTTCGACGATGCGGGCGCGAAAGCGGGCTGGTGTCTTTATAAGCTTGGCTGCAAAGGCCCTGTCACGTACAACGCTTGTGCCACCACCAAGTGGAATGACGGTACGAGTTTCCCCATTGAGTCGGGGCACGGCTGCATCGGTTGTTCCGAGCCGAATTTCTGGGATTTTGGCGGCTTTTACCGCGCCCTGTCCTTGCCCACTGGGGCTTCCGGCAAAACAGCGGTTTATGCCGCTGCGGGCGGCATTGCCGCAGGCGTCGCGGTAGGCGTGATGAATCAGCGCGCCAAAACAGATGCGGTGAATGCGCACCAGACCGTGACCGTGGCAGAACTCAACCAGAAGGTATCACCATGAACGAAGTTGATTTCTTGCTCTGGGTCAAAGGCCCTGCGTTTACCTGCGCCCTCGTGGTGTTTGTCGCAGGCATGGCGCTGCGGCTCGTGGAAATCCTTTCCCTGGGCAGAAAGGCGAACCTGGCAGTTGCCAAGGGCAGTCCATTGCAGGGCGGGCTACGGGAAATCTGGCGGCGCTCCGTGCCCGATAAGGCCACCTTCCAGCGCTCACTGTTTACGCTGGTCGCAGGTTACGTGTTCCATATCGGCCTGTTCGTGGTGATTTTCCTGCTCGCAGCGCATATCGCGTTGTTTAAGAGCTTTATCGGGCTAAGCTGGCCAAATCTGCCGACGCCGGTGGTCGATGCCTTCGCCGTGGTGACGATGCTGACGCTCGTCGCAGTGCTGGTGCATCGCATCCAGCACCCGGTCAAACGTTTTCTCTCCACCTCGGGGGATTATGTCGTGTGGGCTGCGACTTTTCTGCCGCTCTTGACGGGCTATATGGCCTATCACCATTGGCTGCTCTCGCCCCAGATGATGTTGGGCCTGCATATCCTGAGCGTGGAATTTTTGCTGGTGATTTTTCCGTTCACCAAACTTACCCACGCCTTCACGCTGATCCTGGCACGCTACTACAATGGGGCTTCCATGGGCTTACGGGGGGTTAACGCATGAGCGCACTGACACTCGCACGCGGCATCAACGCGTTCAAGGCACAACTCGACGCCCCGATGGCAAGTTTTTTCAGTTCCTGCGTTCACTGCGGGATGTGCGCCGAGGCCTGTTTGTTTTACACCGAAAACCCGGACCCGCGCCTGACTCCGATTTACAAGCTGGAGCCGATGCGCCGGGTGTGGGAGCAGGAATACACGCTGTTTGGCCGGCTCAAGGCCCTGCTGGGTTTAAGCAAACCCGTCAGCGATGCTGAACTCGCCCAGTGGCAGGAGCTGGTGTACAACAACTGCTCGCTCTGTGGCCGCTGCTCGGTGGTTTGTCCGGTGGGTAACGATATTACCTACATGATCCGCAAGATGCGTGAAGGTATGGTGGCTTCCGGCCATGCGCCGGAAGGCTTGATCGGTGCCTCCACCCGCGCCGTGCAGACCGGTAGTCCGATGGGCGTCAAGCTGCCCGCGTTGCAGGCCCAGGTAAAGCATGTGGAAAAAGCCACTGGCATGAAAGTCCCCTTCGACCAAGCGGGCGCAGAATACCTGCTGATGCTCTCGTCGATGGAGATCATGAATTACCCCGAATACCTGGAAGCGGTAGCCAAAATTCTCACTCAGGCCGGTAAAACCTGGACTTTAAGTACAGACTGTTTTGAGGCGACCAATTCAGGCATTCAGATTGGGTCATCCGATATTGCCCGCGAGTTGGTCAGCCGGATTGTCCATGCCGCTGAAAAACTCAAGGTCAAAACGGTGATCAGCCCCGAGTGCGGCCATGCCTACACGGCGCTGCGTTGGGAAGGTCCAAACCTCATGGGTCGCCCTTACACCTTTGCCGTCAAGCATATCATTGAAGTACTGGATGAACTGCGGGCAGAAGGTCTACTCCAAACCGAAGGCTTAGAAACCGCGCGTATGACTTTTCACGACCCTTGCCAGCTGGTGCGACGCGGTGGCGTAGTGCAACAACCACGTAACCTACTGAACTTGGTCGCCCCCCATTTTGTCGAGATGGCGGATCATGGCACGTTGAACTGGTGCTGTGGCGCAGGTGGCGGCGTCAGTGCCAACGAAGCGGCGGAAGGTGTGCGGATGCAGGCCTTTCAGCGCAAGAAAAAACAGCTTGATGCCCTTAAGGTCGATACCTTGGTCACGGCCTGCGCCAACTGCCGCATCCAGCTTGAAGAAGGCCTGGAAGCCAATAAGATGGACATTCCGGTGGTCGGGCTGACCGAAATGATCGCGGCGCATTTGCCATCCAGAAAGGAGGTGCAAGGTGATTAACAACGACGCTGAATTCAAAAGCGCGCTGGAAAAACTCACCTGCGGCCAGCAACGCCGCATCGGTGCCGCGTTCGTCCGCAATGTGCTCGCACTCACTGCTGACCCTGCCATTGCCAAAGTCGTAGACGTTGCCGCCAACGCGCATGCTGCCGAAGACGAACTGGCGCAAGCACTGCGCAATGCCAGGGCAGCGGCGCTGGAAAGCCATACGCGCTGCGGTGCAGACTGCGACTGGCAGACGCAGGCAGGCTATTTTGTCGCCCGTGCCGCTGCTGCGCTCGTAGTGCCTGAGCAAAGCAGCAAATCCCCCGCGTGGGAAGCCGCTGCGAATGCCCGCATGGCACGCACCTGCGGCCTCATCAGTGCGGCCAGTACTGCCATGCACCAGGAAAGCGAAGCCCAATACCAATTATTGATGCAGTTTCTGCACACCCTTGCAGAAAGGACACTCCCATGACTGAACGTGTCGTTGTAGACCCCATCACCCGCATCGAAGGCCACCTGCGCATTGAAGCGCAGATGGATGGCAATACCATCGCGCAAGCCTATTCCGCCGGGACGATGGTGCGTGGCATTGAAATTATCCTCCGGGGCCGCGACCCGCGTGATGCCTGGGCATATGCGCAGCGCATCTGCGGGGTATGCACCCTCGTCCACGGCATTGCCTCCGTGCGGGCGGTGGAAAATGCCCTCAATTACAAAATTCCGCCTAATGCGCAACTGATCCGCAACCTGATGATCGCGGCGCAATATGTGCATGACCATGTGATGCACTTCTATCACCTGCACGCCCTGGACTGGGTGGACGTGGTGTCCGCGCTCAAGGCCGACCCTAAAGCGACTGCCGAACTTGCCCAGAAAATTTCCCCCCGTTGGCCCAACGCTTCGGTCGGGTACTTTGCGGATCAGCAAGCCAAGCTCAAAAAATTTGTTGCCGGCGGGCAGCTCGGCATTTTTGCCAAAGCCTATTGGGGGCACCCGGCCTATAAACTCCCGCCCGAGGCGAACCTGATGGCGGTTTCCCACTACCTCGAAGCGCTCCAGTGGCAACGTGACGTGGTGAAACTGCACGCGATTTTCGGTGGCAAGAATCCGCACCCCAACTTCTTGGTCGGCGGTGTGCCCTGTCCCATCGATCTGAATTCCGATTCTGCCCTCAACATGAAACGCCTGGCGCAAGTGCAGGATATCATTAAAAAGATGCAGATGTTCGTGGATCAGGTCTATGTGCCCGATACCCTGGCGATTGCCAGCTTCTACAAAGACTGGTTTGCCCAGGGCGAAGGCTTGGGCAACTTCATGACCTTTGGCGACTTCCCCGAAAAAGGCATGGACGACCCGGCCTCGTTTCTGATCCCCTCAGGTGTGATCCTCAACCGCGATCTTGGCAAGATTCACCCGGTGGATCTCAATGCTGCGGATCAGATTCAGGAATTTGTCGCTCACTCGTGGTATGACTATCACGGTGGCAAAAACCAGGGCCTGCATCCTTACGCAGGCGAAACTGAACTCAACTACACCGGGCCGAAACCGCCCTACACGCAACTGGATGTGGCGCAGTCCTACTCATGGCTGAAATCGCCGCGCTGGAAGGGGCACGCGATGGAAGTCGGGCCGCTGGCGCGGGTGCTGATGCTCTATGCCAGCGGTCATGCGCACACTAAAGAACTGGTGGATTACGCGCTCAAAACGCTGGATGCACCGGTGACAGCGCTGTATTCCACCCTTGGGCGCACCGCAGCGCGTACCTTGGAAACCAAAATCATCGCCGACCAGATGCAAACCTGGTTTGACCATCTCATCGCCAACATCAAGGGAGGCGATACCAGAACCTTTAACGAAATCCTGTGGGAGCCGTCAAGCTGGCCGGCCAAGGCGCAAGGTGTGGGCTATATGGAAGCGCCCCGGGGTGCACTGGCGCACTGGATCGTGATCGAGAACCAAAAGATCGCCAATTATCAGGCCGTCGTGCCGAGTACCTGGAACGCCGGGCCACGCGATGCCCAAGGCCAGCCCGGTGCCTATGAAGCCGCACTGCAAGGTCATGTCCTGCATGATTCCAGGCAGCCGGTCGAAATCCTGCGGACCATCCACAGCTTCGACCCCTGCATCGCGTGCGCGGTACACGTGACCGACCCCGGTGGTGCGGAACTGGTCCAGGTATTGATCCAGTAGATGCACGAATATATGCACGAAATGTCCCTGTGTGAAGGTATCTTGCACATCCTGGAAGCAGAAGCGGCGCGGCAGCAGTTTTGCCAGGTGCGCACGGTCTGGCTGGAAATCGGCGCGCTGGCGGGGGTAGAAATCGAGTCCCTGCGCTTTTGTTTCGATGCCGTCATGCGGCGCTCGCTGGCAGCGGGTGCCAAACTGGAAATTATTGTCGTTCCGGCGCAGGCCTGGTGTCTGGACTGCGCCCAACACGTTGCGCTGGCACAGCGTTACGATGCCTGCCCTCACTGCGGCGGGCACGCACTCCAGGCAGTGTGCGGGACAGAACTGCGTGTTAAAGAATTGGAGGTGGTTTAATGTGTACTATCTGCGGCTGTGGCGACCCCACTCACCGGCATGAACCGCACGCGCACGGTGCTGATGGTCATACGCATGATCATGGTCAAGGGCCGGCACACGCCCATGCACCGGGTTTGACGCCCGCACGGATGGTGCAAATCGAGCGAGATATTCTGGGCCAAAATGATGCCTACGCGGCCCAGAACCGGGCGTGGCTGGCTGAGCGCCACATCCTGGCCTTGAACCTCGTATCCAGCCCTGGTGCAGGTAAAACCACCTTGCTGACGGAAACGCTGACCCGCTTGCGTGGGCGCATCCCGCTGGCCGTCATTGAGGGCGATCAGCAAACCAGTCGTGATGCCGATCGCATCCGCGCCACCGGTGTACCGGCTTTGCAAATCAACACCGGCAAAGGCTGTCACCTGGACGCCCATATGATCGGTCACGCGCTGGAAGTGCTGCCGCTGTCCGCCGGGGGGATTTTATTGATCGAAAATGTGGGCAATCTGGTCTGCCCCGCTGCGTTTGACCTGGGCGAGGCGCATAAGGTGGTTGTGCTCTCCGTGACGGAAGGCGAAGACAAGCCACTGAAATACCCAGATATGTTTCATGCCGCCGACGTGATGATCCTCAACAAGATCGACTTGCTGCCTTATCTCAAATTCGATCTGGCGCAGTGCGAAGCGTACGCCCGGCAGGTCAATCCCGATATCCACATCATGCACCTTTCCGCGACCAGCGGTGCGGGGATGGAGACGTGGTTAGGCTGGTTACACCAGAGGCAATGCGCATGTGCCTAGGCATCCCCGGACAAATCATCGCCCTGACCGATCGGGAAAATCTCGTCGCCACGGTAGACATCGGGGGTGTCAGGCGTGATGTCATCATCACCTGTGTGGTGGATGATGAACACCCCCCGGAAAGTTGTGTGGGTAACTGGGTGCTGGTGCATGTGGGCTTTGCCATGAGCCGCCTGGACGAGGCGGAAGCCGCGCGCACCCTCGCGCTGCTGGCAGCGCTGGGTGACATGCAGGCCGAACTGGATGCGATGCGCAGCCTGGTGAGCGACATAAAAGGTTCCCCATGAAATATCTGGACGAATTCCGCGACCCGGTGCGGGCAGAGGCCCTGGTGCAGGAGATCCGGCGGGTCTGCGACCGGATGCCACCGGGTGCACCACTGCACGTGATGGAATTTTGCGGTGGTCATACCCATACCCTGTTCAAATATGGCATTGAAGCCCTGCTCCCCGCGCGCATCGAGATGATCCACGGACCCGGCTGCCCCGTCTGCGTGCTGCCGATGACGCGGGTTGATGATTGCGTGGCGATTGCCGAACAGCCCGGCGTGATCTTCACCACCTTTGGCGACGCCATGCGCGTGCCCGGCAGTCGCAAAAGCCTGCTGCAAGCCAAGGCCGATGGCTGTGATGTGCGCATGGTGTATTCTCCCACCGACGCGCTTGCGATCGCCCGCAAGCACCCGGCGCGCGAAGTGGTATTTTTCGCCCTGGGCTTTGAAACCACCATGCCCAGCACCGCGTTGACGCTTTTGCAGGCGCATAAGGAGGGCTTGCGCAACTTCTCGCTGTTTTGCAACCACATCACAACTCCGGCGACCTTGCGTGCGGTCCTGGATGACCCCGACTTGAAGCTGGACGGTTTTCTTGCGCCCGGGCACGTCAGCATGGTCATCGGGATGTCGCCCTACGATTTTGTCGTGCGTGATTACCACAAGCCGCTGGTCATTACCGGGTTTGAACCGCTCGACATCCTGCATGCGCTATGGATGCTGGTGCGGCAGTTGGTACAAGGGCGCTGTGTGGTTGAAAACCAGTACGCCCGCATTGTACCCCCTGCGGGTAATGCCGCAGGGCTGAAGGCTATCCTGGAAGTTTACGAAACCCGCGCCAACAGCGAATTCAGAGGGCTAGGCGCTATCGGCGATGCCGGGGTGCAGATTCGCGCGGCTTATGCCGCCTATGATGCGGAACAGAAATTTGGCCTGACGGGCGCAACAGGTACCCATGATCCTGACAATATCAAATGCGCTGAAGTCTTGCGTGGGGTCTTGAAGCCGTGGGAATGCCCCGCGTTTGGTCCGCGTTGCAATCCACAAACCCCACTGGGGGCGCTGATGGTCTCGCCTGAAGGTTCGTGTGCAGCCTATCATCGTTATGGGAAGCTGGCACGCCAGCGGGCCGCAGTCGCATGAAGCCTGGGGCAACCATCACCTTGGCCCACGGGAGTGGCGGTACCGCCATGCACCAGCTGGTCGATCAGCTGATCCGCAGGATCTTTACCAACCCGTTGTTGGCAGAAGGCGAAGACCAGGCCCGCATCCCGCTGGCCGCATTGCTGGCCTGCGGCGACCGGCTCGCGTTTACCACCGATTCCTACGTCGTCACCCCGCTGGAATTTCCGGGTGGCAATATCGGCACCCTGGCCATTAACGGCACGGTCAATGATTTGGCCGTGGGCGGCGCAAAACCGTTATATCTGAGCTGCGGCTTCATCCTGGAAGAGGGCTTGCCGCTGGAAACCTTTGCCCGCATCCTGCATACCATGCGCAGCGCAGCAGATGCGGCAGGTGTCCACATTGTCACCGGTGATACCAAAGTAGTCCAACGCGGTAGTGCCGATAAGCTATTCGTCAACACCGCCGGGGTCGGCGTGATTCCCGCAGGGTTCAATCCTTCTGCCGGGCGCGCTCAGCCCGGTGATGTGGTCATCGTCAACGGCTGGCTCGGCGATCATGGCGCAGCGATTCTCAACGCACGCGGCGACTTGGCGCTAGAGGCCGACATTACCAGCGACTGCGCCCCGCTGCACCGGCTCATTGCCGCGATGTTTGCCGTCTGTCCCGACATTCACTGCCTGCGGGATGCGACCCGAGGCGGGGTAGCTACCATACTCAATGAATTTGCCGAACGTTCCGGCGTGGATATCCACTTGCAGGAAACGGCGTTGCCGATCCGCACCCCGGTGCGCGGCTTATGTGAAATCCTGGGGCTTGACCCGTTGTACCTGGCCAATGAAGGCAAGTTGGTGGCGATTGTCCCGGCGGATGCGGCGGATGCCGTCATCGCCGCCATGCAGTGCATGCCCGAAGGCGATGGCACGCGCCGCATCGGCACGGTGGCAGCGGGTGCTGGCCATGTGATCTTGCACACTGCATTCGGCGGCGAGCGAATCGTGGACAGACTGCCTGGGGAACAGTTGCCGCGTATTTGCTGATGCCCGGCCAGCGCATCCGCATCACGGGCCTGGTGCAGGGTGTGGGCTTTCGCCCCAACGTCTGGCGCTTGGCACAGGCGCACGGCCTGGCGGGGACCGTGCGCAATGACGGCAGCGGCGTCAGCATTGAAGCCTGGGGCAGTGACTCCGCCCTCGCCGCCTTCTTGCAACAACTGCGCGATGATGTTCCACCCCTGGCGCGCATTGACAGCATCCACGCCGAACCCCTCGTTGCGACTTGCCCCCACACGGATTTTCACATTCTGGCGAGCCAAACGGGGGACATTCATACCGGCGTGGTCCCCGACGCGGCACTGTGCGCTGCGTGTCGTGCCGACATTTTCGACCCCCAGAATCGGCGCTATCGCTACCCGTTCACCAATTGCACCCACTGTGGCCCGCGCTTCAGCATGGTGTGCGGCATTCCCTACGACCGCGCCAATACCAGCATGGCAGGATTTGCGCTCTGCCCAGCGTGCCAACGAGAATACGAAGACCCCGCCGACCGCCGCTTCCATGCCCAACCCAACGCCTGCGCAGTCTGTGGCCCCCATCTGTGGCTGGAAACAGCCGACGGGCAGCCCATCCCGCCCCTGGCGTCCGAACGCGACCCCATCGACACCGCCAATCGCCTGCTGCGTGCCGGCCAGATTCTGGCGCTGATGGGGCTGGGTGGCGTGCATCTGGTATGCGATGCGCACAATGCCACCGCTGTCGCCGCGTTGCGCCAACGCAAACAGCGCTACCAAAAACCGCTGGCGCTCATGGCACGAGATAGCGCAGTTGTGGCGCAATATGGGGTGCTTGGTCCTGCCGAAACGGCGGCGTTGCACAGCAAACACGCCCCGATTGTCTTGCTTGCACAACGATCGCCTCCCCGCCTACCCGCCGCCATCGCGCCGCAGCAACGCACCCTGGGCTTCATGCTCCCCTACACGCCCTTACACGCGCTGCTGCTGGAGGCGTGGGATACGCCACTGGTAATGACAAGCGCCAACTTGAGCGAAGAACCTCAATGTCTGGGGGTAGCCGAAACCCGCCAGCGGATGCAGGGCATCGCGGATAGCTTTTTGTTGCACAACCGCCCCATCATCAACCGGGTCGATGACTCGGTGGTGCACATCGTCGCCAAGCAACCGCGCCTGCTACGTCGCGCCCGAGGTTATGCCCCCGCATCCATCTTGCTACCCGCAGGTTTTGCCACGAGTCCTGCCTTAGTCGCACTGGGCGGCGAACTCAAAAGCACCTTTGCCCTGCTTCAGGATGGCCAGGCCCTACTGTCCGCCCATCTGGGCGACCTGGAAGACGCCCGCACCGCGCGTGAATATCGCCACACCCTGGCCCTGTATCACCAGCTCTTCGACCATCAGCCGCAGGCCATCGTTGTGGATCAACATCCCGGCTATCGCTCCACGCAACTGGGGCGACAATGGGCGCAAGAACGCCAGATCCCGCTTATCGAAGTCCAGCATCATCATGCCCATGTTGCCGCGTGCCTGGCAGAAAATGGCTGGCCGCGCGACGGCGGCAGCGTCCTGGGCATTGTCCTGGACGGGCTGGGCTACGGTGCGGACGGCACCTTCTGGGGCGGCGAATTTCTCCTTGCAGATTATGCAGCTTACCAGCGCGTGGGGCATTTCACCCCCGTGGCCATGCCAGGGGGGACCCAAGCCATCCTGCAACCGTGGCGCAACCTGTGGGCGCAGTTGCACCGCCTGGGCTGGGAACCGATTGCCCCAGCATTCGCCGACCTCGAACTCATGCAATTCCTGCAGCAGCAACCCCTGGCGGCCCTGACGACGATGCTCGCCCGCGCCCTCAATTCCCCGCTGACCAGTTCCTGCGGACGCCTGTTTGATGCCGTCGCGGCGGCTTTGGGCTGTCATCGGGAGCACATTCAATACGAGGGGCAAGCCGCCATCACGCTGGAAGCCTTGACGCCACCAGAGTTACTGGCCACCGTAACCCCCTATCCCTTCGAGTTAAAATTAATAAACGCCATTTGGCAACTGGACCCCGCACCGATGTGGTGGGCCTTGCTGCATGATCTGCAACGGGGTGATTCCCCTGGCATCATTTCTGCGCGATTTCACCAGGGGCTGATTGTAGCCCTGGCGCAACTGGGTACCCTGCTGTGTGCCCAGCATCCCCACGTTCGAGCCGTCGCGCTCTCGGGCGGAGTGTTCCAAAATAGGCTGATATTCAGCGGGCTACTCACCCGACTCCAACAGGCGGGCATCCAGGTGCTGACCCACAGCCAAGTACCCACCAACGACGGCGGGCTTGCCCTAGGCCAAAGCGTCATCGGCGCTACGCGGACGGAGACATTGCAACCGTGACCAAGAACCGCCATCCCTTTGACGGGGCAGTAGTAGTCACACGGTTTAGGGGTATCCACCTTGACTTGAACCATGCTCCCCGCTAGAGTTTGCGCTGTCTGGTTTACGTTCGTCGGCACTTTGCACTGTGAACCCCTCGTTCGAGCGGACACCGCTACGCGGCTACGCCCGCTTGGGATATCGCGCATTTCATGCGCTCAACCCTCGCGCGGGTGCCGCACAACTCGCAGCATGTTATGCCCTCTTAAACCTCAGGTGATCACATGCAGACGCTTGCAGCTTACAGACTAGAAACGAGAGCTCTCTCAGATGATGAGCTTCAGATGTGCTGGTCTGATATATCTGGTGTTATACATAACTGGCTCAACAGAAAGGGAATTGCAGATGCATCTCATGAGTCAGGCGAATTCGCATCCGAGACAAAAGGAGCAAAGGGCGCGTTTGCAACCTCTTCAGTTTCGAGCGTTTCTGGCAAATTAACTGAAATCGTGCTTACTGAGCCGACAAACGATGGCCATACGTTTACAACAGGCCTGACAATAACCAATTCAGATAAAGTAATTTCCGTATTTCTTACTCTGTCGGCTTCAATTTCTGGAAATACGGTTGCACCAACTATGCTCTACCCACGGTGCCCTACTTTGATAAGGGAACTACTTGCCCTGCGAAGCGATTGGATGTTTGGAGGCAGCGAGATTCCAGAGGCACGCCCAATTATTGTGACAGGCGATGAAGCAGCGGCGGTACTTGCCAGTTATTTGATAAACAAGAAGCGAACGTTACCTGTCACCGTCGTATCGGATCTTGATGGAGAGCCAATTTGGAATGATTTGCCAGAAAAATTGGCTGTTGATTTGGCCGGCCTTTCTTCTGTGGTCAGAATTGATGGAGAAGCATCCTGGGCTTTGAACGACCTTATTGGCCAGTCTCGCTCATGTTATTTGGGTGCAGTACGCATATATTGGCCCCTGAGAAGTGCTGTAGAAAACACAAGTGAATTACGAAGTAAAGTTTGGACGGCTGAACGTCTCCTTTCAAACGATACAGATGGGAAGGGATTATCAAGGTTTACAGCGTCCCTTCGGCGGGAAGTCATGAATATCGCCGCCCTTGTTGTTGACCCGCCAGCCAGCATAAGAAGAATCAGGACCGAGGCTTCGATAGCACGGCTTTCCGAACTCCAAGCTAAGGCTGATGCAAATAGTGAAGAATTGGAGTTGGCGCGGTTATTTATCGAAGAAAACGAAACGCTTAAAGATGAGCTCGAAAAAGCAAAAACAGAAATTGCCAAGCAAGCAGCAAGAGCTGAAGCTGCGGAATATGCACTTGACATAATAAAGTCGGATGATTCCGTCAAAACCACAGACCTAGAAGTTCAAACTCAAACGGACAAGAGGCCTAAAGCTGGCGAGATTCGTTACTACAAGAAAACGCACAGCAAGCCCACATATGATGTCTTGGTAAAGATTTCTGATTGTGGTCACAATTCCTGGCAGGCAGCCAGCAAGGCAGACAAGGCTAAGAAGGGTATAGAGAAACTAGAGGGCAGCTCAGATTGGAAGAACGTTTATCACTGTGGCTCTTGCCAAGGTGGTGGGGTGTGGAAAGTTCTTTGGTGAGATAGTGTCAAGGCATAACAATCGCTTCGAGCGGGACGCTCCAACAGCCGGCTTTGCCGCCCGTTTCCGCGCCCCTCAAGCTAGACGCCCGTCGGCGCTTTGCACCGACGAACGTGCTGCGAGTTGTGCGAACTCGGGGACGGC
>CAYNNN010000004.1:0-78552 GCA_964398665.1 uncultured Gammaproteobacteria bacterium | reverse complement strand
ACCAGACTGCGCTATACCCCGTCTGCCGTGCTGCAACGCCGAGCGCTCGAAGGCCGCCACTCTAGCGAATAATGCCCATGCCGTCAAGCCGATGTTGGACATATTTCGATCCACATGCCCGAGAGGGTTCGTCCGGAGGCGCTGCCCCTTCTGCGCATGCAGTCCACGCCCCTGAAGGGAGTGGTTTATCTCAATAAGGAACTTGAATGAAAATCGCCGATTGTACGCATGACTTCTCAATGCGTGCAGAATTTGGGACAATCACGGCCATTTGCTTTGGAACTGTCTATGCAGACGTGGCTGATTACCGGGGGCGCAGGCTTCATCGGCGCCAATTTCGTCCATTATGCGCTGGCACAAACGCCGCACCGCCTGGTGGTCGTGGACAAACTGACCTATGCGGGGAATCTGGCCAATCTGGCTTCGGCCTTGCAGGATGCGCGGGTTACCTTCGTCCAGGCCGATATCGCTGATCCGGTGGCTGTGTCGGCGCTGCTGGAACAGCATCATCCACAGGGGCTATTCAATTTTGCCGCCGAGACCCATGTAGATCGCTCGATTGATGATCCCGGTCCCTTCCTGCACAGCAATACCGTGGGGGTGTGCAACGTGCTTGAGTGCGTGCGGGCTTACTGGCGCCGGCAGGGTCAGGCTCCGCGCCTGCTGCACGTATCTACCGATGAGGTCTACGGTACGCTGGGTGCCACGGGCAGCTTCAGCGAGACGACACCGTATGCGCCCAATTCTCCGTATGCCGCTTCCAAAGCCGCTGCCGATCACTTCGTCCGGGCCTATCATCATACCTACGGCCTGGACGTGGTGATTACCAATTGCTCCAATAACTACGGCCCCTATCAGTTCCCCGAAAAATTGATCCCGCTGATGCTGCTCAATGCCCTGGAAGGCAGGCCGCTGCCGATTTATGGTGACGGTCTGAACGTACGCGACTGGCTGTATGTGGAGGATCATTGCAGCGGGATTCATCGGGTGTTCGTTGCCGGGCAGAGCGGGGAAAAATATAACATCGGCGGGCAGCAGGAGCGTACCAACCGGGAGGTGGTCAACACCCTGTGCGAATTGCTGGAAACGTATGCCCCGGCGGCGCAGAATCCGCAACTTCAGCGCCAAGGCCTGCAACACTACGCCCAGTTGCAGACTTTCGTTGCCGACCGACCGGGTCATGATCGCCGCTATGCCATAGATGCTGACAAGATTCGTCGGGAGCTGGGCTGGCAGCCCAGCCTGGGTTTTGCCGAGGGGATGCGTCGCACGGTGCAGTGGTATCTGAGTCATCAGGACTGGTGCCAGCAGGTGACCACACAGTATCAACGCCAGCGTCTGGGGCACGCATGATTCGGAAAGGGATTATTTTAGCCGGTGGCTCAGGTACCCGGCTGCATCCGATGACCCTGGGTGTGAGCAAGCAACTGCTGCCGGTCTATGACAAGCCGCTGGTGCATTATCCGCTGGCAACCCTGATGCTCTCCGGCATTCGGGATATTTTGCTGATCACCACGCCGCAAGATCTGCCGAGTTTTCAGCGCCTGTTGGGCGATGGCAGCAGTTTGGGCATCAGCCTGCATTATGCGGTGCAGCCCCGGCCCGAGGGGTTGGCTCAGGCTTTCATCATCGGGGCATCGTTCATCGGTCAGGATTCCGTCGCACTGGCCTTGGGCGATAATGTTTTTTATGGTCATGATTTTCCAGAAACTTTACGTATGGCGCGCCGCCAGACTCAGGGCGCCACGGTATTTGCCTACCATGTGCGTGATCCACAACGTTATGGCGTGGTGGAATTCGATGCTGAAGGACTGGCCATCGCCATTGAGGAAAAACCCGATCGGCCACGTTCGTCTTACGCCGTAACCGGGTTGTATTTTTACGATAGCCAGGTGGTCGGGATCGCCCGGCAGCTCAAACCCTCGCGGCGCGGGGAGCTTGAAATTACCGATGTCAACCAACATTATCTGCACCAGCGTCAGTTGCGGGTGGAAAAGCTGGGACGCGGTATGGCCTGGCTGGATACCGGAACGCCGGAAGCCCTGCTGCAAGCCTCGAATTTTATCCAGGCCATTGAAGAACGCCAGGGCCTGAAAATCTGCTGCGTGGAAGAAGTGGCCTACCAGATGGGCTTCATCAACGCTGGACAGCTGGCGACCCTTGCGGCGGCCCAGCGCAGCCAGTATGGCCGGTATTTGCAGAATCTGCTTGCGGAACCACGCCCATGAAATTTTTACCGACTGCCATTCCTGAAGTCATTGTGGTGGAACCTGATGTATACCGCGATGCCCGAGGCTTCTTTCTGGAAACCTACCACGCCCGGCGCTATGCCGAAGGCGGAATAACGGCAACTTTCGTGCAGGACAACCATTCCTGTTCCACCCAGCACACCTTGCGTGGCCTTCATGCCCAACGCCAGCATCCGCAGGGGAAGCTGGTGCGTGTCCTGAGTGGCGAGATTTTTGATGTAGCCGTGGATATTCGGCCTCATTCCCCGACATTCCGCCAATGGGTGGGGGTTACGTTATCGGCCGGCAATTTTCTCCAGCTTTATGTCCCGCCGGGTTTTGCGCACGGCTTCTGCGTGCTGAGTGCCGAGGCGCAGGTTGCGTACAAATGCACCGCGTTTTACCAGGCGGGTGATGAAATCAGCGTCTGCTGGAATGACCCGACCCTCCAGATTCAGTGGCCGGTGGTGGCCCCGCTGCTGTCCGCCAAGGACGCGGCCGCCCCAACGCTGGATATTCTGCTGGCTCAATTGAACTAGGACAATAGGCTATGCGTATCCTGATTACTGGCGGGTTTGGCCAGCTTGGCTGTGCCTTGCAGACGGTGTTATTACCTGAACATGAGGTGGTGGCGGTGGATATCCCCAGCCTGGATATCACGCGCCTTGATGATGTGCGCCTGACGCTACGCCAGCATCAGCCTGATCTGGTGATTAATTGTGCGGCCTATACCCAGGTGGATGCTGCCGAAACAGCGGTGCAGACGGCCTATGCCGTCAATGCTTTGGGGGCGCGCAATCTGGCCATTGCCACTCTGGAGCTGGAGGTGGCCCTGATGCAGGTTTCCACCGATTATATCTTCGACGGAACGGCCACGACGCCTTACCACGAGTATTGCACACCCCAGCCCCGGTCCGTCTACGGTGCCAGCAAATGGGCCGGTGAAATTGCGGTCCGGACGCATAATCCCCGGCATTACATCGTACGCACCGCCTGGCTGTATCATACGGAAGGGCGCAACTTTGCCAGAACCATGCTGAATCTGGCGCAGCAGCGCCCGGAAGTGCGTGTGGTCAATGACCAGATTGGCAGCCCGACTTATGCGCCGCATCTGGCGCAGGCGATGGCGCACCTGATGGCTACCCGTGCCTATGGCACGTACCATCTGGCTGGCACCGGCCAGGCCAGCTGGTTTGATCTGACATGCGCGTTGTATGCGGCGTTCGGGCTTGCCACGCCGGTAGTGCCGGTGGCAACAACGGAATTTCCCCGACCTGCTCCGCGCCCGGCTTTCAGCGTGTTGACCACCTGGCAGCAGCCCTGCATCGTGTTGCCTGCCTGGGAGCAAGGGGTGCAGGATTTTGCCCAGGCCCTGCACCTCGGTCGCTGAACAGCTGGCTAGTGCAATCGGGGGCGCAAGTTCACGACTTCAGCCCAGAATCGGGCTTCGGCCTGTAACAGGCGCTGGATGTAGGTGTCGTCGCGGGGCACGCTCAGGTGCAGCGGTGCCCTGCCGGGCAGGTAGCACCAAAAATCAATGGCTGGCAATTCAGTCAGGGCCAGAATGTGTTGCAACTGGCCGTAGTAATAAGTGGGTGCCCGACGTTCGCTGGCCGTGATGCGATAGGCACCTTCCCCACATTTGATTTCCAGGACCCGCGATTTATGATCGCTTTCCAGGCCATCCACGCTGGCCCGCAGCCAGGGATATTGCTGGCTTTGCAAACAGGCTGGCACAAAATCCACACCTAGCTGGCTGATGCACTGTTGCCGCGCTTCCGGTTCCAGCGCCGTCCCCCGCCGCATGGCAGCGGTCAGGCTGCGTTTGGGCGCCTGACCGCATTTCTCCCGCAGCAGTTCCACCCGCGTTTTCCAGGGGTTCTCGCCCAGAATGGTGGGGGCATCCGAAGCCCCGATACCCCCTGACCGCCAGGCCAGCCATTCCGGGGTGTTCTGAGCCAAATCGACAAAAAAATAAGGGAGCAGGTCGTTCATCATTCTACCGGATAGGTATGGCATTGGGTTGGGGAGTATACGGTTTTGACCCGCCAATGGCAGCAGGCCGGTGGGGGGATGTCGGCTGGCGCCAGCCTGGGGCAGGTGCCGGGGTACGGGGATTTTTCCGGACAGATTTCAGCGGCGCCCGCCTTGACCCAAGTGCATTGACAAGTTGAAACCGCTGCGCCTACTATGCAGCGTCGAACCTGCCGTTGTTGCGGGTGTTTGTACGCCTGGAAAGCAGGTCATGTGGGGTGAGGGCAAGACGCTGGAACGCGGGGACATGCAGCCGTGGGACATAGGCAGATACCGGGTGATCCCCGGCTCGCACCGGATTCGGCAGCGCCCGGTGTCCGGATGTTGAACCATCAGCCCGTCATGGCCGAGGCTGTGCTGGCTGCGTGGTTGACTGACCCTGCCGGGCGTTACGTGGATGCCACCTTCGGTCGAGGTGGCCATGCACAAGGCCTGCTGGCCAGATTGGGGCCGTGGGGTCGGCTGCTGATGCTGGATCGTGATCCGGATGCCGTAGCGGTGGCAACGGCTCTGGCGGCAACTGATGTCCGCTGCACGGCGGTGCGCAGCGCGTTTGGCCAGTTGGGCGCCTTACTTCAGGCGCAGGCCTGGCAGGGTCAGGTGCAGGGCATTTTCCTGGATCTGGGGGTGTCGTCGCCCCAGCTTGATGAAGCAGAACGCGGGTTCAGTTTCATGCGGGATGGTCCCCTGGACATGCGTATGGATCCGACCGCCGGTGAACCGGTGTCAGCCTGGCTGGCGCGGGTGGATGAGCCTACCCTGACCCGGACGCTATGGGCGTATGGTGAGGAGCGTCAGGCGCGGCGGATTGCCCGTGCCATCCTGCGGGCGCGGGAACAAGCCCCGTTGTTGCGCACGCGCCAGTTGGCCGATCTGGTTGCCCGTGTGGCGCCCCAGCATGGCAGCAGCCAGCACCCGGCTACCCGCACCTTTCAGGCCCTGCGTATCTGGGTGAACGACGAGTTGAACGAACTGGCCCTGGTATTGCCCCAGACGCTGGCCGCGCTGGCACCAGGGGGACGGCTGGTAGTGCTGAGTTTTCATTCTCTGGAAGATCGCATGGTCAAACAGTTCATGCAGATGCATAGCCGTCCGCAGGTTCCGGCGGGCCTGCCCTTGCGGGCGGCGGAGTTGCCCAGACCCCTGCTGCGGGTATTGCCGGACTGCGCGCCCGAAGCCCAGGAAATTGCAACCAATCCGCGTGCCCGCAGCGCCCGCCTACGGGTGGCCGAGCGTTACTAGCGGCCGCGGGCTTAATAGTTACTCCATTATCCGACAGTGAACGGCATGGTCAGTTGGTTTGGGTTGTTGTTTCTGGCCTGTGTCCTTTCCGGCGTAGGCGTGGTGCAGACGCGCCATGCCACGCAGGCCCTGTTTCGGGAATCCCAGGCGCTGCTGGCTGCGCAGCAACGCTTGCAGGTGGAAGCAGAACAGTTGCGCCTGCAACGCGGGGTTCTGACGACCCTGATGAAAGTCAATTCCCAGATCAACCCCAAACTCAACTTACGTAAACCCCTGGCTCACGAACCGGTGCTGTTGCCCCCACTCCCATGAATGACACCTCCGTTCCTGTTTCCAAAGTCAACCCTTCCACGCGCGGTCGGCGGCGGTTCTTTGCGGTCCTGCTTGGACTGGGCCTGCTGGTTCTGGCCTTGCGTGCCCTGGACTTGCAGGTGCTGCGCAACGATTTTTTGCGCCAGCAGGCAGAAGCCCGCCAGGTGCGATCCACCTGGATGCCTGCCCGCCGGGGCACCATCACCGACCGTCGCGGCGAAGTGCTGGCCAGCAGTGACCAGATGCAATCGGTCTGGCTGGACGCCAAGGTATTGCGTGAGAGTTACGAAGCGGCACTCAAGCGCCGCAAGTCTGACCAGGTAGCCGACTTGCATGATCACTACCGACAGGGCTTGCAGGCGCTGCAAGCCCAACTGGGACTGGAGCCAGGTCTCCTGAGCCAGTATATTCAGCAGAATCGGCGCTTTGTCTATCTCAAGCGGCGGGTGCCCCAGACGGTTGCGACCCAGCTTGCGGCCCTGAAAATCCCCGGCATTGGTTTTGAACCTGAGTTTCAGCGCTATTATCCGGCCGCTGAAGTGGTGGCCCATGTGGTGGGTGTCACCGGGCGCGACGACCAGGATGGGCGTGAGGAACGCGGGCGTGAAGGGCTGGAGCTGGCTCTGGATGCCCAGCTGCGTGGCGAATCCGGACAGATGCAGCTGGTACAGGATGGCAAGCGCCGCCCTGTCCGCTATGCCGCCGAGCCACAGTATGCCCAGGACGGCCTGGATGTGCAGCTCAGCCTGGATTTGCAATTGCAGGCCATCGCTTACCGAGGTCTACAGGCCGGAGTCGAGGAGCATCAGGCCAAGGGTGGCAGCATGGTCATTCTTGATGCCCGCAGCGGCGAGGTCCTGGCAATGGTCAACCAACCCTCGTTCAATCCCAATCTGCGTGGGAGCATCCCGCTGGAATTCCGGCGCAATCAGGCCCTGACCGATACCTTTGAGCCTGGTTCGACCATGAAGGCATTCACTATCGCCAGCGCCCTGGAATCCGGGCGCTATAAACCGGGCAGCCTGATTAACGCTGCCCCTGGCCTGCGGGTGGGCCGCTACCCGATTCGGGATGTGCATCCCAATGGCACCCTGACGGTGGCTGGGGTATTACAAAAATCCAGCAACGTGGGCACGGTCAAGATTGCCCTGAGCCTGGATTCCAAAATGATGTGGGAGCATTTTCGGGGCTTGGGATTTGGCCAGCAGCTGGGTACACGTTTTCCCGGCGAAACCGACGGTAAGCTGCATCATTACAAGCATTGGAAAATCATAGATAAAGCTGTAATCTCCTATGGTTATTCCGTGACTGTCAATGCCCTGCAACTGGCCAGAGCCTACACGGCCCTGGCTACCGATGGGCGGGTGTTGCCGGTTTCTTTCCTGCGTCAGGAACGGATGCCTGCGGGGGAACGGGTATTCAGCCCGACCACTGCGCATGCCTTGCGCCAGATGCTGGAGCAAGCGGCTGGCGAGCATGGTACAGGGCAAAAGGCTCAGGTGCCGGGTTATCGGGTTGCGGGTAAGACCGGCACGGCGCACAAGGTGGTTGGGCGTGGTTATGCCAACCGTTACCGTTCGCTGTTTGCCGGCATGATTCCGGCGGGCCAGCCGCGCCTGGTCGCGGTGGTCGTCATTGATGAACCTTCTGGCGGGCAACACTACGGGGGCGCGGTGGCAGCCCCGGTATTTGGCCGGGTGATGACGGATGCCATGCGTTATCTCAATATTCCGCCTGATGCCCTGCCCCCCGAACTGGCACCGACCCTGCGCCAGGCCGCTCAGGTGCGGGATAATCCTGCGTGAGGTCCGGTTGGCCGCTGGCGGCCCTGCTGGCGGGACTGAGCGTGGCTCCGGTACCGGCGGTCTGGATCGCGGGTCTGGCAACGGATAGCCGTCGGGTTCGTCCCGGCACCTTGTTTTGTGCCTTGGCCGGTGCGCGAGATCATGGCTTGCAGCATCTGCCTCAGGCCATCGCGCAGGGGGCGATGGCCGTGGCTTATGAGCCTGATAGTGCTGAGTTACCAGCCAATTTGGCCATTCCCGCCTGCCCGGTGCCCAATTTGCGGAACCGGCTGGGCGAGTTGGCCGCCCGTTTTTATGGGCATCCTGCCCAACGCCTGAGTTTGATGGGCGTGACCGGCACCAATGGTAAAACCTCCATTACTCAGTTTCTGGCTCAGGCACTGGGGGGGGGCGTGATTGGCACCTTGGGTTATGGTCTGCCGGGGCAACTCCAGCCGACCACGCATACCACGCCTGACCCGTTGGCCCTGCAGCAGATGCTGGCGGAACTGGCACCGCAGGTGCGCCGGGTGGCGCTGGAAGTTTCTTCACATGCCCTGGTCCAGAACCGAATACAAAGTATTGATTTTGAAGGCGCAATCTTCAGCAATCTGACCCGGGATCATCTGGATTACCACGGTGATATGGCAGCTTATGCCGCAGCCAAGCGCCTGCTGTTCACCCATCCACACCTGCGTTGGCTGGTGAGTAATGCCGATGATGCCGAAGGCCAGGCGATCCTGGCACTGCGCCCCGACTTGCCGCGCATCGCTTATGGCCGTACGGCGGTGGAAGCGCCCGGCGTATTACCCCTGATGCTCACCGAATTTCAGCCTCTGCTTGAGGGTGGCACCCGCATCGGGGTCAGTTCGCCGTGGGGAAATGCGCACTGGAACAGCGTGTTGCTCGGTTATTTCAATGCCCAGAACAGTCTGGCGGTGCTGGGTGCGCTGTTGCTGCACGGCCTGACCTGGACAGAAGCCTTGGCGGAGGTGGTGCAGTTGCAGCCGGTGTGTGGGCGCCTGGAGCGTTTCCAGGCCCCCGGTTTTGCGTCAGTCGTGGTAGATTACGCCCACACGCCCGATGCGCTGCAACAGGCCCTGCTGGCTTTGCAACCCTATTGTCGGGGGCAACTGTATTGCGTGTTTGGCTGCGGGGGGGAACGCGATAGCGGTAAACGGCCGCTGATGGGTGCCATCGCCGAGCGTTACAGCCAGCGTGTCATCCTGACCGACGATAATCCGCGCAGCGAAGCCAGCGCCACAATCCTCCGGGCCATTCTGGCCGGAATGCAGCATCCGGAAGCTGCGCAGGTCATCCCCCAGCGTCGTACTGCCATCCGTACGGCCCTGGCTCAGGCACAAGCCGGGGACCTGGTTCTGATTGCGGGCAAAGGGCACGAGACCACGCAAACCCTGGGCACGGAAATTATCCCGTTCAGCGACCAGCAGGTAGTGCAGGAATTTTTTGCAGGTGAGAAATAAGTTGATGTTTCAGCTTCAAGATGTCCATATCCGCTTTGGCCTGCCGGGTACGGTCTCCAAGCCTGCCTGGGTCAGTGGGGTGGCTACGGATACCCGGCAACTGCAACCGGGTGATTTGTTTGTCGCCTTGCAGGGCCAGCGCGATGGTCATGAGTTCCTCGCTGCCGCCGCTGCCGCAGGTGCAGCCGCAGCCCTGGTGCAGCGCTACCAGCCCGATCTGGCGCTGCCGCAGTGGGTGGTGCCAGACCCTCTGACGGTGCTGGGTGAGCTGGCTGCTGCCTGGCGCCGTCAATTTGATCTGCCGGTTTTGGCCCTGACGGGCAGTAGCGGGAAAACCACGGTCAAGGAGCTGCTGGCAGCCAGCCTGGCGGCAACGGGGCTGCCAGTGCTGGCGACAACCGGCAACCTGAACAACCACATCGGTGTGCCGCTGACCTTGCTGCGCCTGCGGGCCGAGCACCGTTATGCGGTCATTGAACTGGGCGCCAACCATCCGGGTGAAATCGCTGCGCTGGTACGCCTGGTCCAGCCCGATGTGGCCCTGGTGAATAATGCCGGACCTGCGCATCTGGCCGGTTTTGGCAGTCTGGACGGCGTGGCCCGGGCCAAGGCTGAAATTTACGCGGGCCTCAAGCCCGGTGGTGTAGCCGTCATCAACGCCGATGATGCCTATGCACCGCTGTGGCTGGCCCAGACCACGTCCTGGCGCCAGGTCAGATTCGGGCTGGAGGCTGAAGCCGAGGTGCGCGGGCGGGCGCTGGCCGGACAACTGACCGAAGCGGGTTTGGGCCATACGGCGCAAGTGGATACTCCAGAGGGAACTTTCGTCCTGCAACTGGCCCTGGGGGGACTGCACAATGTGCGCAATGCCCTGGCCGCCACGGCCATGGCCTGGGCAGTCGGCGTGCCGCTGGATGCGATAGCACAGGGACTGGCCTCGGTCCGGCCAGTGCGTGGCCGCCTGGCCGGACAGCGCCTGGCGGATGGCGGCTGGCTCATTGATGATACGTACAACGCCAACCCGGCTTCGGTGCGGGCCGCCATCGCGGTGCTGGCCAGTCTGCCAGGGCCGCGCTGGCTGGTGTTGGGCGATCTGGGTGAGTTGGGACCAGAGGCCGTGCAACTACATCAGGATCTGGGCCAGGCGGCCCGCGCCGCCGGGCTGGAACGCCTGCTGACCGTAGGGCCGCTCAGCGCCGCTGCCGCTGCTGCCTTTGGTGCGGGTGGTGAGGCCCATGCCACGCAAGCTGCACTGATCGCGTGTCTGCAGGCACGCCGTGAACCCGTCACCCTGCTGGTCAAGGGATCGCGGAGTGCCAAAATGGAAAATATCGTTCAAGCTTTATTGCCGAGGTCAGTGTGTTAGTTGAATTGGCGCGTTATTTGGCGCAATGGGATAGTAGTTTCCGGGTGTTTGAATATCTCACCCTGCGGGCCATCCTTGCCGTCCTGACTTCGCTGGCATTGGCGCTGTGGTGGGGGCCACGGATGATCGAGCGGCTGCAAATCCTGAAAGTGGGGCAGGTGGTCCGCAAACTTGGCCCGGAAAGCCACTATTCCAAGGCTGGAACCCCGACCATGGGCGGCTTGCTGATTTTGCTCAGCCTGACGGTCACGACGCTGCTGTGGGCGGATTTGAGTCATTTTTACGTCTGGGTGGTGCTGTGGACGACCCTGAGCTTTGGCGCCATCGGTTTTCTGGACGATTACAAAAAATTGGTACTGAAAGATTCCCGTGGTCTGGCCGCCCGGCATAAATATTTGTTGCAGTCCATCTTCGGTCTGGGGATTGCTGTAGCACTCTATCTCTATGCCAGTCTACCGGCTCAAACCACGCTGATTGTGCCTGTGTTCAAGGAGTGGGAGTGGGCGTTGGGCTGGCTGTTCATCCCACTGGCCTATTTTGTCATTGTTGGCAGCAGTAATGCGGTAAATCTGACGGACGGTCTGGATGGCCTGGCCATTTTGCCCACCGTCATGGTCGGTGCTGCCCTGGGGGTGTTCGTCTATCTGACCGGTCATGCCCAGTTTGCCAAATATCTGCTGATTCCCCATGTACCTGGTGCGGGTGAACTGGTGGTCTTCTGCGGTGCCCTGGTCGGCGCTGGTCTGGGCTTTCTCTGGTTCAACGCTTATCCCGCCCAGGTGTTCATGGGGGATGTCGGCGCTTTGGCACTGGGTGCTGCGCTCGGTGTGCTGGCTGTGATCGCCCGTCAGGAACTGGTGCTGTTCATCATGGGGGGGGTATTTGTCGCCGAAACCATTTCGGTCATGTTGCAGGTTGCTTCGTTCAAGCTCACGGGGCGACGTATCTTCCGCATGGCGCCCCTGCATCATCACTTTGAGTTGAAGGGCTGGCCAGAACCCCGGGTGATTGTGCGTTTCTGGATCATCACGGTGATTCTGGTGCTGATTGGGCTCAGCACCCTCAAGGTGCGCTAGATGGACGAACGCTATCTCATTGTCGGTCTTGGAAAGACTGGGCTATCCTGTGCCCGGTTCCTCCAGGCTCGGGGTGCAGATCTGGTGCTCACCGATAGCCGTGCAAATCCTCCGGCGCTGGCCGAATTGCGTGCCCTGCTGCCGGACGTGCCCTATTATCTGGGTGGCTTTGACCTGGCGGCCCTGACAGGCATCAGCCATGTGATCGTCAGCCCTGGCGTGTCCTTGCAGGAGCCACTCTTGCAGGCGGCAGTCGCGCAAGGTTTACCGCTCTGGGGCGATATCGAACTGTTTGCGCGTCAGGTGCAGGTGCCGGTGGCCGCGATCACGGGATCCAATGGTAAAAGCACCGTGACCACCCTGCTGGGACTAATGGCCGCTCATGCCGGGCGCAAGGTGCAAGTGGGCGGCAATCTGGGTACACCCGCCCTGGATCTGCTGCATCCGGATGCCGAGATCTATGTGCTCGAATTGTCCAGTTTTCAACTGGAAACCACATACAGCCTGCGCCCGGCTGCGGCCGTGGTGTTGAATATCAGCCCGGACCATCTCGACCGTCACGGGGATCTGGCTCGCTATACCGCTGCCAAGGCGCGGATTTATCATCGGGCGGCTCGGAGTTTGTATAACGCGGATGACCCGGCCGTCGTGGCCCTGGCCACCGACCCGGCACAAGCCCGTTACTTTACCCTGGGCGTGCCGCGCCACGAGCGGGAATATGGCCTGTATCAGGGCTGGCTGCATCGCAACATCACCCCGCTGTTTCCGGTAGCCGAACTCAAGCTGGCCGGCACGCACAACATCGCCAATGCGTTGGCCGCGTGGGCCTTAGGCGAGGCGTTGGGTCTGCCGGAGACGGCGCTGCGGGCGGCTTTGGCCGAGTTCACCGGATTGCCCCATCGCACCCAATGGGTGGCCGAACAAAATGGCGTGGTGTGGTACAACGATTCCAAAGGCACCAATATTGGCGCCACCCTGGCAGCCTTGCAGGGCATGACCCGTCCGGTTGTTCTGATTGCAGGTGGTCAGGGCAAGGGCGCAGACTTTCGCCTGTTGCGCCCGACCGTGGCCGCACGGGCACGGGCCGTGGTACTGCTGGGCGAGGATGCGCCTTTACTGGCTGAAGCATTGGCCGATACGGTACCGCTGGTATTGGTTCCGGATATGGCTGCTGCTGTAGTGGCGGCCCGGCGCTTGGCCCAACCCGGTGATTGCGTCCTATTATCGCCGGCTTGTGCCAGCTTTGACCTGTTCCGGGGGTATGAGCATCGCGGTCAGGTGTATACCGCGCTTGTGCAAGCCGGGAAGCAGGATTGAAGTGGTGAAAAATTCAGCGCCTTTGCAGCCGTTTCCCATTGCTGCCATCCCGGCGGTGGATGCCGTGTTGCTGGCATTGGTGGCCTGCCTGATGACGTTTGGCTGGGTGATGGTGGCCTCTGCCTCCATCGAATATGCGGAGCGCATGACTGGCCAATGGTTTTATTATCTGCTGCGCCACGGGATCTACCTGGGACTGGGCCTGGCGCTGGCGCTGGCAGCCTACCAGATGCCGCTGCGTTACTGGGAACGTCTGAGCCTGCCTTTGTTTCTGCTGGGTACCCTGCTGTTGGCGCTGATTTTTGTACCGGGGCTGGGCAAGGAAGTCAATGGCAGTCGGCGCTGGATCAATCTGGTCGTGATCCAGATTCAGGTTTCCGAGTGGGTGAAATTGTTCACCATTCTATACCTGGCCGGCTTTGTGGTGCGCCGGGTCGAACAATTGCAGACCCGGTGGCTGGCTCTGCTGCTACCCATGACGCTGGTTGCGCTGGCGGCTTTGTTGTTGCTGCTGGAGACCGATTTGGGCGCCACCGCCGTGGTGGTGACCACGGCGCTGGGGCTGCTGTTTCTGGCCGGTGCGCGCCTGGGGCCATTCCTGCTGCTGCTGGGCACTGCGGTTGCGGGATTGGTGACCTTGATCCTGTTCATGCCCAGTCGGCTCAAACGCGTGACCGGTTTTCTCGACCCCTGGCAGGATCAGTACGGCTCAGGTTTCCAGCTCACCCATTCCCTGATGGCCTTTGGCAATGGCGGCTGGCTAGGCAGCGGCCTGGGCGGCAGCGTGGAGAAACTGGCTTATTTGCCGGAGGCTCATACGGATTTCATCTTTGCCGTGATTGCCGAAGAATTGGGTCTGGTCGGGGTCTGGTTACTCCTGTTAACCTTTGGCTTGCTACTATGGCAGGTATTTCATGTTGGCGCCCAGGCCGAGCGGTTGGGGCTGCGCTTTGGGGCCTTTGTGGCCTATGGCATCGGCTTGTGGTGGGGGATGCAGATTTTTGTCCACATGGGCGTGAACATGGGGCTTTTACCCAATAAGGGCCTGACCCTGCCGTTCATCAGCTACGGTGGCAACAGCACCTGGGTGAGCTGTATCGCCGTGGCCATTTTGACCCGCATCGTCAGCGAAACGGAAACTGTGCGCCAGGTGCTGGCCCGCAAGCCGATCCCGAAACGTCGCAGCTTATTGTTATAACTCCCAGAGTCCCAAATGACGACTGTTCTGGTTCTCGCCGGTGGTACCGGCGGCCATATTTATCCGGCCCTGGCCGTGGCGCAGGAATTGCGCGCCCGTGGGCACCACGTGGTCTGGCTCGGCGCTGCGCAGGGCATGGAAGCCCGGATTGTGCCCGCAGCCGGATTCCCGCTGGAACAGATTCAGGTGCGGGGCCTGCGCGGCAAAGGCTGGCGGCAGCGTCTGGCCGCGCCACTCCAGCTCTTGCGTGCCCTATGGCAATCCTGGCGGGTCTTGCGCAAACACCGCCCCGGCGTGGTCCTGGGCATGGGCGGCTTTGTGGCCGGTCCTGCCGGTCTGCTCAGCAGCTTGCTGCGCGTGCCTCTGGTGATCCATGAACAAAACGCCATTCCGGGGCTGACCAACCGACTCCTGGCCACCTGGGCGCGCCGGGTAGCGGTTGCGTTTCCCAATCGCCTGCGCCGGGGGCAGCATGTGGGGAACCCGGTACGTCCGGAAATTACCGCCGTGCCGCCGCCTGAGCAGCGTTTTGCCACCCGTACTGGGCCGCTGCGTTTGCTGGTATTGGGCGGTAGTCTGGGCGCCCAGCGGCTGAATCAGGTGGTGCCGGCAGCCTTGGCCTTGCTGGCCCCGGAACAACGTCCGGAAGTCTGGCATCAGACCGGCCAGAAACTGCACGCTTCCACGCTGGATCACTATGCGCGGCAGCAGGTCACGGCCCGGATAGTGCCCTATATCGAGGAGATGGCAGCAGCGCTGGCCTGGGCAGATGTCGCCTTGTGCCGCGCTGGCGCCATGACGGTGAGCGAACTGGCAGCGGTGGGGCTGGGCGCCATTCTGGTGCCCTATCCGCATGCCGTGGATGATCACCAGACGGCCAATGCGGAGTATCTGGTCACCGCCGGGGCAGCCCGGCGCATTGCCGATGCTGACCTGACCCCGGCCCTGCTGGCCGAACAATTGGCGCAGGGTGCGCGTTCCCTCTGGCTCCAGCGTGCCCAGGCCGCGCGTGCGGTGGCCAAACCCGATGCTACCGAACAGGTTGCAGCTTTATGTCTCGAGGTGGCCCGATGAGTGCGATCATGCCTTGTAGCGTTCCCACCATGCGCCGGGTGCGCCGGGTCCATTTTATCGGCATTGGGGGTTCCGGCATGAGCGGGATTGCCGAAGTGCTCTTGAACCTGGGCTATGCCGTCAGCGGTTCCGATGCCCGCGCCAGCGCCGTGACGCAGCGTCTGAGCAGCCTGGGCATTCCGGTGGCCATCGGCCATCAGGCCGTTCAGGTGCAGGCGGTGGATGCGGTCGTGGTCTCCAGTGCCATCGCTGCCGACAACCCGGAGCTGGTTGCAGCGCGTGCCCACCGGATTCCCGTAGTGCCCCGTGCCGAAATGCTGGCCGAGCTGATGCGTTTTCGTCATGGGATTGCGGTGGCTGGCACGCATGGCAAAACCACCACGACCAGCCTGATTACCAGCGTGCTGGCTGAAGGCGGCTATGACCCGACCTTTGTCATCGGTGGGCGGCTGAACAGTGCCGGTACTCATGCCCGCCTGGGTGAAGGCCGCTACCTGGTGGCCGAAGCGGATGAATCCGACGCCTCGTTCTTGCATTTGCAGCCGATGGTGGCAGTGGTCACCAATATCGACGCCGACCACATGGCGACTTATGGGGGTGACTTTAATCGGTTGCGGGAAACTTTTCTCAGCTTTATCCATCATTTGCCTTTCTACGGTCTGGCAGTGCTCTGCCGCGACGACCCGGAATTGCATGACTTGCTGCCCCGCATCACCCGTCCGGTCGTGACTTATGGCCTCAGTCCCGAAGCTGACATTCAGGCGAGCGATATACGCCAAGAAGGCTTGCGCAATTATTTTACCGTGCGCATGGGGCAGGAAGAATTCGAGGTGATGCTGAATCTGCCCGGTCGGCATAATGTGCTCAATGCGCTGGCCGCCATTGCCGTGGCGCGTGAAGAAGGCGTGAGCCGACCCGCCTTGCTGCGGGCGCTGGCACAATTTCAGGGGATAGGGCGGCGCTGTCAGAACTGGGGCGAACTGGCCTTCCCGGCTGGTACCGTGCAGGTACTGGACGATTATGGCCACCATCCGCGTGAGATCGCCGCTACAGTGCAGGGTGTGCGCGCTGCTTTTCCGACCCGGCGCCTGGTGCTGGTGTTCCAGCCGCATCGCTATAGCCGGACCCTGGACCTCTTTGATGACTTTGCCCGTGTGCTGGCCGAGCAGGACGTGCTGGTGCTCCTGGAAGTATATCCGGCGGGAGAAGCCCCGATTCCGGGGGCCGATGGGCGCAATCTGGCCAGAGCGGTGCGCGACCGTGCTCCGCGCCTGAGCGTGTTGCTGGCCCAGAATGCGGCCGAATGCCTGACCCTGCTGCCCGAATGTGTCCAGGCCAATGATGTATTGCTGATGATGGGCGCAGGCGATATCGGGGGGCTACCCCGGCAATTGCAACAGCGTTACGGTGGCGAGGCGGGTCATGCCCAGACCTGAGGGACTGCGCGGACTGTGGCGCGACCATGAGCCGTTGGCCCGTCACACCAGCTGGGGGGTTGGCGGTATGGCCCAACACTGGTTTCGCCCTGCAGACCTTGCCGATCTACAACAATTTTTGCGCCAGACACCGGCCACGGAGCCGCTGTTTTGGCTGGGCCTGGGCAGCAACCTGCTGGTGCGTGATGGCGGCATCCGGGGTACGGTCCTGGCAACGCACGCGCTCAAGGGCCTGGAATTGCGTGCTGCGGGTCAGGTCTGGGCCGAGGCAGGCGTTACCTGTGCCCGGCTGGCGCGCTTTTGTGCCGATGCGGGCTTGGGAACAGCCGCCTTTTTTGCCGGTATTCCCGGCAGTGTCGGCGGCGCGTTGGCCATGAATGCGGGTTGTTATGGCCACGCAACCTGGGATGCACTCCAGACCGTCACAGCCATAGACCGCCAGGGCGAGTTGCATGTTTACGCCAAAGCCGAGTTTCAGGTCGGTTATCGGCAGGTGCATGCACCAATGGCCGACCTGGGATTTGTCTCAGCTACCTGGCAGTTACCACCGGCTGACGCAGGGGTGGAGCGTGCCCAGATTCGGCGTCTGCTTGCGCAACGCGAGGCCACCCAGCCCCTGGCCCAACGTAGTTGCGGTTCGGTATTCCGCAATCCGGGTGCAGGCCGACATGCCGGGCAGCTGATTGAAGCTTCCGGCTTGAAAGGTTATCAGATCGGTTCGGCACAAGTTTCTGAAAAACACGCAAATTTTATCGTCAATCGGGGGGATGCCCGTGCGGCGGATCTGGAGGCCCTGATTCAACACGTCCAGCAGGTCGTGGCCGAACGTCAGGGTGTACAATTGTTACCCGAAGTCCGGGTCGTAGGAGAACCAGCTTGAAAAATCTGACAACCGGCCTGACCCCGCAGCAGTTTGGCCAAGTAGCGCTGCTCTATGGCGGCACTTCCAGTGAACGGGAAATTTCCTTGCGTAGCGGCGCGGCGGTGCTGGCAGCCCTCCAGCGCCTGGGCGTGGCAGTAACGCCCATAGATCCTCAGCAGCCGGGTGCCTGGCAGCAACTGTTGGCCGGTGGCTTTGACCGGGCCTTCATCATGCTGCATGGACGCGGGGGAGAAGATGGGGTAGTGCAGGGACTGTTGCAGGCCTTGAACATCCCCTACACCGGCAGCCGGGTGCTGGGTTCTGCGTTGGGCATGGACAAGCTGCGCTGCAAACGCCTCTGGCAGGGACAAGGCTTGCCGACTCCGGATTTTTGGGCCTTGCAGTCAGCCGCAGAATTGCCTCAGGTTGCCGCCCGTCTCGGCTTTCCCCTGGTGTTGAAACCCAGCCTGGAAGGTTCGAGCATCGGTGTGGTCAAGGTTGATTCGGCGCTGCAACTGGAGGCTGCCTGGCAGGAAAGCAGTCGTTATGGCAGCGTGCTGGCCGAGCGCTGGATTTCCGGGCGGGAATACACGGCCTCGCTGTTGCAGGGTCAGGCGCTGCCCGTCATCCAGGTCAGTGTACCGCAGGGCTTTTATGACTATCAGGCCAAATATTTTGGCAACAGCACCCGTTATCAGTGTCCCTGTGGCCTGACGCCGGAACAGGAACATCGGTTGCAGAGCCTGGCCTTGCAGGCTTTTCAGGCTGTGGGCGCGCAAGGTTGGGGTCGGGTGGATCTCATGCTGGACGCTCAGGAGGCACCCTGGCTGCTGGAAGTCAACACCGTACCCGGCATGACCGATCATAGCCTGGTACCCATGGCAGCTCAGGCAGTCGGGATAGATTTCGATACCCTGGTGGCCCGGATCCTGGAGACCAGTTTTGAGCCGTAAAACCAATTATCGGCGCCTGAATTTCAGGCAGTGGCTGCGGGTATTGCCCTGGCACGGCCTGCAGACCCTGCTGGCTTGGGGCGTGGTGGCCATCAGCCTGGCCGGTGGCCTCTGGCTGGGGCAATGGTTGCAGGCGCCGGGCGCATTGCCACCGGTACGGATCGTGTTGCAAGGCTCGCTGTACTACCAGCCGCGGGCCGAGCTGGAGCACCAGCTTCAGGATTGGGTCGCAGATCGGCACTTCATCACGCTGGACGTTCATGCCTTGCGTACCCAGCTGGAAACCTTGCCCTGGATCGCACAGGCCACGGTGCGCAAGCGTTGGCCCGGCCAGGTGGAAGTGCAGGTGCGCGAACATGTCCCTTATGCACGCTGGAACGAACACGAACTGGTCACCGCCGCCGGCTTGCGTTTTCAGCCCCCGCCGGCGCAACTCCCGACCCAGCTGCCCCGACTCAGCGGTCCTGATGGTTATGAGCAGCGGCTGATCCGGCAATATCAGGTCTTGACCGAGCGCTTGCAGACGGTAGCCCTGGGCCTGACAGGCATCCATCTGGATCAACGCCTGGCCTGGCGTCTGACGCTGGATACGGGTACGGAGGTGCTGCTGGGCACTCACCATGTCGGTCCCCGGCTGCAACGCTTCTTGAATTATTATGCCCAACCCCGCTTTTTGGGACAGGCGACACGCATGGCGCGGGTCGATTTACGCTACTCTGACGGCTTTGCAATTGCCTGGCGTGACCCCCAGGTTGAGGACGCTGGGCATGGCTAATTCAAACCGGAAGGAATTGTTGGTGGCACTGGACGTGGGCAGCAGCAAGGTCTGCGCGCTGGTCGGTGAAATGGATCCGCATGGTCAGTGTGAAATCATCGGCTTAGGGGTCCAGCCCTCGCGGGGTCTCAAGCGGGGCGTGGTTGTGGATATTGATTCCACGGTGCAGGCAATCACCCGTGCCGTGCAGGAAGCCGAGCGCATGGTCAACTGCAAGATCCACGCGGTTTACACAGGCCTGAGCGGGGCGCACATCCGGAGCTTCAACTCGCACGGCATTGTCAAACTGCAAGGGCCGGAAGTCACCCATCACGACGTGGAGCGTGTCATTGACGCAGCACGGGCTGTGCCGTTAAGTTCCGACCAAAAACCCCTGCACATCGTTCCACAGGAGTATATTATTGACAACCAGGAGGGTGTGCGAGAACCCATCGGCATGGCCGGAGTGCGCCTTGAAGTGCGTATCCATCTGATTGCAGCGGCGATCAGTGCGATGCAAAACCTGACCAAATGTGTCCAGCGCTGTAATCTCAGTACGGATGATATCGTATTTGCCGCGCTGGCTGCCGGCGAAGTGGCGCTGAGCGAGGATGAGAAGGAATTGGGTACATGCCTGGTGGACATCGGGGCCGGGACAACGGACATTGCCATCTACACCGAAGGTGCGGTGCGCCATACGGCCGTGATTCCGCTGGCTGGGAATCAGGTGACCAGTGATATTGCGGCCGGGTTGGGCACGCCGGTCTATCATGCCGAAACCGTCAAGCTGGAGCATGGTTGCGCGCTGGCCCGGCTGGCTTCAGCCAGTCAGATGATCACGGTGCCGGGTATTGCCGAACGTCCGGCTCAGCAACTGAGCCGGCGGACGCTGGCGGGCTACATAGAACCGCGCTACCGGGAAATTCTGGAGTTTGTCCAGCGCGAACTGGTCCGCAGCGGCTATCAGGATTTGCTGGCTGGAGGCGTGGTCCTGACCGGAGGTGCCGTCCAGATGGAGGGCGTGGTGCCACTGGCAGAAGAAATCTTTTGCCGGCCCGTGCGGTTGGGCGGTATCCTGGGCGTTGCGGGCTTGCCCCAGGTCGTCAGTGGGACGGCCCATGTCACGACCGCCGGTATTTTGGTCTTGGGCGCACGTCACCGGCAAACCCGGCTGGTGCGGAATGTCACGGAACAGGGGGGTCTCTGGCAGCGATTCAAGCGCTGGCTGGAAGGCCATTATTAGTGAAAATCGTTGGTTGTGAGGCAGGGGCATGATCGAGGTCATTGAAGAACGCGGGCAACAGGCCATCATCAAGGTGATCGGTGTGGGCGGCGGTGGTGGAAATGCGGTTCACCACATGGCGGAAAGTAATGTTGAAGGTGTGGAGCTGCTATGTGCCAACACTGACGCGCAGGCGCTGCGCAAGTGTGGCGCCTCCCGGGCATTGCAACTGGGCGCAAACATCACCAAGGGTCTGGGGGCGGGGGCCAAGCCTGAGGTTGGGCGCGATGCGGCCCTGGAAGACCGTGCCAAGATTGAAGAAATGATCCACGGTGCCGATATGCTGTTCATCACCGCCGGCATGGGTGGGGGCACAGGCACCGGGGCAGCCCCGGTGGTGGCCCAGATTGCCAAGGAAATGGGGATTCTGACCGTGGCTGTGGTCACCCGGCCCTTTGGTTTTGAAGGCAAGCAGCGGATGCGGGTGGCTGATGATGGCATCAAGGAACTGGCCAATTGCGTGGACTCCCTGATTACCATCCCTAACGACAAGCTCTTGCCGGTGCTGGGGCGCAATGTCTCATTGCGCGATGCCTTCAGGGAAGCCAACAATGTGCTGCGCAGTGCCGTCCAGGGCATTTCCGACCTGATCATTCGGCCCGGCCTGATCAATGTGGACTTTGCCGACGTGCGTACCGTCATGTCCGGCATGGGGATTGCCATGATGGGTACCGGGGTGGCGCGCGGCGAAGGCCGGGCACGGGAGGCCGCTGCCAAGGCCATTGCCAGCCCCTTGCTGGATGATGTCAGCTTCAGCAATGCGCGTGGCATTCTGGTCAACCTCATCGGTGGCGACGATGTTTCCCTCAGTGAATTTGAGGAGGTGGGCAACATCATCCGTGAACTGGCTCATGAAGATGCCACGGTCATCGTGGGTACTTCGCTGGATTTGGACAAGCAGGATGAACTGTGTGTGACGGTGGTGGCAACGGGGTTGGGCGTGTTGCAGGCTTCAGCTTCAGGCGCCACGCGAGACCGGTCTGTCGGGGTCAAGCCGCTGCCACGGGAAGCGGTACTGGGTCGCCCGGCCATTCAAAGTGTCCCGGTTACCCCGCAACAGGCACGTACGGGTGGTGCCGTTCAGGCGCGTAATTCAGATAGCGAACTGGATTTGCTGGATATTCCGGCTTTCTTGCGCCGCCAGGCGGAATAGCATGCCGACCGCCGGCGCATCGGGCCCGGCGGTTGGTCAGAGGCGTTGGTTTTTTTGTGGCGAAAAGTCCAAAACGTCCTTTTCTCGCAACGTCTCTTCTGCTACACTTCGGGTAACTGTCACTGACAACCGAGTGAGGCTTGTAGCCATGATCAAACAACGTACCTTGAAAAATACCATCCGGGCTACCGGGGTGGGCTTACATACCGGCGACAAGGTGTATCTGACGTTGCGACCCGCACCGCCTCATACGGGTATCGTGTTTCGTCGGGTGGATTTTGACCCGCCAGTCGAGATCAAGGCGCACCCGCACCATGTCGTGGATACGCGTCTTTCCACTACCCTGGGGGTTGGCGATATCCGGGTTTGCACAGTCGAGCATCTGCTTTCCGCCTTGGCAGGCCTGGGAATTGACAACGCCTATGTGGATCTGAGTGCTCCGGAGGTGCCGATCATGGATGGCAGCGCAGCCCCCTTTGTATTTCTGCTCCAGTCTGCCGGTGTTGAGGAACAATACGCGCTCAAGCGCTTTGTCCGCATCAAGGAACGGGTTGTGGTGACCGACGGCGAAAAATGGGCCGCTTTTGAGCCGTATGCCGGATTCAAGGTGACCTTCACCATTGATTTTGACCATCCTGCCTTCCAGCACCGCGCCAAGATGGCTTCCCTGGATTTTGGCCTGCAATCTTTTGCCAAGGAAGTGAGTCGGGCGCGGACCTTCGGGTTCCTGCGTGATCTGGAAGCCCTGCGCAAAAGCCGTCTGGTGTTGGGAGGCAGTCTGGATAATGCCGTGGTCATGGACGATTATCGGATTCTGAACGAGGAAGGTTTGCGTTACGAGGACGAATTTGTCCGGCACAAGATTCTGGATGCGGTCGGTGATCTGTATTTGCTGGGTCGCAATCTGATCGGTGCTTTTGTCGGCCATAAATCAGGTCACGCCCTGAACAATCAGTTGCTGCGCAAATTGCTGTCGCAACCCTCGGCCTACGAGGAAATCACCTACCAGGAACCTGGCGGCCTGCCCGTCAGCTATGTGCAGGCCTATTCCCGGTCGTTCTAGCTCCGATGTTTCGGGGGTAATCCGACCAAGCTGCGCCATTGGTCCAGCTGCTGCGCCGACAGGCGGGGCCGGGCTGGTGCGGCTGGCTTGCTGGGGCCGGTGGGCGCGGGTGTGATCCGCACCCGCAGATAGCGTACCTGACGTTCCGGTGTGCTGACGGCTTGGCAAAGCTGGGCAGCCTGATAGCGCAGCCGTGCGGCCCAGGCGGCTTCGGCTACAAACAACACCAGTGTCTCTCCCGCCACATGTGCTGCCGTGCAGCGCTGCTGCCAGGCCGTTGGCAGATGCTTGCGCACTTGGCGTAGATCCTTCTGTTGTTGCAGGGCTTCTGCCTTGAGCTGTGCCAAAATCGGGTTATTCAGAATGACCTGAAGCGGGGTTGACAGTTGGGTGACGGTGGGCATTTGTGGTATGTTAGGGACAATCTGGCCATAGCGTAAAATCATGCTGCAAACAACACAAGCCCAGCCCAGCTGCAACCGCTGGCGCTCGATACAGGTTTATCTGGCCCTGCTGGCAACCCTCAGCGTCGGTTTTTATCTGGGGCAACGCATGGAACCTCAGCCCTTGGACAACACCCTGGGGCAGGAACAGGCTGCCCTCCATACCCAATTGACCCGCTTACAACAAAATCTGACCGCAGCCCGCACCGGGATGGATCAGCAGCTAAGCACCTTGGCCTTGCGTATCGGGACTGCTCAGGCGCAAGTGATGCGTCTGGAAGTGCTGGGTGAACGTCTGGTCAAGCAGGCGCATCTGGATGCAGAAGAGTTCGATTTTTCGACCGCGCCCGCTCAGGGTGGTCCTGAAGATGTTGCTGCCCAGACCCAGACCCTCACGGAAGTCACCGCTGCCCTGGAACGCCTGGCCCAGGTGCTGGAAGACCGTGAACACAAGCTGGATCAACTGGATAATCTGCTCCGTGACCGGGAATTACGCACGGCCACCACACCTTCCGGCCAGCCGGTCAAGGGCTGGATTTCTTCCAATTTTGGTACCCGCACTGACCCATTCACCGGACATACCAGTCGTCATACCGGTGTGGACCTGCCAGGTAAGGCCGGAACCCCCATCGCTGCGGTCGCCCATGGCATTGTCAGTTTTGTCGGGGTCAAATCCGGCTATGGCAATATCGTCGAGCTGACTCATCCGGATGGCTATGTCACCCGCTACGCCCACAATCAGCAAAACCTGGTTCAGGTCGGTGACTTGGTGCGTAAAGGCCAGAACGTGGCCTTGTTGGGTTCCACCGGGCGCTCCACGGGCAATCATGTCCACTTTGAAGTGCTGAAAAATGGCGAATTTGTCAATCCTGCCCCCTTCATGGCTGCTGCAGCCGCCACGACTGCAATTCCGCATCACGTTGAGCCTTAAATCATGATCAAATTGCTCCGCAGGCTGTTGGGTAGCCGCAATGACCGGATGTTACGGCGCTTGGGCCGGACTGTAGAAAAAATCAATGCCCTGGAAGCAGGGATCAAGGCGCTGGACGATGCTGCGCTGCGGGCCAAGACCGCCGAGTTTCGTACCCGCCTGGCGCGCGGCGCAACCCTGGACAGCCTGCTGCCGGAAGCCTTCGCCGTGGTGCGCGAGGCGGGGCGGCGGGTGTTGGGGATGCGACATTTTGACGTGCAATTGATCGGCGGCATGGTGCTGCACGAAGGCAAGATTGCGGAAATGCGCACCGGTGAAGGTAAAACCCTGGTAGCTACCCTCACGACCTACCTCAATGCGCTGCCGGGCAAAGGCATGCACGTCATCACGGTCAACGACTATCTGGCTCGGCGTGATGCTCAGTGGATGAGTCAACTGTACGGCTTTCTGGGCCTGACCACTGGCGTGATCGTCTCGGGCTTGAGTCCGGAGGAGCGTCGGCTTGCCTATGCTGCTGACATCACTTATGGCACCAACAACGAATTCGGTTTTGATTACCTCCGGGACAACATGGTGTTTGCCCGTGATCAGCAAGTGCAGCGGGGCCTGTATTATGCCGTGGTTGACGAAGTGGACTCCATCCTGATTGATGAAGCCCGCACCCCGCTGATCATTTCCGGCCCGGCTGAAGACAAGCCGGAGTTGTATATTCGAGTCAACCAGATCATGCCTCAGCTGGTGCGCCAGAAAACCGAGGAGGGTGACGGCGACTATTGGGTGGACGAAAAAGCCCGCCAGGTCCACCTGTCCGAGCAGGGCCATCAACATGCCGAAGCCCTGCTCATCGGTGCCGGGCTGCTGGGCGAAGGTGACAGCTTGTACAGCGTGGCCAACATCCTGCTGATGCATCATCTCCATGCGGCCCTGCGCGCTCACGCCCTGTTTCAGCGGGACGTGGATTATGTGGTCAAGGAAGGCCAAATTCTGATCGTGGACGAATTCACTGGGCGGATCATGCACGGACGGCGCTGGTCAGATGGCCTGCATCAGGCAGTGGAAGCCAAAGAAGGGGTGGCCATCCAGCAGGAAACCCAGACCCTGGCCTCGATCACCTTTCAGAATTATTTCCGCATGTACGGCAAGCTGGCAGGCATGACCGGGACGGCGGATACTGAAGCCTATGAGTTTCAGCAGATTTATAATCTGGAAGTCGTGGTGGTGCCGCCCAATCGGGCCATGATCCGCAAGGATATGGGCGATCTTGTTTACCTGACCGCTCAGGAAAAATACCGTGCCATTTTGAGCGATATCCGCCAGTGTCACGACAAGGGCCAGCCGGTACTGGTCGGTACCGCATCCATCGAAGCCTCGGAACACCTGGCCAAATTGCTCCTGGAAGCCAGGATTCCTCATGAGGTGCTGAATGCCAAGCAGCATGAACGTGAGGCGCATATCATCACCCAGGCGGGCAAACCCAAGGCCGTGACCATCGCCACCAACATGGCCGGGCGCGGGACGGATATTGTCCTGGGCGGCAACTTGCGCGCCGAGCTGGAGGCGCTGGGGCCCGACCGTGACCCGGCTCAGGAAGCTCAACTGCGTCGGGAATGGGAGATGCGCCACGAACAGGTGCTGAAGCTCGGCGGTTTGCACATCATCGGCACGGAGCGCCACGAATCCCGCCGGATTGACAACCAGTTGCGGGGCCGGGCCGGACGTCAGGGCGACCCCGGTTCCAGCCGGTTCTATCTGGCCCTGGACGATAATCTGATGCGGATTTTTGCCTCCGATCAACTGGCCGGGTTGATGAAACGGCTGGGGATGCAGGAAAACGAGGCCATTGAGCATCCTTGGGTCAGCAAGGCCATTGAAAACGCGCAGCGCAAGGTGGAAAGCCGCAACTTCGACATCCGCAAGCAACTGCTGGAATATGACGATGTGGCCAATGACCAGCGCAAGGTGGTGTACAACCAGCGTAACGAACTGATGGATTCGGCAGATATTGCCGAGGCCATCGTGGCGATGCGTGAGGAAGTCATTGGCCGTTATATTGACACCCATGCGCCACCCAATCGTCTGGAAGATCAATGGCAGCTTCAGACACTCAGCGAAGTACTGATGCGGGAATGTGGCTTGCAGGCCGACTTGCAAGCCTGGCTGAAACAGGAACCTGAGCTGGAACAGGCTCAGTTGCGTGCCCGCATCCTGGATCAGATCGTGGCGCACTATCAGGCCAAGGAAGCCATTGTCGGTGCCGCTTCATTGCGGCACTTTGAAAAGGCTGTGATGCTGCAAGCGCTGGATCATCACTGGAAGGAACATCTGGCCGCGATGGACCACCTGCGCCAGGGTATCCATCTGCGTGGTTATGCCCAGAAAAATCCCAAGCAGGAATACAAGCGCGAAGCCTTCGAAATGTTTGCCCGCATGCTGGACAACATCCGTGCCGAGGTTGTCCGGGTCATTTCCCTGGTACAGGTGCGCAGTGAGCAGGCATTGGCCGAAGCCGCCGAACCGCCGCCCCCGCCGACCGATATCCACTATGCGCATGCCAGCCCAGGTTCGGCGCTGGATGATACCCCGGACCCGGCAGCGACTGAGGTAGCCACGGCCAGTACGCCGCCCAAACCGGAAACTGTCATCCGCGATGGGCGCAAGATAGGCCGTAATGAAGCCTGTCCCTGTGGCTCTGGCAAGAAATACAAGCACTGTTGCGGCAAGGTGAGCTAAGCGCCCTGGCAGTAGCCCTGCAACCGTTGTGCCGCTGCCACGCACTGGGCAAACGGCGCCACCAGGGCCAGCCGCACATGGCCGGCCCCCGGATTCAACCCTGCCACAGTCCGGGCCAGAAAGCTGCCCGGCAGCACGGTCACCGCCTGTTCAGCATAAACCCGACGGGCAAACGCCTGATCATCACCCGGCACGGGCAGCCACAGATAAAATCCGCCCGCCGGTTGCGCCAGCCCCAGCAACGGGCAGATGGCGGCATACTTCGCCTGATACAGCGCCCGGTTGGCCTGAACATGGGTTTCCTCAGCCCAGGCTGCCGCACTGGCGGCCTGGGTCGGGGGCGGCAGGGCGCAGCCATGATAGGTGCGATATTGATGCAGTGCGCTAATTAACCGGGAATCCCCAGCGACAAACCCGGAACGTAGGCCCGGTGCGTTCGAGCGTTTGGACAAGCTGTGAAAGACCAGACAGCGGCTGAAATCCGGATAACCCGCTGCCTGCGCAGCCTGCAACAGCCCGCAGGGGGGCGCAGTTTCCGGATAATACAGTTCGCTATAACACTCGTCGGCGAGCACGATGAAATCATGTTCATGCGCCAGCGCCAGTACGGTCGTCAGTTCTGCCTGACTTAGCACCGCGCCGGTTGGATTACCAGGCGAGCATAGATAGAGCAACTGGCAATCCCGCCAAACTTCCGGCGCTACTGCCGCGAAATCCGGGCGAAATCCGGTGGCTGCCGTGGTGGGCAGGAAGTGGGGCTCGCCGCCGGCCAGCAGGGCGGCGCCTTCATAAATCTGATAAAACGGGTTGGGCATCAGAATCTTGGCTGGTTTACTCCGGTCTATCAGGGCCTGGGCTGCGGCAAACAGGCTTTCCCGACTGCCGTGGGTGGGCAAGATATGCCGAGCCGCATCCAGCGCCGATTCCGGCAACTGAAACCGGCGCAATAGCCAGGCCCGGATCGCAGCCCGCAAGGCCACACTGCCCCGCGTGACAGGATATTCGGCCAAACTCGCTGCCTGGGCCAGCCAGGTTGCTGCAATCAGGGCTGGCGTGGGATGTTTGGGTTCCCCAATGGACAAGTTTACCGGGGTCAGTTCCGGCGGCGGCGCAATCCCGGCCAGCAGGCGGGCCAGTCGTTCAAAGGGATAGGCTTGCAGGCGGGCAAGGTCAGGGTTCACGCGAAATCTCCCCATAAGGTTTGCAAAGTGGCCAGGGCCGCCAGTCCGGCGGTCTCGGTACGCAGGGTGCGGGGGCCCAGACGCAGGCCCTGCCAGCCATATGCCGCTAAGACTTGCATTTCCGGGTCACTCAGGCCGCCTTCCGGGCCGACCAGCAGGCAGAACGCCGTCATCGGTGCCAGTTGGGCCAGCGGCTGCGCCGCGTCTGGTTGCAGATAACCGCCCGGCGGGACATGGGGTAGCCAGCGGGACAAGGGTTGGGGCTGGCTCAAGGTCGGGATGTCGGCCCGCCCCGATTGTTCACAGGCACTGAGCAGCACCTCCTGCCAGTGCTGATGCCGACTGTGCGCCCGCTGAGCGTCGGGGTACCGGACGTTGCCTCGTTCGGTCAGAAGCGGCACGATATGGCTGACGCCCAGCTCCACCGCCTTCTGGACAATGAAATCCATGCGCTCACCTCGTGCAATCCCTTGTGCCAGGGTCAGTTGCAACCGGGGCGCAGGCAGCGTGGCCATCGGGGCCAGAAAACGCACCTGTGCCGCGTGGCGGCTGACCTGGGCCAGTTCTGCTTCCCATTCCAGTCCCTGTCCGGCAAATAGCCGCAGCCGCTGGCCTGGTTGGGCGCGCAGCACCTGAAGCAGGTGGCGGGCCGGACGTTCCGGCAAGTGCAGCAGGTCGCCCGGCCGGGGTGGGTCAAACGCGCAGTAGAACCGGGGAATGCGCATGCTGGCTTGGCCCTTGCAGCTTTAACCCCTGCCAGATGGCCAAGGTGGTCTGGCTTTGATTCATGGTATAAAAGTGTAGCCCTGGCGCCCCGCCGGCCAGCAGGCGTGCGCACAGTTCCGTCACCACATCCAGCCCGTAGGCCCGGATACTGGCAATATCGTCGCCGTAACTTTCCAGCTTCTTGCGCAGCCAGCGCGGAATCTCGGCCCCGCAGGCCTCGGAAAAGCGGGCCAGCTGGGTGTAGTTGTGGATGGGCATGATGCCGGGCACGATGGGGATTCCGACACCCTGAGCAGTTGCCGCTTCGACAAACCGGAAATAGGCCTCTGCATTGTAAAAATACTGGGTCAGGGCCGAATCGGCCCCGGCCTGCACCTTGCGTGCAAAATTTTTTAGGTCGGCCTGATAATCACGGGCCTGGGGGTGAATTTCCGGATAGGCGGCCACTTCCAGATGAAACCAGGTTCCGGTTTCGGCCCGGATGAAGGCCACCAGTTCACCGGCGTAACTGAAGTCGCCCAGAGCCAGGGTACCGGAAGGCAGATCGCCGCGCAAGGCAACCAGATGTCGGATGCCCTGCTGCTGATATGTCTGGAGAATCTCGCGAACGGTCAGCCGGGTGGCCCCGATGCAGGACAGATGGGGGGCTGCCGGGATGCCGCTAGCCTGCAAGGTCAGCACCGTCTCCAGGGTGCGGTCACGGGTTGAACCACCTGCCCCAAAGGTAACCGAGCAAAAATCCGGCTTCAACGCCGCCAGTTCTGCATGTACGGCCTGCAGTTTTGCCATGCCCTCGGGCGTTTTGGGTGGGAAAAACTCGAAGCTGAAGGCATGATTAGGCATGATGCGCCTCCGCTTGGGGTGGGCGGCGGCGCTGCCGTGTCTGCTGGGGTGGCGGGCTGGCCGTCTGGGTCAGCCAGTGCTGCAAGGCCGCTGTCAGCCGCTGGGCCAGTTCCGCCGCCAGCGCAGCGGGCAACACGGCCGTCAAACAGGCTGCCCGTAACAGCGTTTCCGGGTCATCCGGGGTTTGGTGCAAGCCTCGGCTCAGGCGCTGCATCTGATGCTGCATCCGGGCGCTGCGATAATCCGGTGGTGATTCGCTGCCGACCGCGATTTCCAGACGCAGCAGAATTTCCAGTGCAGTATCGGCCTGTTGACGTAACTGGTCAGCCCGCTGGGTGCGTTGTTCGATCCCCGCTTGCCAGGCTGTCCAGGTTGGATGAATGCGGGCAGCAAACTCCCGCTGGGCGGCCGGCGCATCCAGGGCGGCCAGCTGGCCATCCCAGTGGGTCCGCCAGGCTGCCAGCGCCTCAGGGTCCAGCATGATCTCGGCTTCCAGCGCAGTTTCCAGCCTGCGTGCCTGCGCTGCCAGATCCACCCAATGCTGCCAGGACAAGGCCCGGCGTTGCTCAAGAAGCTGGTGCTGACACTGCTGCCAGGTCGCCTGCGCCTGACGATACTGGCCGTCGAGCTGGGCGGCACGTTCAGCCTCGCCGACTGCGGGCAGTTCTGCCCACTGACCTTCCAGTGTCTGCACCTGCACCTGCGCCTCGGCCAGCGTGGCCAGGGTCGTGGTGGTTGCCAGGGTTTGCAGCGCCTGGATGACGGCTTCACGGGCTGCCTGCTGGCTGGCCAGGGCAGCCTGCCGTTCTGCAACCCACTGGTCACGGCGGGCAAAGACTGCATCGCAGGCTTGACGGAATTGGTTCCATAGTTGCTGTTCAAGTTCACGTTTGCCGGGTACCGTCACCCGCCATTGCTGTTGCAGGCGGCGGCAGGCTGTGATACTGGCCCGCAGATCGTCTTGCTGCAACAATGCGTGCGCCTGACCGATCAGCTTTCTGCGCAACTGAAGATTTTGGGTCCGTTCCGCTTCGAGCGGTGCCAGCAGCCGATCCAGCAAGCTCAAAAACCGCCGTTGCAGTTTACGATGCGCCTCACGTTCGGTATCACCCAGGCTGGGCCAGTGCTGGCGACATTCCCGGCTGAAATCCAGAATCGCAGCCCAGTCAACCTGACTCCAGTCTGTGGTATCAATGAATAATTCCAGGCGGTCGCAAAATTCGCTGCGGGCGGTCGCGGCGGCTTGGCGCTGAGCGGCCTGGGCCGCAAAATGGGCCTGGCAGGGGGCATAGGCCTGCTGAGCAGCGGCGTGAAACTGGGACCATAGGGTCTGGGCGCCCTGACTGTGCGGAAGCTTCTTCCACTCGGTCTGTAAGGCATGTACTTGCTTGGCGAGGGCTTCCGGGCTCAGTGGCTGGCCGATCAGCGCCTGCATGTCCTGAATCAGGCGCTCGCGTACTGTATCCGTCGCCCAGGCGCGCCAGGCGTCTAGCTGGCGCAGCTCAGGCTCCAGGGCATTAAACTGTTTCTGGATGGCCTGCAAGGCTTTGTCCCCGACCCCCAGGGCCTGCAACTGCTGAAGTTGCTTGCGCAGCTGCTCGTGCAGCCTATCCGCCTGGGTCAGGCTGCCGGCCGTCAACAACTGGGCCAGTTGGTCGAGTTGGGTGGGCAGTTCGGTGAGTAATTGGGTGCGCAGTTGGGCCTGCTGCTGCTGTTTGGCCCGCAGGGCGTCCAGCTTATCCTCCAGACCCGCAAATTCCAGGCCCGCCGGGAGCCGGGTGCGCAATTGCTTGGCCTGAGCCTCCCACTGCTGGATCGCGGTCTCGCCAAGCAAGGTATGATGACTCAACAAATGCTGGGTCTGGCGCTGCCAGGCGGCATGTTCAGCCTGCCAGCTTTCCCGTTGCTGGGCCTGCGCCAGCCGGGTCTGGACTGCGTGGAGCCAACTTTGAAACTGCGCCTGCCAGACGGTTTCCTCATCATCCGGCAAGACGGCCAGACTTTGCCAGTGGGCTACCTGGGCGTCCAGCGCCGCAGCAACAGCTGCCCGATCGTCCAGCGGGTTAGGCAGTGCCTGTGCCCAGGCCTGCAAGGCGGCGTAGGCTTCCTTTTTGGCCTGCCGGACGGGTATCAGGGCGCCTGCACGGGCATCGCGTTCCTGGCAATGATGCGCATATGCCTGGGTGTAAGCCTGATAAGCCGTGTAATAACGGGTGGTCAGCGCGCTGTCGGTGCAGTTGAGGGCCTGCCACTGTTCATGCCAGGCGCGCAACAAGGCGCTGTCCTGCTCCCAGCGCCCACTGCGGCCCAGACTTTCCAGACGCTCACACAGACGCAAGGCCTGTGCCTGTTGCTGTGCCACCCCGACGGCAGTCGCCTGCAAGGCATCCAGGCGTTCGCGGGCCTGCCGGTACAGTTGTTTATCCTGGGTGCGCATGAGTTTGGCCACACGCTCCAGTGCCGCAGGCTGCTGGATGCGGCTCAAGGCTGCCATGCGGTTGGCATGGGTGGCATCACGGGTTGCTGCTTCGACCAGCGTGGCCTCGCGGCTGACCCGTGCAATGGCCAGGGCACGCAATTCGGTTTCCTGTGCCTGTACAGCCAGATATTCCAGCAAACCGGCGTCAGGATGGCCGGTGCGGACAAACGCCAGACGCTCTGCCAGTACCGGGCCGTCAGCGCGCCCGCCTTCCAGAAGCTGGCGCAGTCGCTGCTGGGCAAATTCTCTGACCTCGGCATCATCATCCTGTTGGGCCCGTTCGGCATACAAGGCCAGATCACTCAGGCGCCGCAAGGCAGTCAGCCGCACCGCACCGACCGTATCGCGGCGCGCCAATGCAGTCAGCAATTCGGTTTCCTCGGCCGGCAGGGCCAGGATCGCCTGTTTGCGCACCTGCGGGTCACGATGTTGCCATTTGGGTTTGAAGAGATGCTGAAGCAGGGTTTTCATGAGCCGGGTCTACACCAGAGGAAGCGCCGATTGTAATCGGCTTGGCGTCACTTGTAACGGGGCTGCGGCCAAGCCCGCTGCCATCGGTGTCCGTCGGATGCCTGCCCGGACACCATGGCCGTGCATCCGGCCTGTCGGCTGTCCCGCAGCACGAGTACTGGCCCTGCTTTTGGGCGCAGCTTGTTTCAAGCGCGTGGCTTTGCTATAAACTCGGGTTTTTCCAGCGTCAAGCCTTAAAGAGTATGTCCAGGGTCTGTGAAGTGTCGGGCAAGCGCCCGCTGATTGGCTGCAACGTTTCGCATGCCAACAACAAAACCAAGCGGCGTTATCTGCCGAACCTGCAAGTCCACCGGTTTTGGGTCGCCAGCGAAAATCGCTGGGTGAAACTGCGGTTGTCCGCCCATGCCATGCGTACCATTGACAAATTGGGCATAGACGCCATCCTGGCCGACCTGCGCGCCCAAGGTCAGAAAATCTAACCCTCAGCAGGAGACCTCCCATGCGTGACAAAATCCGTCTGGTATCCACCGCCGGCACCGGGCACTTTTACACTACGACCAAGAACAAGCGCACCATGCCCGAGAAATTCGAGATCAAGAAATTTGATCCGACCTTGCGCAAACACGTGCTGTACAAGGAAGCCAAGATCAAGTAGCTCCCGCTGTTTCCGCTGCGTGGCGCCGGTACGCCTGCGGGCTTCGGCAGGCGGCTGCGTGCGTAACCGCTGATGCCCGCTGAAACCCTGCTTAGTCTGCGTGAAGTCCATCTAGGCTACGCCGTGGTGTTGCTGGATGGCGTGAACCTGGCCTTGGCCGCCGGAGAACGGGTGGCCTTGGTCGGACGCAACGGGGCCGGGAAATCCACCTTGCTGCGGCTGATTGCCGGAGAAATCGCGCCTGAAGCCGGGCAAATCAGTTCGGTGGCCGGCTTGCGCGTGGCCTGGTTGCAGCAGGAAGTCCCCCAGGATTTGCACGGGCCGGTATTCATGGCAGTGGCCGCCGGGCTGGGGCCGCTGGGCCTGGCGCTGGGTCGGAACTGGCAGCTCCAGCAGGTGGTCCACCCCACCCCGGAGCAACTGCAAACCCTGGCCCAGGGTCAGGAAATCATCGGCCACGCCCACGCCTGGGAACAGCCGGCCGTCATCGAACGGTTGCTGACCCAGCTGGGCCTGGAACCCCAGCAGGATGTGGCTGCGCTCTCGGGTGGTCTGCGGCGGCGGGTGTTGCTGGGCCAGGCACTGATCAGCCAGCCGGATATCCTGTTGCTGGATGAGCCAACCAACCATCTGGATCTGGAAGCAATTCTCTGGCTGGAAAGCTTCTTGCTGAATTGGCCGGGAACCCTGTTGTTCATCACGCATGACCGACAATTTCTGGCCCGGCTGGCGACCCGGATTATCGAACTGGATCGGGGCAAGCTGCTGGATTTTGCCTGTGATTATCCCACTTATCAGGAACGCCGCGCTGCGCTGCTGGAGGCCGAAGCCAAACAGTGGGCTGACGCAGACAAGCTGCTGGCTCAGGAAGAAATCTGGATTCGTCAGGGGGTCAAGGCCCGGCGTACCCGCGACATGGGTCGGGTCGGGCGGTTGCTGGCACTACGTCAGGAACGCGCCCACCGACGCGAGCAATCGGGTTCCGTCAAGCTGGTGGCCCAGCAGGCTGAACGTTCCGGCAAACTGGTGCTGGAAGCCGGGGGCCTGAGTTACATCGCTGGCGGAAGTACCTTGATTCAGCCGCTGGATCTGACCTTGCTGCGTGGCGACAAGGTAGGCGTCATCGGCCCCAATGGCTGCGGCAAAACCACTCTGTTGCGCCTGCTGCTGGGCGAGCTGTCTCCCACGGTAGGTCAGGTGCGCCTGGGCACCCAGTTGCAGGTAGCCTATTTTGATCAATACCGGGTGCAACTGGACCCTGAACGGTCTGTGCTGGCCAATGTGGCCGGCGCCAATGATTGGGTGTTGCTCAACGGCCAGCAGGTGCACATCATCAGCTACCTGCGCGACTTCCTCTTTACCGCCGACCGAGCCCGCCAGCCGGTGCGTTCCCTGTCCGGGGGCGAGCGCAACCGGCTGCTCCTGGCCCGGCTGTTTGCCCAGCCCAGCAACGTTCTGGTGCTGGACGAACCCACCAACGACCTGGATACCGATACCCTGGCCCTGCTGGAAGAACTGCTGGTGGATTACAGCGGCACCGTGCTCCTGGTCAGCCATGATCGGGCTTTTCTGAATCAGGTGGTGACCAGCGTCCTGGCCTTTGAGGGCGGAGGAGTGGTGCGTGAATATGTGGGGGGCTACGACGATTGGTTGCGCCAGCGGCCTGCACCGGTTGTAGAACGTTCTGGCAAATCGGCCCCGATGCCTGCAACCCCGACGCCTGCCAAGCCGGTGCGCAAACTGAGCTACAAGGAACAGCAGGAATTGCAGGCGCTGCCGCAGCAGATTGAAGCACTCGAGCTTCAGCTGGAGCAGGCCCGGCAGCGGATGCAGCAGCCGCAGTTTTATCAGCAGGGTAAAATGCAAATCCAGCAGCAACAGGCCGCACTGGCCACGCTGGAAACCACCCTGGCCGACACTTATCTGCGCTGGGAAACGCTGGAAGCCCGTAGCACCTGATTGTCACCGGCATTTTTTAGGCTGCCGATTCCAGCATCCCTGCTGCGTGTGCCTGTGCTATGCTGCTTGCAGCCTGACATCCGAATCTGCGCAGGCATTTTTCTTGCAGCCCTTGCGAGGTGCCCCATGTCCACCAGCCAACTGGAACAGCTCAAGGCCATGACCATCGTCGTAGCCGATACCGGCGACATTGCGGCCATGCGCCACTATCAGCCGGAAGATGCCACCACCAATCCGTCCTTGCTGCTCAAAGCCTCCGAGTTGCCCGAATATGCCCCACTGCTGGACGCAGCAGTTGCTTGGGCACAGAGTAAAAGCCTACAGCGTGATCAGCAAATCAATCTGGCGCTGGATAAGTTTGCGGTGAGCATCGGGCTGGAAATCCTGAAAATTCTGCCCGGCCGCGTTTCCACCGAAGTGGATGCCCGGCTGTCCTTTGATGCGCCGGGCACCGTGGAACGGGCACGGCGGCTGCTGGCCTTGTACTGGGAAGCCGGAATTCCCTCCGAGCGGGTCCTGGTGAAGATTGCCTCGACGTGGGAGGGCATTCAGGCGGCGGCTCAACTGGAGCGTGAGGGCATCCATTGTAATCTGACCCTGCTGTTCAATTTTGCCCAGGCACGCGCCTGCGCCGAGGCCGATGTCACCCTGATTTCGCCGTTCGTGGGCCGGATTCTGGACTGGCACAAAGCCAGAACCGGGCGGGCCTACATCCCCCCTGAAGAAGACCCCGGCGTGCTGTCGGTACGGCGTATCTACGACTATTACAAGCAGTTGGGGTATGCCACCATCGTGATGGGCGCTTCATTTCGCACGGCCGAGGAGGTGCTGGCCCTGGCAGGCTGCGACCGCCTGACCATCAGTCCCAACCTGCTGGCTGAACTGGCAGCCAGCACCGCGCCCGTCACCCGTCACCTGAACAACAGTGGTCAGCGTCAGCCCCGGCCCTTGCGGCTGACCGAAGCCGAATTCCGCTGGGCCATGAACGAGGATGCGATGGCGACTGAAAAACTGGCTGAAGGCATCCGGAATTTTACGGCAGACCAGATCAGGCTGGAGCAAAAACTGGCGGCCCGCTTCACGTGAACGGATGGCGTTACGGCGGGTACCTGCTGGGTGCGCTGTTAAGCCTGGATGCAGTGTGTGCGGACAGCCCGCCCTGGGAAGAATTCAAGGCCCTGTACCGTGCCCATCTGGAACGTGAACTGGCCCCGGCCCCGGTCCCGGCCTGGCAGAGTCTGGTCAGTGCCCACTATGACATCACGCTGACTGCCGGCACTGCTCAGGTGCAGGTTCAACTACAGGGCCAGATCCTGCCGGGGCCTCGGGTGCCCATCCCGCTGTTTGGTGCCGAGGTTGCCGTGGCAGAAGTCACCCGGCTCCAAGGTGGCCTGCTGCTGGTGGTCAATAATCAGCTCAGCCTGCTGCCCGACGCGACGGCAGACAGCTATCAGGTGCACTTGACCCTGCGGCCTGTCCTGACGGCCACCCCGCCCCGATACGGCCTGCAACTGGCCCTGCCGCCTGCGGTGCGCAACAGCGCCCGGATCCAGCTGGCCGAGGGTCTGACCCTGCTGGAAACTCCTGGCGTCTCGGATGGCCAGGGCCTTTATCACTTCGGTGCCCAACAACCGTTGCGCGTGAGTGTGCGGGCTGCCGCCGGGCTGGAGGCGCCCAACCTTGAAGTGCAGACCCGGCTCCAGCGTCAGGGGGAGCGGCTCAGTCTGCTGGTACGTCTGCAACCCCTTCAGGCCCTGTATGAGCCGGTGACCTTGCGCCTGCCTGCCGGGGCAAGCTGGGCCGGGACTGCCTCGGCAGTGGTTCAGGTCAGTCCCGGCAACGATAACCTGCATCTGAGCTGGCCCCCTGGCAGCACGGCTGTGGTGGAGCTGGAATTCAATCTGCCTCCAGCTGCCCTGCAACAATTCAGCCTGCCCAGCGTGGTGGGCAATCGCGGGCCGGAGGGTCGGCTCTCCTGGCAAGAGCCGGAAGATAGCCAGTGGCAGTGGACACCGGGTGCCTGGCGGGCACTGCCCAACCCGGCACCCGGCATTCGCCAGCTTCAGGCGGACCCCAACGCCCAACTGACCTTGCGCGTCACGCCCTATACGACCCTGGCCATGCCGCCAGTCGTCTTGAACCAGTTGCAATGGCTGACCAGTTTTGCCGAAGGTGGTCAGACCTTATCCTTGCTGCGTCTTGAAGTGCCCCCGGAGGCCGGGAGTCGTCTGCTGCTGCCTGCCGTACCGCAAGCCAAGGTCTGGGCCTTGAAAGTCAACGGGGTGCGCAAGGAAATCTATCTCCAGGATCAGCATTGGGTTATCCCGCTGGCAACCGGACAGGCTACCCAGGTCGAACTGGCCTATGTGCGCCAGACCCACAAGCTGGGCCTGCAAGGGCGTCTGGAAACCCAGCTGCCGGCCCTGGGTCTGCCGGCCCGCGAAGTTCAGGTGGGCATTGCCCTGCCGCAGCGGGTGCAACTGGAGGCGCTGGAAGGTGATTTCAGCCCGCTGGCGCAACCGTTGGCCGCCTTGCCCGCCGAATTCATGGGCCGGGGTTATTTTTTCAGTAGTGCGTTTTATCAGGGGGATGCCATGCCATTGGCCATTGCCTATCGGGAACCTGTGCAGGCGCAGCCATGAGTCTCTGGCGTATTTTTGCCATCGCCGTGATTTTTGCGGGCGCCTGGGCAGGCTGGCTCCTGCTGGGTACAACCACCTGGCTGCGCTCGGATGACGCCTCGACCCGCCTGGGGCAGGCGGTGGCTGAGTTGTGGGGCCAGCCGCTGGTGCAACCCGCGCCTAGCTTCAGCGTCCAGATTCCAGGCACCACACAACAGCGCCCGCTACTCCCGGTCAAAAACCGCGTGCAGGTGCAGCTGAGTCTGGATTACCGCCAGAAGGGGCTGGTTTGGTATCCAACTTATCTGTGCGATTTCAAAGCAGAGTACCTCATACACAACCCTGGTCACGTGGCCCAGAAGGTGCGCCTGCATTTCCCGCTCCCCGCTCAGGGCGCCACCTACGACCGTTTTGTCGTCCTGTTTGATGGGGTAGCTGCGCCGCAAAGCCTGCATCAGCGCGAGGGCGTGCGGGAGTTGTTCGAGCTGGCCCCGGGCGCCCAGCGCAGCTTTCAGGTCAGCTACCAGACCCGGGGTCTGCGCGAATGGCATTATCGCTTTGATCCACAGAGTAATCGGGTGCAAGATTTACAGATTCAGGTCCAGACCAACTTCACGGCGGTGGATTTTCCCCCCGGTAGTCTGGCCCCGATGCAGAAAACTGCCCAGGCTGAAACCGGTATGCGCCTGGAATGGCAGGCCGCTGACCTGATCACGGCCCAGCCGATCGGGGTGTTAATGCCGGAGCGGCTGAATCCGGGGCCGCTGGCAGCCCGGATCAGCTTTTTTGCCCCCGTCTGCCTGCTCTTCTTTTATGTCCTGCTCACCGCGTTGGGCATCGTGCGTCGGGTCAACATCCATCCCATGCATTATCTATTCGTTGCGGCGGGCTTTTTTGCCTTCAATCTGCTCTTCAGCTATCTGGTGGATCACCTGGCGCTTGCCTGGGCGTTCTGGTTGGCCGCCGGGGTATCAGTGCTGCTGGTCACGACCTACCTGGCCCATGCCCTCGGGTCAGGTTTGCCCTGGTGGTGGCTGGCGCTGGGGCAGATTTTTTATCTGGTGCTGTTTTCCTACAGCTTTTTCTTCGTCGGGGTCACGGGCCTGATCGTCACGGTGGGGGCCATTCTGACTCTGGCCCTGCTGATGGCCCTGACCGCCCGCACGGACTGGAACCGGGTATTTGGCAAAACGGCGTGAATGATTGCCGGGTAAATCGAGTGCGTGCTAGCTGTGTGTCCTGCTAAGGTCGCAGGTATCCGCACACAAGGCAATCCCGCTTGCCGCATGGGGCCTGCTAGGTGGGCATCGCAGCCGGGGCGCAGTTTTCCGGCGTACGCCCCGGTAGTACCCTACTGGACTGCGCCGTCTTGCACGGTGCGCCTGTTCTTGGATAAAGCGTTGGCAAATTCCACCATGAGTGCTGCTTGCGAGATCATTGAAGGTTCATAGAGCTCTTCTTCAATATCATTGGCCTGTGCTTCATTAAGCAGCACAAATTGTCCTTGGATTCGTTTGGGTACATCCTGCCAAGACTGGTACAGCGTGCCTTCAGGACTGATTAAAAAGAGCATGACGGGCTTTTTAATCTGATTGAAAGACCCTTCCTGATAATGCACTCCCAACCAAGAACCTGACCCTTCCGGGCTAGCTGCCGCGCTGCCGGCTGGGTATTTGTTGCCAACCACATTGGCTGCAACATCAGGCACCGTAACAATACTCAGGGCGATAGCCTCATCGCGCTTGGCCAAGCCACCCAAATGCTGACGATACAGATGGGTCAGTTCCTGATGGTAAGTGGGTACCCTACTTTCATCCGTGCTACCAGCGGGTATATTCTGGTAATAATATTTTAAGAACATGTCAGTAGCGGTTGTTAAATCTGTGCGAAATTTTTCCTGGAGCATTTTTTCCTTCATAAGCTCCTTGGATAAAAATGGAACCATATCAGATTGGCTAAATTGATAAAACAGGGCGCCTACAACCAGCAACGATACGGTGGTCAGCCACGACAAGCCAATGCGTTTTCCGGAGAAACGGAATTTGAAACAGGTTGTCACGGTCGGCATTAACGAACTCATCATGATAAATATATTCAGAAAAGCAATCGTGATGACGTTTTGGAGAAAATGTTGCCATCCCAGGTACGGCGGATAGGTGGAAGCATAGGATAGCAGCGAATCAATGATGAAAGTCAGCAGAATGATCACAAACAGCCGGTGATACAGGGCAAATTCCTCACGGGCGCTTTTTGAGACCATGAGGGAATACAGGCCAACAACGGGGTAAAACCAGTAATAGAATACCGAGCGGGGCTTATGCGTGCGATAGTATTGATGGAATTGCGCCACCATATCCACTATGTCCGGCAGCAATGGTACTCGGGCAAGGGTTGGGTAACTCCTAAACGCCACTGCCATATTGTCCAGCATCCGACCCATGGGACCAATATACCCGGCCATCAGGATGATGGTCATCAGGATATACAGGGTCAAGTCGGGTGTTCCTGAGGAATAGAGGGAAAACAGGATGACAAAAATCGTACCGCCAAAAAACAGGATAACCCGGAACAGATTATCAACGGCATCCAGCAGGCGTGTCGCCAGCGAACGCGGAACCTGCATCCAGACTGCTTGTTCCTGCTGTTGTTCCTGTTCCTTGGTCTGTTCTTGGTAGCTGAATAAAATACGCAAAAACAGGTACAGCGGATCAGTGGAGGGCGCATGCTGTTCATGCTTGAATATGAAATACAGCAGCACCACATCCACCAATACCCCCAGGCCCAGAAAACCAAGGGTGAGGGTATAAAGGAGACCCGAACTCCAGCGGCGCAGATAGTAACGATGCGCCCCCAGTAGCCCTAAGGAAAAAAGCAGCAGATAGGCTACGAGCAGCGATTTTTTGCCCGCTGTCAAGCGGGATTTCAGGATGCGCTGGATGGAATCTTCTGGTATCTCATTGTTCATGAAAAGTTACTTGTTACGCGGGCAAAGTAGTCCTGACTCAACACACCGCGCTATCGGCAGGATGCAACTCAATGCAGTCCATCGGACAGGGCGGCAGGCATAAGGCACAGCCGGTGCAGTGGGCCGTCAGGACGGTATGCAATTGCCGGGGGGCGCCGATGATGGCATCCACCGGACAAGCCTTGATGCACAGCACACAACCGATGCAGTCTTCCTCCCGAATCACGGCCACCTGTGCGGGGGGCGTCAGGCCATAGGCCGTATTCAGCGGCACAGGCGCGCAGTTGAGCAGCTGGGCCAGCGCCGCAATGGTCGCCGTTCCACCGGGTGGGCATTGATTAATCGGCGCCTCACCGGCGGCGATGGCAACCGCATAGGGCCGACAGCCCGGATAACCACACTGACCGCACTGCCACTGGGGCAAGGCCGCGTCCAGGGCCACGACCAGCGCATCACTGCGGGCCTGAGGCCAACGCTGGGCCGTATAACCCAGCAGGCCGCCCAGCAGGGTGAACAACAGGGCTGTTGCCAGCCCGGCCCAGAACATCAAGTGCCCCCAAGCCCTGCCAGGCCCAGAAAAGCCAGGGCAGTCAAGCCCGCACTCACCAGGGCCAGCGGCGCCCCACGCCAGGCTTGCGGGGCATCGGCCAATTCTAGGCGCTGGCGCTGGCAGGCCAGAATGACCAGAACCAGCCAGAATCCCAGCCCGGCTCCCAAACCGTAGAGCAGGGCAGCAGCCAAGTCCCGACTGGCATGGTCGTTGAGCAGCATCACCCCCAGCACCGCGCAATTGCTGGTGATCAAGGGCAGATACAGACCCAGTTTCTGGTGCAGGATGGGCTGATAGGCACGTAGCAGGGCTTCCAGCAACTGCACCAGGCTGGCAATCAGGACGATAAAGACCAGCGTTTGCAGAATTTCCAGTTTCAAGGGCAGCAACCAGTAGTGCTGGACCAGATGGGTCAGGCCAGCGCCCAGGGTCAGTACCAGGGTGGTGGCCATGCCCAGGCCGTGGGCAGCCGGTAACTGGCGCGACCCGCCCAGCAGTGGACACAGGCCCAAAAATTGCTGCAAGGCCACATTATTGACCAGGGCTGCCCCGACCAGCACGCTCACCCAGTCGCTCATGGGGGCGGGATGCAGGCAGGCCGCAGCCGGGGCGCCAGAATCTGGACGCGCTTGGTGCGTCCGGTCAGGCCGCTGAGCACCTGCACCTGGGCCTGCGTGACCCCGAAGGTTTTGGCCAACAGGCGGATCAGGGCCGCATTGGCTGCGCCATCCACCGGGGCCGCGCGCAAATGGACCTTGAGCTGAGCGGCCTCGGCCCGCAGGCCTTCCTGACTACTGCGTGGCTGGACGCGCAAGGTTAGCAATAGATCCGGCCCACGCCACTCGTGCCAGGACATGGCTAACCTACGCTGCGCGCCAGTTGTAGCAGCGGTGGCATAATCAGCATCTGTGCCACGACAATCAGTACCATCGCCAGCATCGGGGTAAAGTCCAGCCCGGCGACTGGCGGCAGCACGCGGCCCAAGGGTGCCAGCACCGGCTTGGCCAGGCTGTGAAAAACCTCTGCCGTGGGATTATAGCCACCGTGGCTGACCCAACTGAGAATTACCAGGATGAATACCGAAAAAAACAGTATGTTCAATGCAGTATTCACAAGCTCCGCCACCGTCAGCACCAACAGGCTGGCCAGTCCCAGGCTGCTACCCTGCAACAGGGCCAGCACCATCAGAAGCAGCAATTGCAGGCTGAAGGCCAGGATCAGGGCGGCAATATCCATCTTGCCCCAACCGGGAATCAGCCGCCGTAAAGGTCGCAGGGGCGGGTTGGTCAGTTGCACGATGGCCTGCGAAAAGGGATTGTAAAAATTGGCCCGCACCTGCTGGAGCCAGAACCGCAACAGTACAATGGCGATGTACAGCCCGCAAAAGACATTCAGCAAGAACACCAGGGGATTGATCAGATAGTCGCTGCCCATCGGGAAAACTCCGGTTCAGGGTTGGTCGTAGTGCTGGGACAATGCCTGTGCCCGTGCGCAGGCTTGCTGCACGGCGCCCTGCAAGGCGGCTTGCCAGTGCTGCTGCTCCAGATGGCCGATGGCCCGCTCGGTTGTCCCGCCCGGTGAAGTGACCCTGGCGCGCAGCGTGGCCGGTGAGTCACTGCTTTCCAGGGCCATCCGGGCCGCCCCCAGCGCTGTTTCCAGCGTCAGCAACCGGGACGTCTCCGGTGCCAGACCCAGGCTCACCCCGGCTTCCGTAAGCGCTTCCATGAGATAAAAGAAATAGGCCGGACCACTGCCCGACACCGCCGTCACTGCATCCATCTGGTCCTCGCTTTCCACCCATACTACAAGCCCGACGCTGCGCAGCAAGGACTCGGCGCGGTTCTGATCGGCGGGTACTGTCTGCCTGCTGGCGTACAGTGCTGTGGCCGCCGACTGTACCAGTGCCGGGGTATTGGGCATGGCGCGGACTACCGGTAAATCCAGCCCGGCCCAGCGTTGTAGGGTCGTGGTGCGAATCCCGGCCGCGATGGAGATCAGCAAGGGTGCTTGCGTGCGCAAGGCACGCTGATGCAGCAAAGGGGCCAACGCGAGCATGACGGGGCGCAACACTTGCGGCTTGACTGCCAGCACCAGGGTATCAGCCTGTTCGGCAGCAGCCAGATTGTCAGTGGTCACGGCCACGCCGGCCTGGGTATAAAAGGGATGTTTGCTGGTATCGGGTTCGGCAATGCACAGGCTGGCAGGGTCAGTGCCGGTGCGCAACAGGCCACCGACCAGGCTGGCGGCCATGTTGCCGCCGCCGATGAAACTGATGTTCATAAGCTATCACAGGTAGCAAGACAGGGCTGCCAGTCTAAGCGCAACGGGCTTCGGATGCCACATTGCTCAGGCATCGGGTGGCGTATCCGGGCTTGCGGTTTGTTGTGCTGCCCGCCAGGCTTGCATGTCTTCATTTTGCACCCGGGCATAAATCGCTTCGACCGGGATTTCCAGATTCACCGCCTCCAGCCGTACCGTATCACCCAGGTAATGATGTTCGGACTGCCAGTGGTTCTGGCGTCTGCAGACTTCGACATCAACAAAATCCTGCTCAATCAGCACATATTCTTGCACGCTGGGCAATGCCGCATATTCTGACCGCTTGAGGGTGGTATCGGTGCGCCGGGTGCTGCTGGAGAGCACCTCGACAATCAGAATCGGTGCTTCCCGCACATATTCATCGGTGGAAGGGTCGTCGGGGCAAACCACCATCACGTCCGGGTAACGATATCGGTCGCGGGCGGTCTTGAGCAGCAGGTCGCTGGCTACGGGTTCGCAGGGTTGGCCTTGCAGAGCATTCCATAATGCCGCAAATACATTGCCAGTGATGCGGTTATGGTTAAACTTGGCGCCAGCCATCGCGTACACCTGGCCCTGGACGTATTCGTGGCGGATTTCGCTAACCCGTTCGCCGGCCAGATAGTCGGCAACGCTCAGGATTTCTGGTCGCGTGTGGGCTAAGGCGGACATCGCGGGTCTCCATAGCAATGGGAACAGGCAGATGTTAGCACAAGCGCTCATCCCCAGCCGCTCCCGCTGGGGCGAGGGGAGTGCCCTCACCCCCAGCCCCTCTCCCAGCAACGGGAGAGGGGGCAAGAGCGACCCCCGGCCTGGCTCGCCAGTATCCGGGCATAAAAAAAGCGGGCCGTAGCCCGCTTCAAATCGCTGTTATCTTACCCCTCTCCTTGGCGGGAGAGGGGCTGGGGTGAGGGTTAAGGTGCTGCGTTACCCTGCACGTCGGTTGCCGTCAGCACGGTGCAGGCTTCAACGCCGTTGACCACATCGCGCTGGCCGCATTCCAGTTGCACTTCCACAATGTCGGTCACCGGGAAGTCTACGGGATAGAAGCGGGCGATCACCCGGCCCGAGTTGGGCAGGTCAGCGACATTGATCTGCACCGAGACCCGACCCGAATTGTTGGTGAACAGGCCGCAGGCTTTGCCCGTGCTGTCCGTCACCGTCGCGGTGGGATTGTGCATCGCGTCAATACCCTCGGCAGCATCGGCATCGGCTTCTAGCGAAGCGGCATTCACTTCGGCGGTTTGCGCTTCAGTTTCGATTTGATCCGCCACAGCACAGAGGCTGGTGGATGGCGCGTCAAGGAAGTCAGTCAACGTGCTGCCGGTGACAAATACCGTCAGAGTCGCAGGCTGGTCAGTGGTCGTGGTCGTAGTGGTTGGCGGATTACCAGCCGTAGTCGCCGTTGTGCAACGCACAGTGACATCTATCTCATAGCTGTAGTCGTAGGTCAGGGTATTGTCGCACAGCGTTTGCCCCGGATGCTGTGCCACAGTGCCGCAGGTGGCTGCAGCGGCAGCCCGCGCTGCGGCTTGTGCGGCTGCTTGCGCCGCAACCGGATCGGTCACTGTTACTGCACCCACCGTGATAGTCTGGCCAGCACCTGGCGTACCGCAAACATTGGCAGGCACGTTCGCAGCCGGAATGGTCGTGGAAGTCGGCAGCACTATCAAAGCGGCGGCTGCTTGGCAGTTCGCAGTGCCTGAAGTATCCGCCGTATCGCGTGCCGCCGTTGCCTGTGCCCGAATCTGGGCTACAAAGGCTGCTGCCGCATCCGCCAGTTGCCGGGCGGCGATAGCCGCTTCGTGATCCGGGTCAATCACTTCGATATCGGCGGTGATGGCTTCACCCGGAATCGGGGCCGTGACCACGCCACCGGTGGAGACTGCCGAACCATCTTGCAGTTGCAGCACGAGCGGCACCGTGCTGTTGCCGCCAGGGGCGACCGGCAGGGTGTAGGTGCTTCCGGCCAGCAGTTCCAGCGTCGGGGTCAGGACACTGAAGGTGGCCCCATTGGGTACGCCCAGATAGTGGGTCACGGCGGTGCCGTTCACAGCGCCACCATTGACTTCGGCACCGATGACGAAGTTGCGCCCGATCTGGCTGGCCGGATAGTTGATGTTGAAGATCACCGAACCCTTGCCGTCCGTCGCCAGGACTGCGCCGTTGCCATTGGTTCCCGTCACGCTGGGATTGCTATCCACATTGCCGAAGTAGGGCGGGCAGGTGACGATGTAAGCATCACCAAAGCCGGTATCGGCCACTGCGGGGAAGGTCTGACCCACCTGCACCTGATAGGGGCTGAGCATCCCGGTGATGATGCGCGGGATGTAGTGGTCCGGATGCGGGCCACGCAGGAAGATGATGCAGCCCGCCTGCACCCCGCCAAAGCTGCGGGTGCCGACCGGGATGGACAGGGTGTTGCCGCCTTCGGTCGGGTTGGCGTCCAGACCCTGATAGCGGAACTCGCCATGGCCGCAGTTGGGATAGGTATCGGGAATGAATGGCCCGTCACCCAAGAAAATCGTCATCGGGGTGCCTACGGGCGGCACCTGGCCGAAGCGGGTGGAGGTGATGAGCTGGATCGAGCGGCTGTAGATGCCGTCGGCGGTGAGGGTGTCGCCACCGTCCACTACCAGGGACTGGCTGTTGGCAGCTACGGCATCCACAAACGGTCCGGCCACGCTGACCGAGCGCACCACGCCATCGTCAATGACAAACACGGCGTCATCAACCACGGGTGATTGCAGCCCGTTGCTGACATTGTTGTCGGCCCGGTCGGCACGTGCCCGCACCGTCACGGTGCCCGGCAGGGTGCCGCTGCGCAGGGTGAACTGGAAGATGCCGTTGACCGTGCGGGTATGTACGGTTTTGCCGGTCATCGTGCCCTGGGTCGTGCTTTGTGCGGCCAGATGTTCGCCGCCGTTGGGGCCGGTGATGATGCTCAGCTCCACATTGTCGAAGGCGCCGGTCGGATTGGGCATGGCCAGGAAGGCATCGTCAAACAGGTTGCCTTGCAGGAAGCGCTGATCCACTTGGCCGATCCCGGCGGTATAGACCACGCCGCTGGTGGTGGTGTCGTCGATCAGGATGGCGCCGACGGTGCCGGTGCTGCCGCCGCGCTCAATGGTAATCTGCACGGTGGCGGATTGGGTCGGACCGACGCCGTTGGGGTCCTGGACCGAAATATCGATCAGCGCGGTGCCGGGACTGGCGCCGGCATGGAAATGCGCGCTGGCCACGCCGCTGTTCAGCCCATGGGTCGTGGAACGAAATGCCAGCGGAAGACCCGTTTCCTCGTCTTCATGATCCGTGTCGCCATCGAGGTAATACAGCGCACCGAGGTTCAGACTGCGCAGCGACATGCCCACCACTTCCTCGGTGGAATTCAGCACCGTGCCGTCCACCTTGAAGGCGCGCACATAGATGGTCGCCGTAAACGGCCCGCTGGTGCTGGGCCCGATTCCGAAACTGTTGGGCGCCAGCGAGCTTTTATCAACGCTCACTTCAATGTAGTGTGTCTGTCCCGGCCCGGTGAACCCTGCGGCGTAAGCGGCTGATTGCAGCCACAGCAGCAGGAAGAGCCACCCACTCAGCGTGTGTTTCATTCCCATACCCTCTTGTACCTGTTAACCTACTCAATCCTAACCACCCCGTTGAAGCCGGAACTTCGTGGGCAGTAATGGGGAAAGCATGGCTGATAGTCGCGCAGAATGCAAGTGTGTGGTATAAGGGAGACATAAAAAGTTAACAACTTCGTGACGCAGGCCGCACAAATCGGCGCTGGTGGTGTGATGGCCTTATGTAAATCTACGCCCAATATCATCCTGATAGGCCCGATGGGTGCGGGCAAGAGTACCCTGGGTCGGCTGCTGGCACACGAATTGAACTGGCCTTTTTACGACAGCGACAAGGTGATTGAGCAACGCACCGGCACCACGATCCCGATCATTTTCGAGCTTGAAGGCGAGGCGGGTTTTCGGCGTCGGGAAAGTGAAGTCATCGCTGACCTGGCCGCCAAACGTCCGATGGTGCTGGCCACTGGTGGCGGGGCGGTGCTGGCGGCCGATAACCGGCGCTTGCTCAAGGAGAGTGGCTATATCGTTTATCTGTATGCCCCGCTGCGCATTTTGCTGGATCGCACGGTGCGCGATCGCAACCGGCCCCTGATGCAGACGGCCGACCCGGCGGCGCGCCTGAAACAGATCCTCACCGAACGTGAACCCCTGTATCGGGAAATCGCCGACCTGACTCTGGAAACCGACCACGGTTCTGCCCACGCTTCAGCCCGGCAGGTCTTGCGCCTGCTGGGATTAAAGTCCCGTTCTCCCTTGTAATCTTTCCTGATCATGCAGATCCTCCATGTTGCCCTGGCCGACCGCAGCTATCCCATTTATATCGGCGCCCAACTCCTGACCGAACCGGAATTGTTCCGCCGCCATCTGTTGGGTCGCCAGGTCTTGATCGTCACCAATACCACCGTGGCACCGCTGTACCTGGCGCAAGTGCAGGCGGCGTTGGGCGGGCTGAACGTGCAGACCGTCATTTTGCCCGACGGAGAGCACTATAAAACCCTCGATACCTGGGCGACGATTTTCGATGCCCTGCTTCAACAACGCTTTGAGCGCCAATGTACCGTGCTGGCCCTGGGCGGCGGCGTGGTGGGCGATATCACCGGATTTGCGGCCGCCTGCTATCAGCGCGGGGTAGGCTTCATCCAGGTGCCCACCACCCTGCTGGCGCAGGTGGATTCTTCCGTAGGCGGCAAGACCGGGGTGAATCACCCGCTGGGCAAAAATATGGTCGGTGCCTTTTATCAGCCACAGGCTGTCATTGCGGATACCGACACCCTGCGCACCCTGCCGGCCCGCGAGCTGTCCGCCGGGCTGGCCGAAGTCATCAAATACGGCGCCATCCGGGACCCGGCCTTTCTGGATTGGCTGGAAGTGCAGATGCCCGCCTTGCGCGCCCTGGAAACTACGCCCCTGACCGAAGCGATTTTGCGATCCTGCCGAAACAAGGCTGAAATCGTTGCGGCGGACGAACGTGAGGCGGGCCTGCGCGCCTTGCTGAATTTTGGCCACACCTTCGGCCATGCGATCGAGACCGGGATGGGTTACGGTACCTGGCTGCATGGTGAGGCGGTCGGTACCGGCATGGTCATGGCCGCCGCTTTGTCCGTGCGCCTGGGCTGGCTGGAACCAGCCGCACAGGCACGGCTGACCGCGCTGATTGCGGCTGCCGGGTTGCCTACGCAAGCCCCCAAGCTGGGTACCACGCGGTTTTTGGAGCTGATGGCGGTGGATAAAAAGGTGCAGGCCGGGCAGTTGCGCCTGGTCTTGCTCCAGGGGCTGGGTCAAGCCATACTGACACGGGATTACAGCCCCGAAGCCCTCGCCGCCACCCTGGACGCCCTTGCATGCTGAAAAACGATACCTTCCTGCGCGCCCTGCGCCGCGAACCCACCGCTTATACGCCAGTCTGGATGATGCGTCAGGCGGGCCGCTATCTGCCCGAATACCGCGCCACCCGTGCGCAGGCAGGCAGCTTCATGCGCTTGTGCCAGACTCCGGAATTGGCCTGTGAAGTGACCCTGCAGCCTTTGCGGCGCTTTCCGCTGGACGCGGCCATCCTGTTCTCCGACATTCTTACCATCCCGGACGCAATGGGTCTGGAATTGAGCTTTGCCGAGGGTGAAGGCCCGCGCTTTGCCAAACCTTTACGCAGCCCTGCCGATATTGCGGCCCTGGGCGTGCCCGACCCGGAAACCGAATTGCGCTATGTCTGCGACACGGTGCGCCTGATTCGCCACGCACTGGCCGGGGCCGTGCCCCTGATCGGTTTTGCCGGGAGCCCGTGGACCCTGGCAACGTACATGGTCGGGGAAGGGGGAGGCAAGAATTTTGCCCTCATCAAACAATGGCTGTACGACCATCCAGCCGCCCTGCACCAGTTGCTGGGCAAACTGGCCGATGCCGTGACCGCATACCTGAATGCCCAGATTGCTGCCGGTGCCCAGGCCGTGATGCTGTTCGACACGTGGGGCGGGGTGCTAAGCACACGGGCTTATCAGGAATTTTCCCTGGCTTACGCAAGCCGTATCTTTGCCGGCCTGACCCGCGTTCAGGACGGCCAGACAGTACCCCGGATCTTCTTTACCAAAAATGGTGGCCAATGGCTGGAACAGATGACGGCCAGCGGCGCCGATGCCCTGGGGCTGGACTGGATGACGGACCTCAGGCAGGCTCGTGCCCGCGTCGGTACCCAGGTGGCCTTGCAGGGCAATCTTGATCCCTGTCTGCTCTATGCCAGCCCGGAACGGATTCGGGCCGGGGTGGCCGAGACCCTGGCGGATTTTGGCGTGGGCTCCGGTCATGTGTTTAATCTCGGGCACGGGATTTTACCCGACATCAATCCCGATCATGCAGCAGCCCTGATCGCCGCAGTACATGAACTCAGTCGAGCATACCATGCGTCCTAGCCGTCATCGTCCGATTCGCAAAGCGGTATTTCCCGTCGCCGGTTTGGGGACCCGCTTTCTGCCGGCCACCAAGGCCAGCCCGAAAGAAATGTTGCCGGTGGTGGACAAACCCTTGATCCAGTATGCGGCTGAGGAGGCCATTGCGGCTGGAATCACCGAACTGATCTTTGTCACCAGTTCCAGCAAGCGGGCCATCGAAGACCACTTCGACAAGAACCGCGAACTGGAAGCGGAGCTTGAGCGCAGCAGCAAGCTGGAATTGCTGGAACTGGTGCGCAACATCGTGCCGGGCAACGTCACCTGTGTCTACGTGCGCCAGCCGCAAGCCCTGGGGCTGGGCCACGCAGTACTATGTGCCTGGCCATTGACCCGTGATGAGCCGTTTGCGGTGATTCTGGCGGACGACCTGATTGCCGCCGACCCACCCTGCTTAAAGCAAATGGCCGAGGTCTATCAGCATTATGGCCGTAGCGTCATCGGCGTGCAGTCCATCCTGCGTCAGGATAGCTCGAAATATGGGGTGATTGCCGGGCATGCCGTGGACGAACGCCTGTACCGGCTCCAGGGCATCATCGAGAAACCCAAACCGGAAGATGCGCCTTCGGAACTGGGGGTGGTGGGTCGTTACATCCTGGACCCGCGCATCATGGACATTCTGGCCACTACCGAGCGCGGCAAGGGCGGCGAAATTCAACTGACCGATGCCATTGCCACGCTGCTGGAGGAAGAAGCCGTCTATGCCCATGCGTTTGCGGGCAAGCGCTATGACTGTGGCGACAAACTGGGCTATCTGATGGCCACGGTGGAATATGCCCGTCAGCACCCGAGTCTGAAACAAGGCTTCGAGGATTACCTCCGTGCCGTGGTGGCCCAGCTCTAGGTCAGGTGGGCGCGGCCACACGGCCGCAGTACGGGCTGCCTGGGCCGGTCTGCTGCTGGTCAGTGGCACAGGGCAGGCCGCCTTGAACGTGCAGGTCAGTCTGGATGGCCTGCCGGAACCACTGAAGGCCAACGCGCTGGCCTATTTGCGCCTGGATGATGGCGACATTGCCGATGAAACCGAACTGCAACGCCGCTATCGGGCCGCCCCGGATGAAATTCGCACCGCCTGCGAGGCGTTGGGCTATTACAGCCTTACCCTGGAATCCAGCCTGGATGCGCTGCCCGAAGGCCGCTGGCAGGCCCGATTCACGGTGCAGCCCGGTGAACCAGTGCGGGTCAACAGCCTGGATTTGCAACTGCTGGGGCCGGGTGCCGATGACGCCCTGTTGACGACCTGGCGCCGCGAGTTTCCGCTTCAGGTCGGTGAGGTGCTGCGCCATGATCGCTACGATCAAGGTAAAAAGGCCCTGGTGAGCCGGGCACTGGCGTATGGCTATCTGGACGGCCAATACAGCGTCAGCGAACTCCTGATAGACCCGCAGCAGCACCAGGCCACGCTACGTCTGCACTATCAGACCGGACCGCGCTACCAGCTGGGCGCGGTCAGCTTCAGCGGCAGCACCTTGCGTCCAGCCATCCTGCAACGCTATGTGCCGTACGTGCCGAATGTGCCTTATCAGGCCGAGCTGATCGCCAAATTTCAGGAAAACCTGTACGCCAGTGGCTATTTTGATGCCGTGGACGTGCAACTGCCGCGCAGCGAGGCACAGGGCCAGGTTTTGCCGGTTCAGGTGCATCTGACCCCACGGGCACGGAAAAAGCTCTCGGCTGGGCTGGGGTTTGCTACCGACAGTGGCCCCCGGTTGCGGGCCGATTGGGAAAATCGCCAGCTCAACAGCCTGGGCCATACCCTGGGGGCCGGTCTGGAGCTGTCAGGCATTCGCCAGGGCCTGAGCCTGAACTACGGGGTACCGCGCAGTGCGCTGGATGAGCGGCTGGATTATCAAACCGCGCTGCTGCGCGAAGAAACCGATACCGCGCTGGAAACCAGCTTCAAACTCGGTGTCCAGCACAGTTTCAGCCGGGGCGAATGGCAGCGCAACCTGTTTGCCCGCTATCAGGGTAGCCTGTTTGAAATCGGTGCTACCGAATCCACCAGCCATCTGCTCCTGGCCGGGGCCAACTGGACGCGCACCCGGCGCGATGATCCTGTATACCCGACTCGAGGCAGTCGGCTGTTTTTTGAGCTATTGACCAGCGAGCCGCTGTTGTCCAGTACCTGGCTGGTGCAGGGCCGGGCGACGGGCAAGTGGTTGCGGCCGCTGGGCCAGCGGGGCAGCCTGCTGCTACGCGGCGATCTCGGTGCCACCTGGACGGGCGATTTTGATCAACTGCCGGCTTCGTTAAGGTTTTTCACCGGTGGGGATGACAGTGTGCGTGGGTACGGTTACAACAGCCTTAGCCCGGAAGATGCCACAGGCACGGCCACCGGCGGACGCTATCTGCTGACCGGCAGCGTGGAATATCGCCGCACCCTCAGTGGTAACTGGGGGGCTGCCGTGTTTTACGATACCGGGGCCGCATTCAATGAATCGGGTGATGAATTATCTCAGGCGGTGGGCCTGGGTGCCCGCTGGCGCTCGCCCGTTGGCCCGGTCAGCATAGACCTGGCCTTTGGCCTGGATGAAGACAACAGCATCCGCCTGCATCTGCGTGTGGGGCCGGACTTATGAACGGGCTGGGCCGGTTGCTGCGTCTGAGCCTCCGGATTCTGCTGGTGCTGGTCAGCACCGTGCTGGCGGCCGGTTTATGGCTGTTGGGCACGCCCGAAGGTGTCCGCCTGGCCTTGGTGCAGGCACAGCCGTACTTACCCCTGCAACTCCAGGTGCAGCAACTGGACGGTATCGCCGGGCGGGGGCTGCGGCTGCGGGGTTTACGGGTGCAACAGGGTGAGTTGCAGCTCGAAATTGCACGGCTGGCCCTGGATTGGGAACCGATGGCCCTACTCGGCGGGACGTTGCCGCTGCGTATTCGGGCCAGCGGTGTGACTCTGCACCTGCCCCCGACCCCGCCCGAACCGGAACCTGACCCCAATACCCCGTTGCTGGCGCCGCTGACCCTGCCGCCGGCGTGGCAATTGCCGTTTCTGCATCAGGTGCAAGCCAGCATCTGGGTACGTGATCTTCATTTGCACCGCGCCCAGCAGCCGCCCCAGCGGCTGGACAATCTGTACCTGCGCGCCCAGGTCTCAGGCAGCCAGGTGGTGCTGGCCGACGCTGAAGTGCAATTGCCCCAGGTGCAGGCCCGCCTGAACGGTCAGGTACAGGCGCAAGACGACTGGCCCTTGCAACTGGAGGCCCATTGGCAAGCCCCCAGCCCGCAGGGCCTGCTACGGGGCACGACGGCGCTGGCGGGCAGTTTGCGCCAGTTGACCCTGCACCAGCAACTGATTACCCCGCAAACGCTGAATGCTCAGGTGCAGGTTCAGCTTTTCCAGCCCCAACCGCAGCTGGATTTAACCCTGAGCTGGCCCAACCTGCACTGGCCGCCCCAACAGCCGGAATTGCAGTTGGGTGCCGGGCAGTTGACCCTGCATGGGCCTGTGGATGCCTTGCAGGCCAAGTTCCAGTGTGCCGAGTTGACGGCAGGTAGCCAGACGTTGCGCGATTTGGCCCTGGCACTCCAGACCCGGCTGGAATTGCGTCAGGCTTTGCCCTTCACGGTCAGCGGCACCTGGCAGTTCCAGCACCCGGAAGCCGCTGCACAAGGCCAGTTCCAGGCCACGGGTGATCGCACCCGGTTGATCCTGACCCATCATCTGAAGCAACCGGCCACCCTGAACACCGAAGCGCAGCTACAAGTGGCCGACCTGAAGTTTGACGTTCGCAATCAGTGGGAAAACCTGCGTTGGCCGCTGACGGGCACGCCGCAGTTTGCCAGTGCGTCTGGAAGCTTCAACGCCAGTGGCCAACCCCAGCAGTACCAACTGGCCTTGCAACTGGCGGCTACGGCGCCTGACCTGCCCGCCGCCCAGCTTCAATTCACCGGGCAGGGCAATACCCAGGCCTTACCCCAGTGGCAAGCCCGGCTGGATACGCTGGACGGCACGCTGCGTGCCGAAGGTGCGGCGGCCTGGCAGCCTGTGCCGTCCTGGCAGGTCCAGCTGCACGGGGATCAGCTCAATCCGGGGGTGCAGTGGCGTGAATGGCCCGGCAAGCTGGGCTTTGTGCTCCGCAGCACCGGCAAGCTGGTGCAGGGCCAGCCTGAGCTGGACGTGGTACTGGAACAGCTGGAAGGTCAACTGCGCAACTATCCGCTGGGTGGCACCCTGACTGCCCGGCTTGCAGGCCAGCAGGTGCAACTGGACAAGCTGAGCCTGCGCAGCGGTAGTGCCCAACTGACTGCCCAAGGCCAACTGGATGCCCGGCAACAACTCAGTGCGCAGTTCACGTTGAACGCCCCCAACCTGGCCCATCTGCTGCCCCAGGCTTCCGGACGTGTGCAGGCGGAAGGTCAGCTCGGCGGCCCCTTGCTGACGCCATACGCCAAACTGCAATTCCAGGCCCGGCAGGTGCAAATCCCGGCGGCTCAGGTACAACTGGCTGAATTGGCTGGTACGGCTCAGGTGGATGTCAGTGGCCAGCAAAACTCTCGGGTGGAACTGGATGTGCGCCAGTTGCGCCAGGCTGATACCGAAGTCAGCCACCTGAAATTGCGCGCTCAGGGCACTCCGGCAACACATACCCTGGAACTGAATACCCAAGCGCAGGGCCATCAGCTCGATTCCCGCTGGCAAGGCCAGTGGCAGGCTCAAACGGCGCAATGGCGCGGCGTTTGGGAACGCTTGCAACTGGACGGCCCTCAGACAGGCCGCTGGCAACTGGCGGAAGCCTGGCCCCTGGCGGCTACGGCTCAAAGCGTGCAGGCCAGCCAGCCGGGCTGTCTGGTGCAGGCCGAGGCGCGGCTTTGCGTCCAGGGCCAGTGGCGGCCCCAGGGATTTAACGGCCAGCTTGATCTGCAAGGTGTGGATGCGCGCACTGTGGGCCGGTTCCTGCCGCCAGACCTGACCTGGCAGGGCCAGCTGGCCGGGCAGGTACAGGTCAGGGGCAAGGCTGATTTGGCAAGTTTGCAGCTTGACGCCAACCTGACGCCCCAGGCGGGCGAATTGCGCTACCGGCGGGATCAGGACACTCTGAGCGTGCGCTATCAGGGCGTGCAGGCTTCGGCCCGGATTCAAAACCGGAGCCTGACCAGTCAGGCCCAAATCCGGCTGGCCAGCGGGGCACACCTGGAAGCGCAACTCAACGCCCAGCCACTGTTTGGCCCGCCGGAAAAAACCCTGCTCAAGGGCACCCTGCAAGGCGCAGTCAGCGAGTGGGGGTTGCTCAGTGCCCTGGTGCCGGCTGTGGAACAGGTGCAGGGCCAACTCGCCATTGACCTGCAATTGGGTGGCACGCTGGCCCGGCCAGTGCCACAAGGCCGCGTGGCCCTGACCCAGGGCAGCCTGACTGTCGCACCGGCCGGTTTGAACCTGCAAGCCTTGGAACTGAGCGCTGATGCGCTACCCGACCAGCCCATCCGCCTGCAAGGTCAGGTGCGCTCAGGAGAAGGTCATCTGAGCTGGCAAGGCCAGCTCACCCCGGACCCGGATCAGGGCTGGCCCTTGCAGTTGGCGTTGGCGGGCCAGCAATTCCTGATTGCCAACACGCCAGAAGCTCAGGCCCGGATCAGCCCCGCGTTGCAAGTGCGACACGACCGCAATGGCCTGCATTTGCGGGGTACGCTGGAAGTCCCCAAGGCATTGCTGAGCTTGCGTGAACTGCCTCAAGGCGCTGTGGCGGTTTCTACCGATGCCCGCCGGATGGACCAGCCTCCGGCCGCAGCACCGTTGCCGCTGGATGTCGAGCTGGCGGTCAAATTGGGCGAAGACGTGCGCTTCAACGGCTTTGGTCTCAAGGCGCAGCTGGGCGGGCAGCTTCAGATCCGGGAGCGGGGCCGGGGCGCGCCGGAAGGTTTTGGCGATTTGCTGATCGTCGAGGGCAGTTATCGCTCTTACGGCCAGAACCTGAGCGTGCGCAACGGACGTATCCTGTTTGCCGGACCCTTGGATAACCCACTGTTGCAATTGCAGGCTGAACGCACGGTGGGCGAGGTGGTGGCCGGGTTGGCAGTCAGCGGTTCGGCCCGAACCCCGCAAACCAGGATTTATGCCAAACCCCCTATGGAACAATCCGATGCGCTGGGTTATCTGATCCTGGGCCGTCCACTCAGTGGGGGCGGTGCCGGGGGCGGCTTGGCTGAAGCCGCTGCCGCTGCCGGGTTAGGCAGCGCGTCCGACCTCACCCAAAGCACGGGCCAGGGCTTGGGGCTGGATGAAGCCGGACTCAGCACCACCGGGGGGCTGAGCGCCGCTGGGCTGACCTTGGGCAAATATCTGACCCCCCGGCTGTATGCCAGTGTGGGTGTGGGCCTGTTTGATGCCCAAAAAACCCTGAACCTGCGGTATCAACTCCATAAACGCCTGCAAATCCAGCTCCAGAGCGGCACCCAAAGCGCCATCGACCTGTTATATGTCCGTGAATACGCCCGCTGATATCGAGCATACCCCATTCATCCGTCAGTATCTGACCCTCAAGCGCGGTTATCCGGACAGCTTGCTGTTTTACCGACTCGGGGATTTTTATGAGCTGTTTTATGAGGATGCCGAGCAGGTCAGTCGTAACCTGAACCTGACCCTGACCCAACGCGGGGCTTCGGGCGGGGCGCCGATCCCGATGGCGGGGGTTCCGGTGCAGGCGGTTGAACAGTATTTGCCGCGCCTGCTGAAGCTGGGTTACCGGGTGGCGATTGCCGAGCAGTTGGGCGATCCTGGCGGCAAAGGGCCGATGGAGCGGCAAGTCACACGGGTATTGACGCCCGGCACCCTGACGGACGCAGCCTTGCTGGACGAACGCCGCGAAGCCTGGCTGGCTGCGGTGTATCCGGGTGCGGTGTATGGATTGGCCCTGCTGGATTTGAGTAGCGGCGAATTTCGCCTGGCTGAAGCGCAGACGGCTGCGGCGCTGAGTGAACTACTGACCCGCTGGGCAATTGCCGAACTGATCCTGCCGGAAAAAACCGCCTACGTCCCCCCCACCGGCGGGGTACTCACGCCCCAACCCGAAACGGCCTTCGCGCTGGAAGCAGCTACCCGGCGCCTGCGCATCCAGTTCAACGTGCAGGATCTGACGGCCTTTGATCTGAGCCAGCACCCGCAAACCCTGGCGGCGGCCGGAGCCTTGCTGGCTTATGCCGCAGCCACTCAGCTGGGTGCATTGCCACACCTGCGCCCGCCCCTGTGGGAACAGCCCACGCAGTATCTGGTGCTGGACGCTACCACCCAGCGACATCTGGAACTGGAAATCAGCCCCAGCGGACCGGAAGCCCCGACCTTGCTGGCGGTCATGGATAGCACCCAAACGGCGGCGGGCGGGCGCTTCTGACGCGCTGGTTGCGCCGCCCGCTGCGCGATATTGCCACCTTGCAGGGCCGTCAGGCCGCCTTGGCCGAATTGCTCGCCAGTGGCCAACTGGTTACGTTGCGTGAACAACTACGCCCCCTGGCCGATCTGGAACGCATTGCTGCCCGCATTGCCTTGCGTTCCGCCAAACCCCGTGACCTGGCGGCCCTGGGCCAAACCCTGACCCGAATCCCCGCCTTGCAAGACAGGCTCAGCAGCCTGGATGCGGAACGCTTGCGGGCACTGCGCACCGACCTCAACGCCCTGCCTGAACTGGCACGGGAATTGACACAGGCCCTGCGTGACCCGGCCCCGGCCCATACCCGTGAGGGCGGGATTTTTGCACCTGGCTATGACGAGGAACTGGACGAATTGCGTGCCCTGGAAGGCGGCAGTGCGCAGTTTCTGCTGCAACTGGAAGTGCAGGAACGGGCCGCCACCGGTTTGAGTAACCTCAAGGTCGGTTATAACCAGGTCCAGGGTTTTTACATTGAGGTGTACCGCAGTCAGGCTGCCTTGGTGCCCGCGCACTATATTCGGCGCCAGACCCTAAAAAATGCCGAGCGCTACATCACCCCGGAACTCAAGGCGTTTGAGGAACGCGCCCTGTCCGCCGAAGCCCGTGCCCTGGCGCGAGAACGCTGGTTGTACGAGCGTCTGCTGGACACCTGCCAGCCTTTTCTGGTGCCCTTGCAGACCAATGCTGCCTGCCTGGCTGAGCTGGATGTACTGGCCTGCCTGGCGGAACGGGCGCAAAGTTTGCGCCTGCACTGTCCAACCCTGAGCCTGGAACCCGGTCTGCGCATCGAAGCCGGGCGCCATCCAGTAGTGGAGCAGGCCAACCTGACGGCCTTTGTACCCAATGATCTGCACCTGCACCCGGAACGGCGCCTGCTACTGATCACCGGGCCGAATATGGGCGGCAAGTCCACTTATTTGCGCCAGACCGCCCTGATCGTCCTGTTGGCCCATATCGGCAGTTTTGTCCCGGCCACCGAAGCCCGGATCGGTCCCATTGATCGGATTTTCACCCGCATCGGGGCTGGGGATGATTTGGCGGGCGGGCGCTCGACCTTCATGGTGGAAATGAGCGAAACCGCACATATCCTGCGTCAGGCGACAGCCCAAAGCCTCGTATTGTTGGATGAAATTGGTCGAGGTACCAGCACCTTTGACGGACTGTCACTGGCCTGGGCCTGCGCCGAACACCTGGCCGAAATCAATCAGGCGTATACGCTGTTTTCCACCCACTACTTCGAGCTGACCCGGCTGGCTGATACCCTGCCCCAGGTAGCCAACGTGCATCTGGCTGCCAGCGAGCAAAATGGTCGGATTGTGTTTTTACACAGTGTGCGCGAAGGGCCTGCCAGCCAGAGCTATGGCCTGCAAGTGGCTGCCCTGGCGGGGATTCCTGAGCGGGTGGTGCAGCGGGCACGCGGCTATCTGAGCCAGCTGGAACAGCAAAGTCAGCATCACGCAGCGCACAATCAGCCTGATTTGTTCGATAATGAGGCCAGCGCCCTGCGCTTGCTGCGCGAACTGCGGCCCGAGCAACTGACTGCCAGTCAGGCGCTGCGCTGGCTCCGGCAGTTGCAGGCTTTGGTCTGAAACCACCCCAATCATGAACCTGAGGTAAAAAATCATGGCGTTTGTCGTTGCCGAAAGCTGTATCAAGTGCAAGTACACGGATTGTGTCGAGGTCTGCCCCGTGGACTGTTTCCACGAAGGCCCCAACTTTCTGGTCATAGACCCGGAAGAGTGCATAGATTGCACCTTGTGCGAGCCAGAATGTCCGGTGCAGGCGATCTTTGCTGAAGATGATCTGCCCAGGAATCAGCAAAACTACCTGGCCCTGAATCGGGACCTGAGCAAAATCTGGCCCATCATCAGCGAGAAGAAGCCTGCTCTGGAAGATGCTGCAAAGTGGGATAAAGTGACCGACAAGCTCAAATATCTGGAGCGCTGAGCGGTACATGGCCCTGAGTCTGCACTTTCTGGGCGTAGGCAACGCGCAGGCCATCGCGCTGGGGAGTGCCGCAGCCGTGCTGGAAAACGCAGGCCAGCCGCTGCTGCTGCTGGATTGTGGCCCCGATACGCTGGGCCGCTACGCCCAGGCCTACCCTGCTGCGCCCCTACCCGCCGCCGTCTTTGTCACTCACGCGCATCTGGATCATATCGGTGGGTTGGAAGGTCTGTTTTATCAGGTTTATTTTTCCCCGCTCCGGGGTCAGGTGCGCTTGTATGTACCCGTGAGCCTGCTGGAGACCCTGCAACGCCGCCTGGCTGATTACCCCAGCATTCTGGCGGAAGGGGGCGCAAATTATTGGGACGCGTTCCAGCTGATTCCCGTCAGCGAGCAGTTCTGGCATCAGGACTGGCGGTTCAGGGTCTTTCCGGTGCGGCATCATGACCACGGTTCAGCCTACGGGTTGGCCCTGGCTGGGCAGTTTTTATACACCGGGGATACCCGGCCCATTCCCGAAATCCTGAACCGCTACGGGATGCACGGTGAATGGCTGTTCCACGACTGTGCCCTGCACGGCAATCCTTCGCATACCGGCCTGGCAGAACTGGAACTCAACTACACCCCGGCCCAGTGTGCCCGTCTGGTGCTATATCATTATGAATCCGCGACTGCCGGGGCTGCACTGGCGGCTGCCGGCTACAGAGTGGCCACCCCCGGCGCACGCTTTGCCCTGACAGCCGGTCAGGGACGCACAGGTGCCCCTGCCACGCCTTGAGAAATGGCAATGCGTGCCTGAACGAAGCGGTTGCGAGGCATGAAAAAAACAGCGGGCTGCCTGGTGCGGGAGAGAGTACACCTTGGGTGGCTGGCTGCAAGGGTCTTGGTCAAGACCTGAGGTTGACTTAAGGCTCCGCCCAGCGCCGGAGCAGATTGTGGTATGTCCCGGTCAGACGCATCAGCGGGGCTGCGGCTTCACCGAGTTGCTGGCGCAACTCCAGCAGTGCCATATCCAGCTCAAACAGCAGGCGCCGCTGTTCCAGATCCCGGACCAGACTCTGGATGAACATGAAACAGGCCAGCCGTTCGCCCTGGGTCACCGGGGTAACCTGATGCAGCGAGGAAGCCGGGTACAATACCAGACTCCCGGCCTTGAGCTTGATGCCGTGGGTGCCGAAGGTGTCCTGAATGGTCAGGACGCCGCCTTCATAACTTTCTGGCTCGGACAAAAACAAGGTGGCCGCGAGGTCAGCGCGCACATAACTGCCCTCCGGCGTGGTCCTGAGCGCATTATCAATATGATAACCATAATGATTCTGCGCGCCCCTATAGCAGTTGAAAAACGGCGGCAGGATTTTCAGGGGCAGTGCGGCGCTGAAAAATAACGGACTGCGCTGCAAAGCCTGTAGCACCAGTGCCCGCAGGGCAGGTAACTGGGCTGCCCGCTCGTCTACCTGATGGTTCTGCTTGACTGCTGCTGCCTGTGGTCCGGCGGTGGCATGGCCGCTGACCCAGGACGCCTGTGCCAGCCCGGTATGTACGGCGATGAGTTCTTCCGGGCTTAAAATACCTTCCAGCGTCAGCAACATGGCTAGAATTTGTACTCGGTGGTCAGGATGAAGCGCTGGGCCTGGCCGGGGATGGCAAAGGAGCCGTTGTCATAGAGCGAGTCGAAGTAGGTCTCGTCGAACAGATTCTGGATATTCAGGCGCACCGTCCAGTCTTTCTGCTCGTAGGCCACGAGTGCATCCCAACGGGTGTACGCAGGTGCGGTGTTGGGATGAAATTCGGTGCTGCCCGGCAAAGTGGGAATGGCGCCTGCGCCGCTGGGATTGTAGCCCAAGCGTTCGCCCTTGGCTTCGACCCCCCCGCCGATCTTCCAGCCCCCGCCGAGTTTATAGGTCGTCCAGAGGTTGAAGGTATAGTCTGGCGTATTGCGCGCCTGTTGACCCTGGTAGCCTGGGTTGGCCACGGTAATGGCGCCGGTAGTGGCGTTGACGTTTTCCGCGACTTCCAGAATGGTGGCATCCATCAGGGCCAGCCCGGCGAATACCTCCCAGCGCTCGGTAATCCGCCCGGCTGCTTCCAGTTCCAGGCCATCCGTCCGGCGTTTCTTGGTCAGGATGGCGGCTGTGGATTCCAGATCGGTGTTGCGTTCCCATTCCTTCTCGGCCCGATACAGGGCAGCCCGCAGGGCCAGATCGCCTTCCATCAACAACCACTTTGCGCCCAGTTCGATCACCTGGCTGCGCTCCGGCGGTTGTGGAACCACAGTCAACTGATACAAATCGGCAGTTGGACTGAATGAATCGCTGACGCTCAGATAGTAATGGGTTTCTTCGGTGGGATGAAACGACAACGCGGCCCGGGTGCTCCATTCGCCGTAACTCAGTTCTGGCGACGTGGTGCTGGAAAATTCAGCGTCCAGTTCATCCCGGCGGGCACCAAAAGTAAACTTCCATTGCGGGACAAACTCCACCGTATCCTGGAAATAGACTGCATAAGAATCTGAATCGAATCTGACCGGGACACCCGTGGCACTGGCCTGGTAGGGCCGGAAAAAGGGTGGATTGGCCACCGTGGTGCCGCCCAGGTTTTGCAGACTGTGGCGGAAACTGTCCTCTTGCAGGTATTCAAACCCGGCCAGAAACTGGTGCTTCATGCCCATTGCCTTGAATTGGGTGTTGAAGTCTGATTGCAGCGTCAGGGTCTCATAATCCATGGTCCGGGTCGGTCCGGCGTTGGGTGTGGTGCCATTGGCTCCACCCAGCACCAGCCCTTCTGCATTCGGTGCCTGCGTTGCACTGGGCGTGCGTGCCCAATAACTGCGTTCATAGTGGCCACTGCGCAACTGGGTGCGCCATTCACCCTTGGGTGCAAAGCGATGCGTGTAGGTCAGGGTGGTGACGTTGGTTTCACTTTCGTCAAAGTTGCGGAACGTGCCCCAGTAATAATCCACCGGGAAGTTGGTATTAGGCTCACGGGTGGCGGTGTCGAAGCTGAAACCGTAATCCGGCTTGTCATCGGTCGTGGTTGTGATATGGCTGAGGATGAATTCGTTGTGGGTGCTCAGGCCAATGCCCAGGCTGGCCGCCAGACCCTCACGGTGGATTTCCGGTTCATCCCCCGTGGCCGGGTTGGACCGCCAACTGCCTTCGTCACGGTGCATGACATTGACCCGCAGGGCCGTGGTGTCACCCAGACGTTTGTTGAAATCGCCGGTGACTTCGCCATAGTCATCAGTACCCAAGCTGCCGGTGATTTTATTGCGGTCGGTCAGCAAGGGCGTTTTGCTCACCTGATTGATCACCCCGCCTGCCTGGCCGCGCCCGAACAGCATGGCGGCTGCCCCGCGCAGGACGTCCACCTGCTCCAGGTTGAAGGTCTCACGGTTATATTGTGCCGTATCGCGGATGCCATCCAGGTAAATGTCACCAAAGGTATAAAATCCCCGCAGCATCATGTTGTCGCCGGAACGCCCACCTTCAGCCGCATTGAAAGTCAGCCCGGAGACGTTGCGCAGCGCCTCCCGCAGCGAGCCGACCTGCTGTTCTTCCATGAGTTGATGGGTAACGGTAGTCACTGCCTGGGGAATTTCATGCGGGTCCTGAACCACCTTGCCCACGCGCGTCCGCGTGGCCTGATAGCCGGTATTTTCTTGAGCTTCAGCCGTGCCTTGTACCGTCACGGCGGGTAGAACCTGATCTTCCGCAAGGGTAGGCTGAAGCAGGCTGGCAAATAAAGCTGCACCCAACGGCAGCAGGGTCAGTCGGGACGGTTGGGCAATGGTAGGGGTCATGGCACACGCTCATAGCAGGTTGCAAGGTAGGCTGGCTGGCTATGGGCTGGCTGACCGTCGAATATAAGTGATAATCTATCTTATTTGTAGGGCGCTTGCAAGCGTGGGTAAAAATGCCAGGCGGGCGGATCGGAACGCTTGCGCGTTGCCGGGGTCAGCGTCAGAATGCGCCCTGCCTTGCGTCACCGCCTGAGGCGGTCTTTGACCATGAAAGCCTTGTTCCGCCGTATCCTGCCCCTATTGATTCTCATGGCTGCCTTGCTGGGCGTCGCCTTGCTGATAGCCACCAAACCCAAACCCGCCGTGCGTGCAGCCACGGAACAGGTCTGGCCTGTGGCGCTGCATTCGGTACGGCTGCAAACCCTGGCCCCCGGCGTGCTGCTCTATGGCCAGGTGGAATCGCCGGATCAGGCGGTACTCAGTGCTGCGTTGGGTGCGGAAGTGCGTGCGGTACCGGTGCGGGCAGGCCAGCAGGTTGCCGCCCAGACCGTACTGGTTCAGTTTGATGACCAGGAGGTGCGTTTGTTGCTGGCTCAGCGCGCGGCCGATCTGGCTGAACTGGATGCCCAGCTTGAGGCCGAGCGCCTGCGTCAGGCCAATGACCAGCTGGCCCTGGAACAGGACAGGCTCCAGCTGACGCTGGCCCGCAGCAGTGTGGCACGGGTGCGTCAGTTGCTCAAAAGTCAGGCCATGGCGCAGACCAGCCTGGATGAGGCCTTACAGGCCGAGGCCCGGCAGGTATTGGCCGTGCAGCAGCGTGAATACGCCTTGCGGGAACACCCGATCCGGTTGGCGCAGCTGGAGGCCAGACGTCAGCGTGCTCAAGCCTTGCGTGCTCAGGCAGCCCTGGATTTGAGCCGCACCGAGCTGCGTGCTCCTTACCCGGCAGTCATCACGCAAGTGCAGATCGCTGCCGGGGCACGGGTGCGCCTGGGTGACCCGCTGCTGACCCTGTATCCACAAAACCGGCTGGAAATTCGGGCCCAGTTGCCGCAGGGGCAAGTGCCCCGGATTCAGGCGGCGCTGGCGCAAAACCAGACCCTCACTGCGCAATTGGATAGCCCGGCCTTGCCGTTGCGCTTGCACCTGGACCGGCTGGCCCAACGCCAGAACCAGACCAGCGGGGGCCGGGATGCCCATTTTTACCTGGACGCGCCTGCTGATCTGGCCATTGGTCAGCCGGTAAGTCTGTGGCTGACGCTCCCGCCAGTCAGCGGGGTATTCAGCGCACCGGCGAGCGCCCTGTACGGTCTGGATCGGGTTTATCAGGTGGTGGATGACCGTTTGCGTAGCGTTCCGGTGGAATATTGGGGGCAATACCGTGACCCGGCCACGCCCGGTACCCAGGTGCTGCTCAAAAGTAGTCAACTGACTGAAGGCGCACAACTGTTGGCCATGCAACTACCCAATGCGGCCAACGGCCTCAAGGTCCAGGCCCGCAGCGCACCATGAAATCTGCCTTCAAGCACCAGGGTGACTGGCTAGGTACCTTCGTTTATCACCCGGTGGCGGCCAACCTGCTCATGGTGATGCTGTTTTTGGCTGGATTCTGGGCCTTGGGGAAATTGAACACCCAGTTTTTCCCGACGTTCGAGCTGGAAACCATCACGATCAAGGTGGTCTGGACGGGCGCAGCGGCCGAGGATGTGGAAGCCTCGGTGCTCAATGTGCTGGAACAGGAACTGCGTACCCTGGACTATCTGCGCAAGATGACCGCCACTGCGGCCGAGGGCATCGCCTCGATCACCCTGGAATATGCCGAGCGTACCGATATGGGGGACGCCCTGGAGCGGGTCAAGGATCGGATTGCCCTGGTACGTAACCTGCCCCAGGAAGCTGAAGCCCCGGAGGTCAGTCGGGTCGTGCGTGCCGAACCCATCGCCCGGCTGATCGTCGCCGGGCTGGCCCTGCGTGAATTGCGCCCCTGGGTGCGCCAGATTGAGCAGGAGTTGCTGAGTCGGGGAATCAGCCAGATCGATATCACTGGCCTGCCTGAAGAGGAAATCGCGATTCAGACCCCGGCCACCACGCTGCATGCCCTGGGTTTAAGTCTGGCCCAGATTGGGGACCGCATCCGTCAGCATAGCCTGGACTTGCCCGCCGGCACTCTGGGGCGGGCCGAAGCCGCCCGGCAACTGCGTACGGTGCAGCAACAGCGTGATAGTGCCGGATTTGCCGGCCTGCCCCTGCTGGCCGATGTGGAAGGCCGTCTGCTGCGTGTGGCCGATGTGGCCAGCGTGACCCGGCGGGCACGCACGGGCCAGACCACCGTCACCTATCTGGGCCAGCCGGCGGTGGAGCTGTTGCTACAGCGTTCCGATACCGGCGACACGCTCAACTCGGCCCGGATTCTGCAAACCTGGCTGGATACCCGGCGCGACGCCTTTCCAGCCAGTCTCCAGCTTCAGGTGCTGGATGAAACCTGGAATCTGGTCTGGCAGCGCATCGCGCTTTTGCTCAGCAATGGCGCTATGGGGCTGGCCCTGGTCGTGCTGACCCTGCTGATTTTTCTCAATGGCCGAGTAGCGTTCTGGGTAGCCTGGGGCATTCCCACCGCTTTTATGGCCACGCTGTTCTTCCTGTGGCTGATCGGTGGCAGTATCAACATGATCAGCCTGTTTGGCATGATCATGGTGCTGGGGATCATCGTGGATGATGCCATCGTGGTGGGTGAAGATGCGTATGCCCACCACCAGCAAGGGGAAAATACCCTGCAGGCAGCAGAAGGGGGTGCGCGCCGGATGTTGGCACCGGTGCTGGCTTCCTCGCTGACCACCATCGTGGCCTTTGTGCCACTGTTGTTGATCGGTGGCGCCATGGGCAAGATTCTGGCCGATATTCCCTGGGTGGTGATCTGCGCCCTGCTGGCTTCCCTGCTGGAATGTTTCCTGATTTTACCGGCTCACCTGCGCCACACGTTCCTGCGCATGGGTCATCAGGAGCCGGGCCGAGTCCGTCGCTGGCTGGAACGGCAATTGACCAACCTGCGCGAGGTGCGCTTCCGGCCCTGGGTTACCGCTGCCGTCACGCATAGCGGTCTGACGCTCAGCATTGCCCTGGCGGCGTGGTTACTGAGTATTGGTCTCATGGTCGGCGGGCGAGTGCCCTTCACGTTCTTTCCAACCCCGGAAGGCAATATCGTCTATGCCAACGTCGGGTTTGTCGCAGGCACGCCCCGCGCTGATACCGCAGCATTCCTGGAACAGGTGCAGCAAGCCCTGATGGCTACTGACCAGCAGTTGGGTGGCGGACTGGTCAACGGTGCCGTGATTTACCTGGGTGAAGGTGCGTTCAGCGGGGCGGGGCGGGGTAATCGGGGGGATCAGTTCGGTGCGGTGATGGTGGAGCTGACAGATTCCGAGCAGCGTAGCGTGCGCAATGAAACCTTTCTGGCAGCCTGGAAAGCCAAAGTCCAAGCCCCGGCAGGAATTGAGACCCTGACCTTCTACTCCCGTCGGGGCGGGCCGCCGGGGCGGGATATTGAAATTCGCCTCAGCGGTGCCCGTGTGGAAAGCTTGAAGGCTGCTGCCCTGGAACTGGCGACGGCGCTGGAAAAATATCCCGGCGTCAGTGCCATTCAGGATGATCTGCCTTATGGTCAGGAACAGTGGTTGTACCAATTGACTCCGCAGGCCCTGGCCCTGGGTCTGACGGCCGATAGTGTGGGGCGGCAACTACGCGATGCCTATGACGGCCATCTGGTTCAGCTTTTCCAGGAAGGCGCTGACGAGATCGAAGTCCGTGTGGTATTGCCGGAGAGCGAGCGGTCGGCCCTGAGCGGCCTGTTGCAATTGCCCCTGCTGCTGCCCGGTGGTGACAGTCTGCCGCTTGCCAATGCGGTCACATTCAGCCCGCGCCGAGGTTTTGAAGCCGTGCGCCACGCCCAGGGCACCCTGGCGGTGGAGGTGACGGCAGATGTCAACCAGAGCATCATGACCAGCGCCGAAATTCTGGCTCAGGTGCAGGCCGAGGTTCTGCCCGTTCTGGCCCAGCGTCATGGTCTGAGCTACTCCCTGGAAGGCCGCAGTGCCGATCAGCGTGAAACCTTTGCCGACATGCAGCGGGGCATGCTCTATGCCCTGCTGATGATTTACCTGATTCTGGCGTGGACATTTGCTTCTTATGGCTGGCCCGTACTGGTCATGGTGGCCATCCCGTTTGGCGTGGGCGGGATTTTCTTTGGCCATTGGGTGATGGGTATGCCATTGACCTTGATGTCGTTGTTCGGCGCTTTTGGCTTGGCCGGGATTGTGGTGAACGATAGCATCGTGTTGTTGGAATTTTACCGGCTCCAGCGGGCGCAGGGTCTGCCCGTAGTCGTGGCAGCCATTGAGGCGGCCTGCCAACGGCTGCGGGCGATCCTGCTCACCTCGCTGACCACGATTGCAGGCCTGACCACCTTGCTGTTTGAGCGCTCCCTGCAAGCGCAATTCCTGATCCCGATGGCCGTCTCGCTGGTATTCGGGCTGATATTTTCCACGCTGTTTGCCTTGTTGGTGATGCCCGCCCTGCTCAGCCGCTACGAGCAGCGCTTTGGTGCTACGGTCAAGGTGGTGGAATAACCGACCTCGATCCGGCGGCAGCTCGGTTCATGATTCTATTTGCAATTTAGTTGCATTTTGACGCCAGCGTTTTTAGAATAACGCGCAACTTGGTTGCATTTTTGTATGGGCATGAGCATGTATCTACCTGAATCCGACCGGCGCCTGCCGGTGACCGTACTCTCCGGCTTTCTGGGGGCGGGTAAAACCACCTTGCTGAATTACATCTTACACAATCGCACGGGTCAGCGTGTCGCCCTCATTGTGAACGATATGTCTGAGATCAATATTGATGCTGAGTTGGTGCGTTCTGGCGGCGCGGCGCTGTCACGTACTGAGGCCAAGATGGTTGAAATGAGTAACGGTTGCATCTGTTGTACCTTACGGGAAGATTTGCTGCTGGAAGTGGGACGATTGGCAAAGGCCGGACATTTTGATTATCTTGTTATCGAATCTACCGGCATTTCAGAGCCGCTGCCCGTTGCAGAAACATTTACCTTTGAAGCTGAGGATGGCCAGACGCTTGCGCAAATTGCCCGTCTGGATACCCTAGTAACCGTGGTGGATGCAGTAAATTTCCCGATCGAACTGGATCGCGCCCGTTCACTGCGGGAAGCAGGCGAATCTCTGGGAGAACAGGATCAGCGCAGCGTTGCGGAATTGCTCGTAGATCAGGTTGAATTTGCCGATATCATCGTGCTGAACAAGATCGACCTAGTAGCGGAGGCTGAACGTCAGCGTCTGGAGCATGCGTTGCGCCAGCTTAACCGCGAGGCGGAAATCATCTCTGCCAGTTTTGGCCGAGTGCCACTAGACAAGATATTGCATACAGGGCGCTTCAGTTTTGAGCGTGCGGCCCAGGCACCGGGTTGGCTGCAAGCGCTGCGGGGGACCCATAAGCCCGAAACTCAGGAATATGGTATCAGCAGCTTTGTTTATCGTGCCCGGCGGCCTTTCCATCCCCAGCGTCTGGAAACTGTGCTGGAGGAAGGGTTACGGGGCGGCACGCTGCTGCGTTCCAAAGGTTATTTCTGGCTGGCGACCCGTCATGACAGCGCGGGTGAGTGGTCGCAAGCCGGGGGGCTGCTACGTTTGGGCAAGGCCGGGTTTTGGTGGGACGCGGTACACCGGGCAGACTGGCCAAAGCAGGCTGAACACCAAGAGCATATTTTGGCCCAATTTGAAGGGCGTTACGGAGACCGCCGCCAGCAACTGGTTTTTATCGGCCAAGGGCTGGATCAGGTGCGTATCACGGCTGCGCTGGACAGCGCGCTGCTGACTGATGTGGAAATGCGTCGTGGTCCGGTGGCTTGGCAAAAATTTCCGGACCCACTTCCGGCTTGGGGCTGACAGGGGCGTTACGGTTTGCCGGTAAGTGCGGTGTGGGTCGGCTGACCTAGGGCGCTGCCGGGTGCAATGCTTGAATTTATCTGGCCCGCATTCTAATCTGGGCGCCTTGTCCAACCGTGCAAGAGTCTTGATGAACGCAGCCGATGAATTGATTGGGCGGGCGATGCGCTTGGCCGAGGCCGCGCATCGTCAGGCGGGGCACTACCGTAAAGCGCCTCCCGGTGTGGATAGGCCGGCCTATTTCATCCACCTTGTTGAAGTTGCCTGGTTGTTGCAGGAAGCCGGGCAGGCGGCGGACGTGGTGGCGGCGGGTTTCCTGCACGACATCATCGAAGACTGTGCCTATACCGAAGCCCAATTATCCGAGGCGCTGGGAAATCCGCAGGTGGCCGCCTGGGTCCAGTGGGTTTCGGAAGCGGACAAGACGGAAAGCTGGGAGGTACGTAATCAGCGTTATGCACTCCGGATGCGCCATGCACCCCCGCAGGTGCTGGCTTTGTCCTGTGCGGACAAAACCTCGAATTTACGGTCATTTTGCCGGTTTCTCCAGGCAGGCTATCCGCTGGAAAGCTTTACTAGCCGACCCTATCCGGCGCAATATGCCAAGTTCCAGGCCCTGGCACCCCATTATCAGGCTCAGGTGCCGCCGGTGTTGTGGCGGCATTTTACCGACGCCGTGCAGACGTTTGCCCGGTATGCGCCGCTGAAATCCGCATGAAACCTAAAAGCATCCTGATCACCGGTTGTTCCAGCGGGATTGGCCAGGCGGTGGCACTGGGTTTGCAGGCACGTGGTTACCGGGTGTTTGCCACAGCCCGGCATCCGGACGCTGTGGCCAGGCTACAGCAGCAGGGTCTGGAAAGTCTGCAACTGGATGTGGACGATTCGGCCTCCATTCAGGCAGCAGTCGCAGCAGTTTTGCAGCGCACCGGGGGCACGCTGGATGCGCTGTTCAACAACGCGGGTTACGGTCAGTTCGGTGCTGTGGAAGATTTGAGCCGGACCGCGCTGCGGGCGCAATTTGAAACCAATGTATTTGGCGTGCATGAGTTAACCTGCCAGGTGCTGCCGGTGATGCTGCGTCAGGGGCAGGGTCGGATTATCCAGCACAGTTCCCTGTTGGGTTTTGTGGCATTGCCGTTGCGCGGTGCCTATAACGCCAGCAAATTTGCCCTGGAAGGCCTGACCGATACCTTGCGGCTGGAGCTGGCAGGCACTGGCGTACAGGTCAGCCTGATTGAGCCGGGGCCGATCAGCAGCCGGTTCCGCGCCAACAGCTATCTGGCTTATCAACGTCATATCCAGCCGACCACCAGTCGTTTTGCGCAGGTGTACGCCAGACAGGAACAGCGCTTGCAGCAGGAAGGAGCGGTAGCACCCTTTACCCTGGGACCAGAAGCCGTGCTGGCCTGTGTGATTCATGCACTGGAGAGTCGGCATCCCAGACCCCGCTATCGCGTCACCCGGCCCAGTCAGGTATTGGCCTTGCTGCGCCGGGTGCTCTCAACCCGACGCTTGGACCGGGTATTATTGGCTATCGGGGGCCGTGAGGCCCGCTAGGCTTGATAATCAAACTCTGATATACTTGTCCGCAATTGGCGATTTATCGAGGTTCCCATGCAATTGCAAGATTATCCAAATTGCGAACAGGTGCGCGGTTGGGTGGAAAGTGGTGCCCAGCTGATCGACGTGCGTTCTGAAGGCGAATTTCTCTCCAACGCGTTGCCGAATGCCATCAACGTGCCGTTGCCGCAACTGCCCTATGCGGCGGCAACGCTAAATCCGCAGCGGCCCTACCTGCTGTATTGTGCCAGCGGGGCGCGCAGTGGTCAGGCCAAGCTGTATCTCCAGTCCCTGGGGTTCAGAAGCCTGGCCAATCTGGGGGGTTACCGGGCTTTTCTGGATTGTGGTCGCAACTGGCAGGCGCATCACCGTGCAGTTTGAATTCAAGGTTGCCAACGTGAAGTGCCAGGGCTGTGCCCAGGCCATCCGCACGGGGCTGGGTGCCCTGGCCGGGGTGCAGCAGGTAACGGTAGATGTGCCGGTGGGTAAGGTGGTGGTTGTGGCGGCCGCGCCTTGCACATTACCTGATCTGGCCGCCCAGCTGGCCAAGCTGGGCTACCCTGTCCTGAGCTGAGGCTTCAGCCCTTGCCGGGGGTGTTGTGACGGGGAGGCAGCGGAATGACGTTGCCAGGCAGCGTGCCCTCGGGCGGCAGGTCTTGTTGGGCCTGCAACAGGCGCTGCTTGACTCTGGCCAGCGAGGCAATCAGGCCGTCGTCACCTGCAAACGCCGTCCACATGAGTTCGGCCAGCTGATCACAGGCTGCCAGCGGAGTGGGTGCCTGGGCACGCATCTGCTCGATTTGTGCCTGCAAGGTCCGCAGCTTGGCCTGGCGCTCAGGCGGAAAAGTCTGGATGAATGCATCCAGCAAGGCCCGCCGCTGGGCCTCGAAGGCCTCCGGGTCGCGGGCGGCCAGCTCCGCCCAGGCGCTGAAGTTGAATTCCAAGCGGGCAGTGCGCTAAGTCAGGGTTTGCCCAATCTGCTGGATGAAGCCGCTCAGCTGGGAGGTCTTGCTCAGCATCAGGTCGCGGTCGCCACGGGTTTCCAGATTCAGGCGCAGCAGCGGTTCCGTGTTGGAGGCGCGCAGATTGAAGCGCCATTGCTCAAATTCCAGGCTAACACCGTCGGTTGTGTCCAGTAGTGCCGCATCATAGGCATAGGCAGCCACGATCGCATCCATCACGGCTTTGGGATTCTGCACCGTGAAATTGATCTCCCCGCTGCACGGGTAGGCAGCCATCCGGGCTTCCACCAGCGCCGCCAGCGATTGCCCGGTCGCGCTCAGGTGCGCGGTCAGAACCAGCCAGGGCAACATCCCACTGTCACAATAGGCAAACTCGCGGAAATAATGGTGGGCGCTCATCTCGCCACCGTACAAGGCATTGACTTCCCGCATCCGGGCCTTGATAAACGCATGCCCGGTTTTGCTGGGCATGGGCACGCCCCCAGCCTGCTGAACTTGGGCGATGGTATTCCAGGTCAGGCGCAGATCGTGGATGATCGTGCTGCCGGGATGTTCGGCCAGCAGGGCGCTGGCCAGGAGGCCGACGATGTAATAGCCTTCGATAAAGCGACCCTGGGCATCAAAGAAGAAGCAACGATCAAAATCACCATCCCAAGCCAGGCCCAAATCGGCTTTGTGCTGCCTGACGGCTTCGATGGTGACCACCCGGCATTCCGGCAGCAGCGGGTTGGGCACGCCTTGGGGGAAGTTACCATCCGGTTCATGCTGGAGCCGAATGAATTCAAAGGGCAGGTGCTGCGCCAACTGGTCCACAATCAGCCCCGCCGCACCGTTGCCAGCGTTGCAGACAATGCGCAAGGGCTTGAGCTGGCTGCGGTCAATGCTGCCGAGCAGATGCGCGATATAGGCACTGGTATCGGTATCCTGGACAATCTTGCCGGGCGTTGCTGCCGGGGTAAAATCATCCGCAGCCATCAGGGCCGCGATCTCGGGCAGGCCGCTGTCGCCGCCGATAGGCCGGGCATCTTCGCGTACCAATTTGAATCCATTATAATCTTTAGGATTGTGGCTGGCCGTTACCATGATCCCGCCATCCAGCTTGCGGGCAAATGTGGTGAAATAAACCTGTTCCGTGCCACAGAGGCCAATGTCGATGACATCCACACCGCTTTCCGTCAGCCCCCGGATCAGGGCCTGGGCCAGTACCGGGCTGCTCAGGCGCACGTCATAGCCGACGACCACTTGCCTGGGCTGGAGATAACGGCTGTAGGCCATGCCGAGGCGATAGGCAAAATCCTCATTGATTTCACGCGGAATCTGACCACGAATGTCGTAGGCTTTGAAGCAGGAAGGCAGCATGATGAACCTGACCACGGGTAGTAATGGCCCGTATTATAGCCCGTCCAGTGCTTGGGAACTACCGGCGGGGACTGGTCTTGAGCTGAGTTGATGAGCAGGATGTCCGGGCGGGATGAGCGCAACCCGCCCGGATCAGGTGATCTCTGGGTTGACATCGTGTTTTTTTGACACTATCATGGTGGCGCTGGGTCATATTCCAGGTGCTGTCCGTGTTCCACTATGTTTATCCGCATCCCGCAGTTACCACGGACGTGGTGTTGTTCACCCTGCAGGAGGCGCAACTCCAGGTGCTGCTGATTCGCCGTGCTCAGGCGCCTTTTGCCGGGATGCTGGCCTTGCCGGGCGGGTTCATCCGTATTGATGAGGATCTTGCAGCCGGGGCACGTCGCAAATTGACCGAAGAAACCGGGCTGGATGAATTGTATCTGGAGCAGTTGTACACCTTTGGCAGCCCACAGCGTGATCCTCGGGAACGGGTGATCAGTGTGGCCTATTATGCACTGACGCCACATGCAGCCCTGAAACCGCATCCCAATCCGGCCGCCAGTGCGGTGGCCTGGTTTCCAGTGCGAAATCTGCCGGCGCTGGCGTTTGATCATGGTGAAATTATTGAAGTTGCACGCCAGCGGCTGGCTGCCAAGGTGCAGTATTCCACTCTGGCCTTTCAGTTTCTGCCGGAGCAATTTACCTTGAGTGAATTACAACAGGTCTATGAAATAATTTTGGGGATGCCGCTGGACAAGCGGAATTTCCGTAAAACCATCCTGGCCCTGGGCCAACTGGAAGCCGTGCCAGGTCAGCAACGGGTGGGCCATCATCGTCCGGCCCAGCTGTACCGCGCCTGCCAGCGTCAGGCCGTGGCGATTATCAAATGCTTCACCCCGCATGCGGCTGCATCCGGGGGGTAGTGCGGGTTGAAGTGTCGCGCTGGCTCTGGTGGCGCAAATTTGCTGAATTGTGAGGAATCTGCCATGTTAATGCCTGCAACGCGCAAATTGAGTCTTGCCCCTGCGCCCCGCACAACGCTGCGGCTGCGCCTCAAGCAGTTGCTCAAGGCACGGGATGCCGTACTGGTGGCGCATTACTACACGGATGCCGAATTGCAGGCGCTGGCCGAAGAAACCGGTGGCTGTGTGGCGGATTCGCTGGAAATGGCCCGCTTTGGCTATCGGCATGCGGCCAGCACCCTGGTGGTGGCAGGGGTGCGTTTCATGGGGGAAACGGCCAAAATTCTGAATCCGGAAAAACGGGTGCTGATGCCCGACCTGGCTGCGACCTGCTCGCTGGACACCGGCTGCCCGCCAGAGACCTTCAGTGCGTTTTGTGATCAGCATCCTGACCGTACCGTGGTGGTCTATACCAACACCAGTGCGGCCGTGAAGGCGCGGGCCGACTGGGTGGTCACTTCGGGCATTGCCCTGCCCATTGTTGAGCATCTGGCCGAGCGTGGCGAAAAAATCCTGTGGGCGCCCGACCGGCATCTGGGTGCGTACGTGCAGAGGGTGACCGGTGCCGACATGTTGTTGTGGCAAGGTGCCTGTATCGTCCATGAAGAATTCCGCGCTGTGGCGCTGCAGCGGCTCCGTGCCCTGCATCCGGAGGCTGCCGTGCTGGTGCATCCGGAATCGCCTGCCGACGTAGTGGCACATGCTGATGTGGTCGGTTCGACCAGTGTACTCATCAAGGCAGCGGCCCAGTTGCCACAGCAAACGCTGATCGTGGCCACTGACAAGGGTATATTTTACAAGATGCAGCAGGCTGCCCCGGGCAAGCAATTCATCGAGGCCCCGACCGGAGGTGTGGGCGCGACCTGTCAATCGTGTGCGCAATGCCCGTGGATGGCAATGAATAGCCTGGAAAAAATGGTCTCCGTTCTGGAAAGTGACGACCCTGGTATCGCCATTGATCCGGCTATTCGGAGCCGCGCCTTGCAGCCCATCCAGCGCATGCTGGATTTTGCAGAAGCCCAGCGGGTACGCCTGGGGCAGGGGCGGGCCTGATTTGCCCTGGGTTATCCCATAGGCCGTTGCCCCCGACGGCAGCCTTGCCTATCATGGGGCTGCCCTCGCCACCTGACTAGGAATTTTATGGCCGAAAAATGTTATCCCGTTCCCGCAACCCTCGCCGCTCGGGCGCATATCAATCCCGAGCGCTATGAAACTCTTTACCAGCAATCGGTGACTGACCCGACAGGCTTCTGGGGCGAACAGGCCACACAGTTGCTGACCTGGATGCGACCCTGGACCCACGTGCTGAGCGGGGACTTGCGGCAGGGTCAGATTCGCTGGTTTGAAGGTGCTCAGCTCAACGTCAGCGTCAATTGTCTGGATCGGCATCTGGCGACGCGCGGTGATCAGGCGGCCCTGATCTGGGAAGGTGACGACCCCACCCAGTCCCGAACCCTCAGCTATCGTGAATTGCATGCAGAAGTCTGCCGGTTTGCCAATGCGTTGAAGGCCGAGGGTGTGCGCAAGGGCGACCGGGTTTGCCTGTACCTGCCGATGATTCCGCAAGCTGCTGTGGTGATGCTGGCTTGTACCCGGATCGGGGCTGTGCATTCGGTGGTTTTTGGCGGTTTTTCCCCGGAAGCCCTGCGGGATCGGGTGCGGGATGCCGGCGCCAGGGTGGTGATCACGGCCGACGAGGGACTGCGGGGGGGTAAAGCCGTGCCGTTGAAGGCCAATGTGGATACGGCCCTGCAAGCCTGCCCCGAAGTAGAACGGGTGATTGTGGTGCGCAATACCGGTCATCCGGTGGCCTGGGTGGCTGGGCGGGATTTGTGGTATCAGGAATTGCTGCAAGCTGCCAGTGCCGATTGTCCGGCTGAACCGATGGAAGCCGAGGATCCGCTCTTCATTCTGTACACCTCGGGTTCCACAGGTAAACCCAAGGGCGTGCTGCATACCACGGCGGGTTATTTGCTCCATGCGGCAGCGACATTCCGTTATGTCTTTGATTATCATGAAGGAGAGGTATTCTGGTGTACAGCGGATGTCGGCTGGGTGACCGGACATAGCTATATTGTCTATGGTCCATTGGCCAATGGGGCCATCAGCCTGATGTTTGAGGGTATTCCAACCTATCCCGATGCCAGCCGGTTCTGGCAGGTGATAGACAAGCATCAGGTCAACAGCTTTTACACTGCACCCACGGCGATCCGGGCGCTGATGCGTCTGGGTGATGCGCCCGTACAGCGGACTGCGCGCACCAGCTTGCGCATTCTGGGTAGTGTGGGCGAGCCGATCAACCCCGAGGCCTGGGAGTGGTACTACCGGGTGGTGGGTGAAACCCGGTGCCCCATCGTGGATACCTGGTGGCAGACCGAGACGGGTGGCCACCTGATTACACCGCTGCCGGGGGCTACCCCCCTGAAGCCGGGTTCGGCGACCCGGCCTTTCTTTGGGGTGGTGCCGGGAATCGTGGACGAACACGGTGTGTTGCAGGAAGGTCCGGCCCAGGGCGTGTTGGTGATCACCCAGCCCTGGCCGGGCATGATGCGCACGCTTTATGGTAATCATGAACGGTTTCTGGATACTTATCTGCGTCCCTATCCAGGTTTTTATTTCACCGGTGACGGTGCTCGGCGCGATGCAGATGGCTATTACTGGATCACGGGTCGGGTGGATGACGTGTTGAACGTCTCCGGACATCGGTTGGGGACAGCAGAAATCGAGAGTGCTCTGGTCTTGCATCCGGCAGTGGCAGAGGCGGCTGTGGTCGGCTATCCCCATGATATCAAAGGGCAGGGTATCTATGCCTATGTCACCCTGATGGTCGGTCTGGAGCCGAGTGCAGATTTGCGACGCGCACTGATTCAGCATGTGCGCAAGGAAATCGGCCCAATCGCCACCCTGGACGTGATACAGTGGGCGCCCGGCTTGCCCAAGACCCGCTCTGGCAAGATCATGCGCCGGATCTTACGCAAGATTGCCCAGAACGAGCTGGACAATCTGGGTGACACCAGCACCCTGGCTGATCCCGGTGTTGTGCAGCAACTCATTGATAATCGCACTCACTCTTAAACGCCATGACCGCAACCGCTCTTGATGAAAACAGCCAGGCCCGGCACAACATGCTGGTGGGCCAGATTCGTACCTGGGATGTCCTGGATGGCCGCGTATTGCATGCGATGGCTCAGGTCCCTCGGGAGCAATTTGTACCCCCGGCACTTCAGGCGCTGGCCTTTGCCGATAGTCCCCTGCCTTTGGGCGGGGGCGAGGAAATGCTGGCCCCTCGGGTAGCTGCCCGGTTGTTGCAGGCCGTGGAAGTATTGCCGGGCGACAAAGTGCTGGAAGTGGGTACGGGCAGTGGTTATGTGACTGCTTGTCTGGCGCATCTGGCTGCTCAGGTACACACGCTGGACATTCGCCCTGAGTTGGTCAAGGCAGCCAAGGCCCGGTTTGCGGCGCTGAAACTGGGCAACATCACGGCGAAAACCGGAGATGTTTTTGAGCTGGGCTGGTGCGCTGAAGGTACCTATGACGTGATTGTGCTGACCGGCTCGTTACCACAGTTTGACCCTCGGGTATCAGCGTGCCTGCGTCTGGGCGGGCGGCTGTTTGTCACGGTCGGTTCGGCACCTGTGATGGTGGCGCAACGGGTAGAGCGTATGGACTTCGACGCCTATCGTAGCACGGTACTGTTTGAGACCTGCGTGCCTCCGCTGCGCAACGCACCCCAGCCGCCCCGGTTCCAGTTCTAGGTGGCGGACATGCAGCATATGACGCCGGCGCAACTGCAACGCTATCTGGCGCATGTCACTCAGCCGCCGCTGCTGCTGGACGTGCGTGAGCCGTGGGAACATGCCATCTGCCGCTTGCCGGGTGCCACGTTGGTGCCCATGCGGCAAATTCCCCAGCAGGCGCTGACCCTGGATCGGATGCAGGAAACTGTGGTGATCTGCCATCATGGGGTGCGGAGCTTTCAGGTGGCCGCCTACCTGGAACGCCTGGGGTTCACCCACGTGGTCAATCTGACCGGTGGCATGGATGCCTGGGCCAGGCAGGTGGACCCCGGCATGCCGACTTATTAACCCCTATGGCCAGCTTTTGGGACGAGCGCTTTGCGGGTGAAGCCTATTTTTACGGAACCCGACCCAATGACTGGCTACGTGAAGTCGCGCCCCGGTTACCACCCCGGAGCGCCGTTCTTTCCCTGGGCGAAGGTGAAGGCCGTAATGCCGTGTATCTGGCCACACGCGGTCATGCCGTAACGGCCGTGGATAGTTCTGCGCTAGGGTTAGCCAAGGCTCAGCGCCTGGCCCGGCAGCAGGGTGTGACCCTGACCACCGTGCTGGATGATTTGGCGACCTACCCGATCGTTCCGGCCAGTTGGGACGGGATCATCAGCATTTTCTGCCACCTGCCCCCCAATTTGCGCAGTCAGGTACATCAAGCCTGTGTAGCCGCTTTGCGCCCCGGAGGCGTCTTTATTCTGGAGGCCTACACGCCCGCGCAGTTGAAGCATGCCAGCGGCGGACCGCGTGATCCGGAATTGCTGTATACGTCGGAGCTGCTGCGCGCCGAACTGGGGCCACTCGCACTGGCAATTTGTGATGAGACCGAGCGCGTGATCATGGAGGGTGATGGACACCGGGGTTTAAGCGCAGTGGTGCGCGTGGTTGCCATCAAGGCATAATCAGGGCTGATTGGGATCGACGAGAAAACCAGGAGGTTGGCGCAGC